>JBDHGI010000104.1:0-14773 GCA_039589955.1 Gemmatimonadota bacterium | reverse complement strand
CAGATGCTTCACGAAGTACTCCGCTCGCAGCCAGAACCAGTAGTCGCCCATGTTCCCGTAGCCGTGCCGCTGGCCCGGGAACACGAAGTAGTCGAAGCGCTTGTTCGCCCGGATGAGGGCCTCGGCCACCCGGTGCGTGCCCGCGTGGTGCACGTTGTTGTCCACGTTGCCCGTGGTGAGCATGAGGTGACCCTTCAGGTTGGCCGCCAGGTCCGAGTTCTTGGCGATGTCGTACTCGAAGGTGACCTCGCCCTCGTCGCTCACCACCTCCTTCACGCCGTCGTGCTTCTCCGACCAGTTCTGGTTGTAGACGTCGTTGTTGTGGTTCCCCGAGGAGGATACGGCGACCTTGAAGAAGTCGGGGTAGACCAGCATGGCCGCGGTGGACATGAAGCCGCCGCCGGAGTGGCCGTAGATGCCCACCCGGCTCCGGTCGATGAAGTCGTGTCGGTCGGCGAGCTGCTCCACGGCCGCCTTCTTATCGGCCAGTCCGTAGTCGCGCAGGTTTCCGTACCCGTAGTTGTGGTACCACTTGGAGCGGTCGGGGTGACCGCCCCGGTTGCCCACGGTGATGACGATGAACCCGAACTGGGCCAGGGCCTGCTCACTCGCGTTGGTGGAGAACGACTTGGAGACCGACTCGGTCTGGGGGCCGGGATAGACGTACAGGACGATGGGATACGTCTTGCTCGGGTCGAAGTCGTACGGCTTGTACATGACACCGTAGATGTCGGTCACTCCATCGACTGATTCGACCTTGTACGGCTCCGGGTACTGATAGCCGGCGTCCGTGAGGGCCGAGAAGTCGGCTTCCTCCAGGTCGAGGATCCTGCGGCCGGTGGCGTCGAACAGCGCCGAGGCCGGCACCGTGTTCACCCGGGAGTAGTTGTCCACGAAGTAGCGGTTCGACTCCGACATCGCGCTTCGGTGGTCGAAGCTCCCCGGATTGAGGAGGGTCAGCCCGCCTCCGTCCAGGCCCACCCGGTACATGTGCATGTAGTATGGGTCCTCCCCGTCCTCCCGGGCATTGGCCCGAAAGAACACGAGCCCCCGAGCCTCGTCCACGCCCACCATCCCGTCCACGTGCCAGGGCCCCTCGGTGAGGCGGCCCTTGAGGGTGCCGTCGGAGCCGTACCGGTAGATGTGGGCCCAGCCGTCCCGCTCCGACCACCACAGGAGGTCCCCGTTGGCCAGCCTGCGGGGCGACTGATGCTCGACGTAGGTGTTGAGCCGCTCCTCGATGATCACCCGGACCTCACCGGTCGCGGGGTCGGCGGACAGCACGTCCACCCGGTGCTGGTCCCGGCTCCGCCGCCAGAACAGCAGCTCGTTGGGGTCGTCGGACAGCCACTTGGTGATGCGGGGCTCGTCCGAGCCGCCGCCCCCGCCCCCGCCGAAGCCGAAGAAGCCTCCACCGCCCGAGGGGTCGTTGAAGATCCCCATGCGCTGGTCCTTCCACGGGACGTCGTCGATGGTGGCCATCTCCCGGCTCTCCATGTCGAACACCAGGAGCTCCGTCTGGGTGACGTCCTCCTCGCCGGGCAGGTCGTACTTGTACGTCTCGAGCTGAGGCCGCTCATTGCCCGTGGTGTGGATCACCCACAGCTCGCCCACCTCGCGTCGATCCTGACGGGTCAGGGCGAAGTGGCGGGAGTCGTGGGACCACGTGACGCCGGAGCGCTGCCGCTTCGTGAACTCTTTCTCGGTTTCTTCGTCGTTCTGGCCCCGCCCGGCGAAGCCGTAGCTGTAGTGCCGTTCACCGTCGGTGGTGAGCTGGATCTCCTCCACCTCCACCTTGGCCTCGGCGCTGTCGGCTTCGGCGCCGGACTTGCCCCGCCGTGCATCGAGGACCTTCTGGTACTCCTCGTACGACATCATCCAGAGGTTGAACTCCCGGCTGAACACCACCCATGCCGTGTCCGGCGACACCGCCGCCCAACCGGGATGGCTGTCGGGCTCCTCGTAGACCTCCAGCTCCCGCAGCGTCTGGGTGTTCACGTCGTACTCGAAGTGGTGGACCTTCTTCCGGGTCCGGGGCCGTCGAGCCCGCTGCTGCTGCTCCTCCTCCTCCTGCTGCTGCTCCTCCTCCACCTCCTCTTCCTCCTCGACCTCCTCATCCTGGGAGGACTCCACCTCGAACTGGAGCGTGTTGTCGTCGATGAAGCGGATGTTGCGGATAGGCAGGTGCTGCCCGTCCCACGGATCGCGGGTGATGCGCGTGAGCTCCGCGGCGATGCGGTCGTTGTCCCACAGCTCACGCTTCGTTCCCCGGGCCGGATCGACGATGTAGTAGAAGGTGCCGTCCGAGGTCTCCCACTGATACCAGAAGCGGTCGGTGTCCTCGATCCATCGGGGCGCGACCGAGGTGCTGTGGACCATGTCCCGGATCTTGTACGGGGCGAAGCGGGCGGCGAGCTCGTAGTTGGCTGAGCCCGGGCCACCCACCCGGGCCTCCTGCTCCGTGTCCTGGGCCCGGAGGGCCCCCGGGGCCGCTGCGATCAGGACGGCGAGGACGGTGAGGGGAACGACGAAACTCGCGGCGCCGTGGCGTACGGCGCGGTGAAGCCGTGGCATGGGGATCTCCTTTCGGATGGTCCGGGCCGGATGTCGAGAGCCTCCACGGTGCGCTGTCGCGGCGATTTCCGAAAGCCCCGCGGGCAGGGGTGTCTTGTCCCGTGCCGGGCAGTCGGATACCGTGCAGCGTCCCTCCCCGGAAAGGAAGGAGCCCATGCCGGCCAGGACGCTGCGCTGGGGGACCCTCAGCACCGCCAACATCGGGCGCGCGGCGGTGAACCCCGCCATCCAGAACTCGCGCAACGGAGAGCTTCTCGCCGTGGCGAGCCGGGACGCGGCCAGGGCGGAGGCCTTCGGCGAGGAGTGGGGGATTCCCACGCGCTACGGCAGCTATGCAGCGCTCCTCGAGGACGAGCGCATCGACGCCGTGTACAACCCGCTCCCCAACAGCCTCCATCTGGAGTGGACCCTCAAGGCGGCGGAAGCCGGCAAGCACGTCCTCTGTGAGAAGCCCCTGGGGCTGGGCGAGGCCGAGTGCCGTGAGATGGCGGCTGCCGCGAGGGCGAACGGCGTCGAGCTCTTGGAGGCGTTCATGTACCGCTTCCATCCCCGGACGGAGCGGGTCCTGGAGATGGTCCGCGACGGACGGGTCGGTGAGCTGCGCACGATCCGGAGCGCGTTCACCTTCAGGCTCACGCGTCCCGACAACATCCGGCTGGATCCGGACCTGGGAGGCGGCGCGCTCATGGACGTGGGCTGCTACTGCGTCAACGTCAGCCGCACCATGGCGGGCGCCGAGCCCACGGAGGCGCAGGCTCGCGCGGTGTGGACGGACAGCGGCGTGGACGGCCAGCTCGCGGGCATGCTGCGCTTCGAGAACGACGTCCTCGCCACCTTCGACTGCGCCCTCACCATGGAGCGCGCCGAGTTCTACGAGGTGGCGGGCACCGACGGCTTCCTGCGGGTGCCTTCCGCGTTTCTACCCGGCACGGGGGACGTCGGCATCCTGGAGCACCGGGCCCGGGGAGAGGTCGTCGAGCACCGGGTGGAGGGCGCCGACGAGTACCGGCTCATGGTCGAGCACTTCGCCGACGGCGTACTGGAGGACCGCCCCCTGCGCTACTCCCCAGACGAGGCGGCCCTGAACATGAGGGTCATCGAGGCGCTCTACCGATCGGCGCGCGCCGGAGGGCCCCCGACGGCCGTCTGACCTCAGGCCGCTCCGGCCCTCGCCGCGGCGGACACGATCCGCCCCTTGTCCGCATCGCTGATGTGGCCGGCGTTCACCCAGCTCGCGGCCAGCTGCGCCACGCACTGCACGAACTGCCCGTGGTTCCTCGCGGGGGCACAACCCGCGATGGCCTGGGACAGCGTGGTCCCGTCCGGCAGGGTGAGGTCCGGCACGCCGGTGTCGATGCCCCCCAGGACGAGGGTCACGGGGATCGTGCGGGTGGACACGTCGTTGGTGATCTCCAGGGACCAGCTCTCCAGCGTTCCCGTCTGGATCCACCACGCGTTGTGGATGGACAGCGTCCAGGTGCCAGATTGACCCTTACCGTTCAGAATGGAAAGGGGCTCTTCCGGCTGGAACGAGCCCGTGAAGGGGGCGGCCCCGGCGGCGATGGGGGTCATGGCGCCGTCGTCGAAGACCGTGCCCGTGTAGTCGTCGCCGTCGGCACCCCTCTGCTGCGACAGCAGGACGACGGTGCCGTCGGGGCTCCGGAGCCTGAGGGTCAGGTACTGCACGTAGGTGTGGGTGAGGGACACCGTGACGTTCACGTCCTGGACGGTGGCTGATTCGGGGACGTCCACGGTGGCTTCCAGGGTCCCCACCAGGGGGATGGTCGACCCGGCGTCTCCCCCCTCGAAGGAGACCACCACCAGCTGGGGTGCGGGCGTGGCGAAGTCCGATCCCGCGGGCGCGAAGGGTCCGGCGTCGGCGCAGGCCACCAGCAGGACGGCGGCGAGCGGGGCGATCAGGGAAAGGCGGGTCATACGGTTACTCCCCCCAGTGAGATGATCGTCCAACCTGAGTGATCCACCGGGGGGAGCCTATATTCATATGTACGCCTCGATCGGCCTGGAGATCAAGGAATTTCCGCGCCGCGGCCGATTGATTTCCCGGGCTCGGTAGTGGACATTCCGTTGGCTCCCCAGGGAGCGCCCGGTCCACCCTTCCCGGATTCCCATGTCGTCCATCTCCGAGTTCTTTCGCCGGAAGCCCGAGCGACCCGCGACGCGAGTGCCGGCCGACTGGGAGAAGAAGCTGGAGACCCTGGAGGCCGAGGCAGAAAACGCGCCTCGGGCGTTCCAGGGCACGCCGCTCAACCGGGCCGGAGATCTGTGCCTCCGGGTCGGGGATCACGAGAGGGCCCTTGGCTACTACGGCCGGGCCATCGATGCCCTGCTGGGCGACGGACAACGGGAGGCTGCCCGGGGCGTGGCGAACAAGATCATCCGCGTCCACCCCGAGGCCGTCCGCACCCTGTGCACCCTCACCTGGCTCGATCTGGCCGCGGGGCACCAGGCGACGGCCCTCATGCATCTCCGCGACTACGTCTCGGCCGCGGCCCGCGTCGAGCAGGAGCTCCTGGCCGCGGATCAGATCTACGGCATGGCCGGCGCGACCACGGATGACGAGTTCCTGGTCGCAGCGGCGGACTCGCTGGACCGGCTCGGGTTTGCGGACCGGTCGGCCAGAGTGCGGGAGTGGGCGAGCTCCGCCGGCGGACCCGAGGCCATTCGGAATCCCGATCGCCTTTCGGCCGCATGCCTGGAGGCGGCCCTGGGCTCGAACCGGCGTCGAAGCTGATCCGGGTCCGGGCGGCGGCCTTCCGACGGCGTATCAGCGGATTCGGGACAGCACCTCGCTGAAGACCTGGTCCGCCACCCTGCCCGCCAGCTCCTCGGTCGCGGCGGCCTCCATGTCCACCACCATCTGTCTCTGGACCACGGGGTCGAAGAGCCGCCGCTCGCCCCGGCTGAGCTCCAGCTCCGACACGTCACCCCGGTAGCGGCCCCGGGCGAAGCTGCCCGTGTGGGAAGCCCGTGATGCGAACGTGGTCACCTGGGCGCCCCTCCCGTCCAGGATCGCGACCCGGGCTTCCAGGGTCAGGGTGACGTTGCCCGACTCCTCGGTGTAGTTGGTGAGGCGCCCGTCCCGGGTCCGGGCCTCGCGGACCTGGCTGCGGACGTTCTGTTCGGTGCTCCGCAGGCTCACGAGCTCGATGAGGGCGCCGAAGTCGGCGCCCACCTCGTCGAGGACCGGCGCCGCGCGGAAGCCGGGGACGTTGTAGCGGCGGCTCGACTGGCGCACCAGCACCGGATCCGCCACCACGACGAAGAGGGGAGGAAGCCGCCAGTGCTCCAGCTCCATCAGATCCGACAAGTGTGCCGCCAGGTCCGATCCGGCCAGGTCCATCACGGTGGCGGTAGCGGTCACCGGGAACACGGCCAGCACGCGCGTCCCGTCCGCCAGGGCGCGATCCTGCAGCTCCGAGGCGCGATCGGCCAGCTCCGCAGGCAGGGCGCCGGGTCCGCTCAGCGCCTCGTCGGCCAGGTCGTAGGCCCTCCGGAACCGCTGGTCGGCCTCCTCCGCCTCGGCCCAGGCCACGAGGAGAGCGGACTCTGCCTCCTCGCTGGCGACGCGCTGATCGGCGGACGGAGAGAAGTCCCTGCGGATCCGTTCGTAGGCGGATCGGGCCGCCCCCCACTCCCCCCGGCCTCCCGCGGCGGAGGCCCTGGCCATGAGGTCCTCGATGGCCGCGTCGAGCACCGTGCGCCGTCGGTCGGCGTAGTCCGGTGGCGCCGGAAGGCGCACGCCCACGGTCCGGGCGCGCGCCAGGAGTCGGTCGAGGGCGAGGAGCTCCTCGCCGGCCGACACGGCGTCCCCGGCCCTGAGGTCGTCGTCCGCCTGGGCGAGCCCGACGGTGATGGCCGAGTCTCCCGCCTCCATGAGACGCTCCCGGGCCTCCACCATGTCGGCGTCCTTCTCCAGCGCCTCGATGTAGCGGATGGAGGCGGCGTAGAACGACCCGCCGGCCTCGGCCTCCATGCCCTGTTCCAGGCGCTTGCCGGCGGAGGCGCAGCCGGCGGCCGCCGCGGCGATGAGAAGGGTACAGGCTACGATGACGGCGCGGAGGGACGACGGACGGGTCATGACCATCCCCTAGAGCGTTCCGCCCCCGTCGTCATCGCTGACGACGGCCTGTTCCTGGTCCATGAGGTGGACGTCCAGCCACGCCGTCCACCGGGCCCACAGATCCAGCAGCGTCTCCCTGGTGGCCGGTCCGTGGTCCTCGAACGGGTAGAGGTACATGGCCGCGTCCTTGTCGAGCCCGTTCAGCGCATGGAACAGCCGGGGCGAGTGGTCGGGATCCGTCCCCACGTTCTGGTCGTGCATCCCGTGGTAGAGGAGCACGGCGCCGGTCAGGTGGTTGGCGAACATGAACGGCGACATGGACAGGTACGTGTCCTTGGCGTCCCAGAAGATGCGCCGCTCGCTCTGGAACCGGAGGGGCGTGAAGGTGCGGTTGTAGTTGCCGTCCCCGGCGATGCCAGCCTTGAAGAACGGCGTGTGCACCATGGCGTTCAGCGTGGAGAAGGCTCCGTACGAGTGACCGCCGAGCCCGAGCCTCTGGCGGTCGATGATGCCCCGGGCGTCCAGCTCGTCGATGACCGTGGCGAGGTTGTTACGCAGATCGTGCTCGTAGTTGTTGTTCATCTGACCCGGCTTGCCGACGATGGGCGCGTCGGGCTCCACCACGACGTATCCCAGACGCACGAGATACTCCATGGAGCGGGTGCCGAAGCTCGGGAACCCGTTCTTGTTGTAGGTGCGCCCGCGCTCGTCGTAGCTCTCCTGGTCCTCGTACTCCCGTGGGTAGAACCAGAACATGGCCGGGAGTCGCGTGCCTTCCCGGTAGCCCGGCGGCAGCGTGACGTTCACCAGGAAGCGGAATCCGTCGGGGCGCTCCACCACGAACCGCTGGCGGGGCGCCGCGGTGATGTCCGGCGTGTAATCGACGTTGTTGGTGAGCTGCTGCAGCTCGGAGCCGCTCCTCCGGTAGAACTGGGGAACCTCGGTGGGCGACTCCCGGGATACGACGAGCTCGACCGCGTCGATGTCCCGCACCGCCGTGACGCGCTCGTGGATGCCGTCGTTCTCGCTCTCGTAGATCCGCTCCTTCTCGCCGGTGCGGATGGTCACCCGGTCGATGAAGCCCTTCGGCCCCTCCACCATGGGATCCTCGTGGTAGACCGAGCCGGCGAAGAACACGGACTCGCCGTCGGCGGACAGCTGGACGGTCTGGCCGCCGCCGCCCCCGCCTCCGAACCTGCCGAAGCGACCCCCGCCGGACACGCGGCCGTCGTCCATGAGGAGGCGGCCCGGGTTGGCGTAGAAGTCGTCGGAGTCGTAGCGGACCAGGGTGAGGCTGGTCTCGGGATCGTCGAGGAAGACGGAGAACTCGTGAACGTCGGAGCCCCGTCGCTCGCTGGCGAAGAGGATGGTGTGGTCGGGGGAGAAGCGGTGGGCGGTCATGCGCCGGTCGTGCTCGTACACCACGTTCAGGCTGCCCTCGTCGAAGGGCGGCAGCCACTGCATCACCCGGTCCTTGCGACCGTTCCGGCCGCGCTCCTGGCCTCCCTCATCACCTCCGGGGGACGCCGCCGGCTCGTCCCCTTCCTCGGGCTCCGGCTCCATCTCGAGCCAGGTGAGGCCCTGTCCGTCCTTCCTCCACGCGATCTGGCGCTTGCTCTCGTCTCCGGTGCTTCCGCCGACGCCGGGGGCGCTCGGGGTGTTGCCACCGAGGCCCAGGTTCATCTCCTCGCTGTCCAGCTCTGCGAGCATGGCCCCGGAGCGGTCCCAGATCTGCTCCACGCGGCCGAAGTTGTTCACGGGCACGAGGTAGCTGAACGGCTTCTGCAGCAGCTCTACCCGGGCGTGCTGCCCGTCGGGTGCGAAGTCGAGGCTCCGGATCATGGACGGCTCTCCGATCCTCGTCACCCGCCGGCTGGCCACGTCGATCACGGCCAGCTGCCCCGTGGCGTGCCACTCGAGGAGCGCCTCGTCGTGGGGCGTGGCCATGAGGCTGGCGTACGTGCGCAGCATGTTCTCGCCGTCGACGGTCTGCTTCACCCGGGGCCCCGTGGGGACGCTGGGCGGAAGGGGACGCGCACCCCGGTTCTCCGGGACCAGGACCGTGGCGATCTCCCGCCCGTCGGCGGTCCACTGGAAGGAGGTCACCAGGGTGGCCAGCACCGGCGTGCGCGTGATCTGACGCGAGTCGCCGGTGGAAGGGTCGGCCACCCGGATGTGGGTGGCGTCGTCGGTGTGGACGAAGAAGGCGAGCCTCGAGCCGTCCGGCGACCAGGTGGCGTCGGAGACCCTGGCGTCCCGGGGAACGTCGATGTCCACCACCCGCCCGTCCACGGCGGAGATGGCCTGGATGCCCACGTCGGTCCTGGTGGTCAGGTTCCGGTGGCGGTTGGCCCGGAAGTCGATGAACAGGCCGCCCAGCTCGTCGAAGGGCCGGGAGAACCGGTCCATGGTGACGGGGCCGTCCCCGACCCCGTGGATGAACCAGTCCCGGTCCGGGCTGATGCCGGTGAGGCTGGCGTTGAGGTACCGGGGGGCGAGGACGGCCTCGGCGATCTCGCCGGGAGGGGCCACCCACTGCGTAGCGGCGAGGATCTCCTCCGGGGTTTCCCGTCCGTCCTGCGCGTGGGCCGGCTGCGGTCCCAGGGCCAGGGTCGCCGTGAGAAGGACCACCGGAGCGGTCAGCGCGCGCCGTGACGGCCTGCGGCTGAATACGAAGGTCATGTCGAGCTCCCGAGGTGAAGCGTTCGGTAAAGGGCCCCCACGCGGGGCCTGAGGAGGGCTCCAGCACACAATTGGCCCACGCGGGCGGACATCCACAAGGGACACCCCGCGGGGGATGGGGCGTTGAGGTCGCCGGCCTCGGGTCGAGGCGCCCTTTCGCAGCCCCGCGGGCTCCCCTCGCCGGCCCCGTCTCGAGGGCTCGGGGCGGTGGTGCCGCGGCGCGCGCATCGATAGGATGGCGCCCATGACGGAAGCGCCGGACGCCAGGGGGCCCACGGGCCTGACGCGCCAGCTGGGCCTCGCGGGCCTCGCGGCCACGGGCATCTGCTCCATGCTCGGGGCGGGGATCACCGTGGTGCCCTTCATGCTCCAGCGGCACGTCCCCGGCATCGGACCCCACGTGCTGCCGGCCTACCTGTTCGCGGCGGCGCCCGCGCTGCTGGCCGCCCTCGCCTACGCCGTGCTGGCGTCGGCCATGCCCCGGGCCGGCGGCAGCTACGTGTTCGCCAGCCGCGGCCTCAGCCCCTACCTGGGCTTCGCCGCGTCATTCTCCCAGTGGTTCGGGCTGTCCATCGCCATCGGGGTGGTGTCCTACCTCCTCATCCCGTTCTTCCGCGACATCGCCGTGGCCCTGGGGTGGGACGGGCTGGCCGGCCTGCTCGACACCGGGGCGGTCCGGGTCTCCCTGGCCCTGGCCTTCCTGTGGGCATCGGTGGGGATCAACCTCCTGGGGATCCGGGCCTACGAGCGCATCCTGGTTCCCCTCATGGTCCTCATGTTCGCCCTGGGTGCCATCGTCATCGTGGCTGGCTTCCTCTACGACCACGCCGACTTCGCCGCCGCCCTGGCTCGACGGGAGGGCGCCTCCCTGGACCCCGTCGCCACGCCGGCCTGGGACGTCGGGCGGTTCCTGGCGGCGGCGGCGATCCTGTTCTCCAGCTTCATCGGCTTCGATTCCATCGCCCAGGCCGGTGGCGAGGCGCGCAATCCCTCCCGGGCGCTGCCCCTGGCCATCGGGATCGCAGTGGTGACGGTGGGGACGTTCTACTTCCTCTTCACTGCGGCGGTGTACCACGCGGTGCCCTGGAGCTTCATCGCCGAGCGGTCCCAGGCCCAGGATCTCACGGCTCCCGGGATGCTGGGCTACCTGCTCTCTCCGGGCTGGACGGTGGCCATCGTGGCCGGCGCCGCGGTGGCCCTGGGCAACGACCTTCCTGCCATGCTCCTGGCCGTGTCCCGCCTCATGTTCGCGTGGGCGGAGGACGGGGTGTTCCCCCGGGGGGTGGCGAGGGTGCACGGCCGCTGGCACACGCCCCACGTGGCCCTGGTCGCCTCCGGGCTCATCGCGTCGGTGTCCATCTTCGGAAGCCACTTCGCCGGCGACTTCTTCCTGGGCGTGGACGTGCTGGTCCTGTCCATGCTCGTCAACTTCGGAGTCATGTGCCTCACGGTGCTGGCCCTGCCCCTGCGCAATCCGTCGCTGGCGGCGGAGGTGGGCGTGATCCGATCCCGCGGGCTCCAGGTGGTCGTGGCGGTGGCCGGCACGGCGCTCCTCGGGCTGTTCCTCTTCGTGCACGTGCGCAAGGACCTCACCACCGAGGTGGCGGCCTGGTACTTCCACTCCACCTGGGTATGGCTGCTGGTGATGGCGCTGGCCAGCGGCGTGTACGTGCTGAAGGTGAGGGGCCTGCGGTCCCGGGGCGTGGACGTGGACGCCCTCTTCTCCACCCTCCCCCCGGAGTAGGCCCATGGCCACGACCCCGCGCGCGTGGAGCTGGCCCCGGGCCTCACCATCTCCCGGGTCCTCACGGGCCTGTGGCAGGTGGCGGACATGGAGCGGGACGGCGGCACCCTGGACGCCGCGGCGGCCACCGAAGCCATGGCGGAGTACGTGCGTGCGGGCCTGTCCACCTTCGACATGGCGGACCACTACGGCTCCTCCGAGCTCATCGCCGGCGCCTACCGGACCCGGAAGGATCATCCCCCGGCAGAGCTCCTGACCAAGTGGGTGCCGGACCCGGGGCCGGTGACCCCCGCCTCGGTGCGGGCCGCCGTGGAGCGGGCCCTGGAGCGCATGAGGTGCGACGCCCTGGATCTCCTGCAGCTCCACGCCTGGAGCTACGCCGATCCCGCGTGGCTCGACTGTCTGTTCGCGCTCCAGGATCTGAAGGACGAGGGGCTGATCCGCCACCTGGGGCTCACGAACTTCGACACCGACCACCTGCGCGTCGTGCTGGCCTCGGGTATCGACGTGGCGTCCAACCAGGTGTCGTACTCGCTCCTGGATTCCCGGGCCCGGGGGGACATGGCGGAGCTGTGCGCCCACCACGGCGTCGGCATCCTCGCCTTCGGCACCGTGGCGGGAGGATTCCTCACCGAGCGGTGGCTGGATCGGCCGGAGCCGGCCATGGAGGACCTCGACACCTGGCCCCAGATGAAGTACAAGCGGTTCATCGACGCCGCCGGCGGCTGGGACGCCTTCCAGAGCGTCCTCCAGGCGGTGGACCGGTGCGCCCGCCGCCTGGGCGTGTCCCTGGCCAACGTCGCCTGCCGCGCCATCCTCGAGCGCCCCGCCGTCGCCGGGGTGATCATCGGGGCCAGGCTGGGGGAGCGCCGTCACATGGAGGACAACCTGCGCCTCTTCGACTTCGAGCTCGACGAGGAGAGCGTCGCGGACCTGGAGGAGGCGCTGGCCGGCCTGCGTCCCATCCCCGGGGACTGCGGCGACGAATACCGCCATCCGCCCTTCCTCACCGCCGCCGGAGACCTGAGCCACCACTTCGGGGACTTCCCCGCGCCCTATGCCGTGGAGGAGGGTCCCGACGGCCGGACCAGGTGCCTGTCGGGAACGGTGTGGGAGGACCTGGCGGGTTTCAGCCGGGCGGTGCGGAAGGCCCGTCGCATCCTCGTCTCCGGAACCACCGCCACCCACGGCACCAGGGCTGTCGGGGGAGCGGACGCCGCCGCCCAGGCCCACTTCTGCATCGACAAGATCGAGGGCGCGCTCCAGTCCCTCGGCGGCAGGCTCGAGGACGTGGTGCGGACGCGCGTGTACATCCACCGCGAGGAGGACTGGGAGGCGGTCTCCCGGGCCCACGGACGCAGATTCGGCCACATCCGGCCGGCGAACACACTCGTCCGGGTCGGGCTCATCGGCGAGGGCTACCTGGTGGAGATGGAGGCCGAGGCCGTCGTCGACTGAGCGCCTCCCCGCGGGGATGGGCGGAGGGGGACGGAGCCGTTACCTTCCGGCGCCTTTCACGACAACCGAGGACCTACTCATGCGACTCCGTGCTTCCGGGGCGCTGCTCGCGGCGACCCTGCTCCTCTCCGGGTGTGGAAGCGGCTACGGCCCAGCCAACCTCGACACCGACAGCCAGAAGGCCAGCTACGGCATCGGCCGGCAGATGGGGCAGAACCTCAGGCCCGCCGAGGGCAGGCTGGACATGGCCGCCTTCCTCAAGGGGCTGGAGGACGCCATGGCCGGCGCCGAGTCGGCTGTGCCGGAGTCAGAGGTCCAGACGGCCCTCCAGGCCTTCAGCGAGGCGGTGATGGAGGAGCAGCAGGCTGAGCGCGAGGCGACCGCCACCAGGAACCAGGAGGAGGGGGAGGCCTACCTGGCGGAGAACGGCGCGAAGGAGGGCGTCGTCACCACCGAGAGCGGCCTCCAGTACGAGGTGCTGCGGGAAGGGGAGGGGCCCCTGCCCGCCGCGGACAGCCAGGTGAGCATCCACTACAGGGGAACGCTCCTCGACGGCACCCAGTTCGACAGCTCCTACGACCGGGGTGAGCCGGCGGTCTTCGGGGTGGGCGGCGTCATCGCCGGGTTCGGCGAGGCCCTCCAGCTCATGCCCGTGGGCAGCCACTACCGGGTGACCATCCCCGGCGACCTGGCCTACGGGCCCGGGGGCTCCGGGCAGATGATCGGGCCCAACGCCACCCTCATCTTCGAGATCGAGCTCCTGGAGATCGTGGAGTAGGAGGTCAGGACCCGGGGTGTCCGTACTCCGGGGAGTGGATGTCCTGGATGCGCTGGACGTACTCCACGTCCCCGATGCCGTTGTCCCAGGCGCCCAGCGTCCGGGCCCCCAAGTAGCCCGCGAGGAAGAGGGCGAGGACCGAGGCGCCGTAGGCCAGCGGTGACATGCGGCGTCGGCCCAGCCTGACCTGCAGCGCCCCGGGAACCGGGCACACCGCAACGCAGTCCAGGCACCCGGTGCACTCCATCTTCGCCACGCTGGACAGGCTGGAGACGGGCAGCCTCGCCATGCAGCCCTTGTCGCACAGGCCGCAGTCCACGCACGCCGCGGCTTGCCGGGTCACGCGCGCCGGGGACCTCCACGAGAAGACCCCGAGGAGGGCGCCGTACGGGCACAGGTACCGGCACCAGAACCCCTGGATGAACACCGAGGCCAGCACCAGCAGGCCCAGAACGATGGTGCCCACCGCGCTGAGCTCGACGAAGAAGAGGCCCATCTTCACGTCGGCGACCCGGTTGTAGGGCGAGTCGATGAAGGCGGCCAGCGCGGCGTCGCTCATGAGGAGGACCGAGCCCACGAAGAAGGCCATGAGGAGGTACTTCAGGCTCCTGAGGGTCACGTCGATCCACTTCCAGGGCCGGAAGTTCCGCCCGAAGGCCCAGCGCCCGAAGCGCGCCAGGATCTCGCTCAGGAAGCCGACGGGGCAGACCCAGGAGCAGAAGGACTTCCGGAACACCAGGGCCAGCGCGATGGCGAGGAGCACGAGGACCGTCGCGGCGGGATGGACGGCGTTGAGGGTGCCCTGGTAGAGCCAGTCCAGGAGGCCCATGAGCCCGCTGATGGGCAGGAACGCCTCCGCGCCGGGCGGTCTCGTGGGCAGGGGCATGGCCCCGGAGGATGCCGCCTGGACGAACCGGGCGAACTGGACGCCCAGGACGACGCAGGTGACGGCGAAAATGGCCTGGACGGCCAGGCGGACGCGGAAGCTCCGATCCGCCCGTCGGCCGGTCCGGCCCGAGAGCCAGGAGGCGAGGGAATCGAGGGTACGTGAGCGGGCCATGGAGGGAATATGGACCGCCCTCGGGCCGGCGTAATCGGTACTCCTACGTGGGGAGGATTCGTACGGCGGCCCGAGCCAATGCGCGGCTGCACCTGTGCTCGGCCGCTTCGCGGAAGGTCGTCGAGGGGACGTTTCAGCTGAAACGCGATCTGGCAAGCGGCTCCCGAGGGGGAACCGCGCGTGACTCGATTCGGCGACAGGTCCCGAAATGGGATCCCCGCCTACCCTCCGAGGTCCACTGTGCGGCCTTCCACCAACCCCCAGCAAGTTGGCTGCCGCCCCCTCAAAGTCGCCCTGCCTACGCTTGATATACCCGGTGCGAACCAGGTACTCGGCCTCCGGAGATCCTAGGGCGCGCGCCCGGTCGTACTCCTCCAAAGCGCGCGCATAGTCCCT
>JBDHGI010000103.1:0-14812 GCA_039589955.1 Gemmatimonadota bacterium | reverse complement strand
CTCCCCCGGCCCGGCAGGCCCGGATGGCGCCGCGGGCGGCAGACGTGTCGTGGGCGCCGCAGGCTCCGTCGGCGGGGGCGCTGGTGTGGCGGGCTCCCGGGCCGTTGGCTCCGGCGCCGGCGGTGCCCCGGGCGCCGGCGGAGCCTGGCCCTGCTCGGCGCCGAACAGCCGCGTGAACTCCCCCGGGCCGGCAGGCTGGGGTGGCGCTGCGGGCGTAGGGGTCGTGGGGACCGCAGGCTCCGTCGGCGGCGGCGCCGGGGTCGCTGGCACCCTGGCCGGTGGCTCCTGCGCCGGTGGTGGCCCCCTTTCCGCGCCGAAGAGCCGTGTGAACTCCCCCGGACCGGCAGGCGTGGATGGCGCCGCGGGGGGCGGAGGGGTCGTAGGGGCCGCGGGCTCCGTCGGCGGCGCCGCCGGGGTCGCGGGCACCCTGGCCGGTGGCTCCGGCACCGGCAGCGGCTCGGGCGCCGGCGGAGGCGGCACGGAGGCTCTCGTCTCCGGGACCTTCTTTCCCACTCCGCCCGGTGGTGCCGCACCCGGCCGTACCGGCTCCCCGAAGAGGCTCGTGAACGCGCTGAGGACCTCCCGGTCCTCCGGCGTGGTCGCCCGATCACCCCCGCCAGGCCTCGGGGCCTCCGACGACGCCCGAGTCTCCAGCCACCGACCGAGCCCGCTGAAGGGGTCGAGGACGTCGGTGACGAGGACACGCATGCCCTCCACGTCGAGCCGGTGGAGGACCTTGGCCCGGTCCGCTTCCGGAAGTCGATCGACCAGGCCCACGAGTCGATCCACCTCGTGGTCCGACACGGGTCCGAGGAAGTGGGTGAAGACCCTGCGGCCCGCGGTGTCACGCGCCTCGTACGTGATGACGCCTTCATGCGTGAGGCGTCTCAACGCGGGGTACCGGCCGTCGAACTCTTCCCTGGTCATGGAGGCAGAGGGCGTCGGTTTCTCGGACGGGAGGGCCCCGCTCAGGCGGCGGTGCTCGTCGTCCGACGGGAGGTTGGTGCCATCCAGGGACACCCCGTATTATCCTACCCGCCGCACCTACCCGGTGCAATCGGCATGAGCCGGCCGCCACAGGTGAGCCCTCGCTGGAGCGCCTGCACCATGAGCACCAGGAATCCGATGCCCCGCAGCCGCCGCTTCGACACGGAGGAGCCATGAAGCCCCTGGCCCGCGTGGTGTGGAGCGAGGGCATGCATCTCACCCAGCACCACTTCCAGGCGCAGAGCAGGTACTTCGAGGAGTCCATCGACTTCGCGCTGGCCCGGATGGGATACGAGCCCTACGGGCTACTCGGGCTGGAGCTGGACGCCGAGGCGCTTCGCAACGGAACGGCGTCGGTGATCCACGCGCGTGGCATCATGCCCGACGGGCTCGCGTTCCAGATCCCCGAGGGGGACCCTCCGCCTCCGGCACGCGACATCCGCGAGGCGTTCCTGCCGACCCAGGACCGGCAGGTGCTGTGCCTGACGATCCCCTCCTACCGGCAGGATCGGGCCAACTGTGTCTCCCCGGGCGACACGGAGTCGCGGCTCCGGTTCACCGCCGAAACGGTGTCGACCCTCGACGAGACAACGGGCCGCGACGAGAAGCCCGTCGCCGTCGGTCGGAAGAACTTCGGCCTGGCGCTGGCATCTGAAGTCGAGGAAGGCGTCGAGGCTCTGCCCCTGGCGCGGATCCGTCGAGACGGGTCGGGACAGTTCGTCTACGACGACGAGTACGTCCCCCCGGCCCTCCAGGTCGGGGCGAGCCCCCGGCTCGTCGATCTCCTCCAGCGTCTGGTTCAGATCCTGGAAGCCAAGAACGACGTCTTCGCTTCCCAGCACGCGCGACCCGAGTCGTCGGTCGCCGAGTACGGACCGAAGGAGATCGTGGGGTTCTGGCTCCGCCACGCCATCCGACAGAGCCTCGCGCCCCTGCGGCACCATCTGGCGTCCAGGCGGTCCCACCCCGAGCAGCTGTACACGGAGCTGGCGCGCCTGGCGGGAGCCCTGTGCACGTTCTCCCTCGGCTCGGACGTGAGGGACGTACCTCGCTACGATCACCGGAACCTGACGGAGTCCTTCAACGGCCTCGAGGGTCACATCCGGCGCCATCTCGAGATCACTCTGCCGACGTCCTGCGTCACCATCCCCTTGGAGCGCCACGAGAAGTACATCTTCCTGCACAGCGGGGCGGTGGAGGACGAGCGCTGCTGGGCGAAGGAGGCCCAGTGGATACTCGGTGTGCGGGCGAGCACGGGAGCGGCCGCCCTGATCCGGGACGTGCGCTCACTCGTGAAGTTCGCGTCGAAGACCGACATCGCCGCGCTGGTGAAGGAGGGCACCGCCGGACTCCCCCTGGACCATCTGCCCTCTCCCCCCTCCGTCATCTCCCCCCGTATCGGCAGCGAGTACTTCCGTATCGGGGGGTCCGGAGCTCTGTGGAAGGGTATACGCGAGTCCGGGAGCATCGGCGTCTACGTCCCCGAGGCTCTGCCCGATACCGAGCTGGAGGTCATCGTCGTCCTCGAAGCCTGAGATGTAGAGGATCGAGGGTTCGTGG
This sequence comes from Gemmatimonadota bacterium, assembly GCA_039589955.1. Taxonomy (GTDB): domain Bacteria; phylum Gemmatimonadota; class Gemmatimonadetes; order Longimicrobiales; family Gaopeijiaceae; genus SZUA-318. The sequence goes on along the minus strand of JBDHGI010000103.1, from coordinate 12,265 downwards.
CGACGTTCACCCGGGCCCGGTATAATTCTTCCGCTCCGAGTCCCCTTTCGAGGTCTTGACGATGCACGACACCGCGGCCGTCGGAGGTGCGACCATGCCCGCGGGGCCGGGTGGCCGCCGGGGCCACCTTGCCCTGGCGTTCCAGGAGGCGCTGACCGCCGTGGCCAGACTCCGCACCAATCGGCAGGTCGCGGCGGACGCCGAGGCGTTCCGCGCCCATCTCAAGCGCCTCCTCGGACAGGCGGACGCTTCCGCCCGGGACGCGGGCTACTCCCCGGAGTCCGTCCGCCTCGCCGTATACGCCGTGGTCGCCCTCGTGGACGAGTCCGTGCTGGCCTCGTCCCACGCCATCTTCGCCGACTGGCCCCGGCGTCCTCTCCAGGAAGAGGTGTTCGGCGAGCACATGGCCGGAGCGGTCTTCTTCGACAACCTGCGCGGCCTCCTCGGGCAGCAGGATTCAGAGGAGCTGGCCGATCTCCTCGAGGTCTGTCTGCTCTGCCTCCTCCTCGGGTTCCAGGGGCGCTACGCAGGGGGGGACGGCGCGCAGCTGGCAGCGATCAAGACCGCCGTGTCCGACAAGATCGTCAGGATCAGAGGCGTGACCGGCGAGCTCACGCCCGACTGGGGACCCCCGGCCGGGGAGAGGGCCCCCCAATTCCGTGATCCCTGGATGAAGCGGCTCTTGGTGGCGGCGGCGGCCACCTGGGCCCTCGTCCTCCTGCTCTGGGTCATCTACTTCGTCTTTCTGCGCGCCACCGGTTGAATGACACCTCGAGCGAAGCTGGGCCTGTCCTCGTTCCTTCCGGTCGTCGTCTTCGCGCCGACGGGCTGGCTGATCGGCCGTCTGGTCGGACTCACGGGCGCCCCCCTGTGGATCGTGCGCCTCGGCTTCGTGCTCCTCGGAGCCATCCTCGCCGCCGTGGTCTACTGGTTCCTGAAGAAGAAGGACGAGGATGAGCTGACACCCGCCGACGCGGGAACGCCGGCGGCGCGGATCGACGCGGTCATCGCGGAGGCGAGACGGAGGGTGGCCAGCGCGGGAGCGCCGCGGAAGGCGTCCTTCGGCGAGCTGCCCCTGGTCCTGACTCTCGGGCCCCCGGGCAGCACGAAGACGACCTCCATCGTACGGTCGGGTCTCGAGCCGGAGCTCCTCGCCGGCGAGGTGCTTCGTGGCGACGCCGTGCCCCCCACCGACGGCGCGAACGTCTGGTACTCCAACGGGACGCTCATCGTGGAGGCCGGGGGCGTGGTCAGCCAGGACCAGGACGCGTGGGCGCGACTGGTCAGCCGCGTGCGTCCCAGGCGCGTCGGGGCTGCCCTGGCCAGAGGGGCCCAGGCTCCCCGTGCCGCCCTGGTGTGCGTGTCCTGCGAGGCGCTCCTCGCGCCCGACGCGCAGGAGGCCCTTCCGCGCCTGGCGCGGGATCTTCGCGCTCGCCTGGTGGAGCTCTCCGACGCGCTGGGCATCCGCCTCCCGGTCTACGTGCTCTTCACGAAGGCCGATCGCATACCGCATTTCGACGACTTCGTGCGACATCTCACCAACGAGGAAGCGCGCCGAGCCGTGGGCTCGATCCTCCCGGTGACCGAGCCCGTCCCGGCCGGTGCCTACGCGGACCGCCAGTTTGCCCGGGTGAACGGCGCCTACGAGCTCCTGGTGAGATCCCTGGCCCTCAAGAGGCTGAAGCTGCTTCCGAGGGAATCCGACCCCGACCGCGCGACCCTGGCGTACGAGTTCCCGCGGGAGGTCGGCAAGCTCCGCGAGCGAGCCGTGGCCTTCCTGGTGGAGCTCTGTCGCCCGAGCGAGCTGCGGGTCAGCCCGTTCCTCAGGGGATATCACTTCACGGGAGTACGGCCCGTCGTGGTGAGCGATGCGGCGCCCGCCGTTCCGGCCGCCCAGGGCGCCTCGCCGAGCTCCGTCGACGCCACGATGGTCTTCGATGCCCTCGCGGCCCAGCGGGCAGCGGCCCCCCCACCCCCCTCTGGAGGGACGCGCCGGATTCCCCAGTGGGTCTTCCTGGAGCGCCTCTTCCGCGAGGCGATCCTCCAGGACCGGGTCGCGCAGACCGTCTCGGCCGGCGGGACGGGAGTCATGGCGTTGCGCCGGGGACTTCTCGTCGCCGCGACGGCGGTGGCCATCGTCTTGTGCGTGGGGCTCACGACCTCCTTCGTGAGAAACCGAGGCCTCCGGGTGGCCACGACCGCCGCCATCCAGGACCTCAGCCTGGAGGTGTCGGACCCGCAGCGGGCGGCTTCCCTCTCGTCCCTGACCCGGCTGGATTCCCTCCGACAGCACGCCTCGACGCTGGGGAGCTGGGAGCGGGAGGGCGCGCCGCTGTCCTACCGGTGGGGGCTGTACGCCGGATCCTCGCTTCATGGTGCCGTGCGCACCGCGTACTTCGAGACCTTCGATCAGCTGCTGTTCCGCAGGACGAGAACGTCGCTGGCCCAGTCGCTCCGCTCGCTCCCCCAGCAGCCCGACGCCGACAGCGAGTACGGCGAGACCTACGACGCCCTGAAGGCCTACCTCATCACCTTGAGGCATCCGGAGCGGAGCACCGCCTCGTTCCTGGGCCCGACCCTCCTGGGGCATTGGCGGGGAGGGGACTACGTGGACGAGGAGAGGTCGGCCCTGGCCAGGAGACAGTTCGAGTTCTTCGGCGAGGAGCTGGCCTTCGGGACGCCGTATCCCGGGCTGGAGGCGGACGACGCCGTGGTGACGCGTGCCAGGAGCTTCCTTCTCGAGTTCGGGCAGGCGGATCCCTTCTATCGATCCCTCGTCTCCGAGGCCTCGCAGGCCAACGCCAGCGTTCGACTGGAGTCCACGGTGCTCACGGGAGCCCTCGAGCTGCCCGGTGCCTTCACGCGGGACGGATGGAGCTACGTACGGGGGCGCCTCGGTGATCCCGAGAGCCTTCTCAGGACGGAGGAGTGGGTGCTGGGCCCAGGGGCACCGGTGCCCGACGCCTCCATTCTCGTGCAGCAGCTGGACTCGACCTACCGGGACGACTACTCCGACCAATGGGAGGGCCTCCTGGCGTCCGTCTCGGTGGTCTCCTTCTCGAATCCCGGGGATGCGGCAGGCAAGCTCGACCGCCTCGCGGCCAGCGACTCGCCGCTCCTCGACCTGCTCCTGACGGCGTCGGAGCATACGGCGTCGGCGGCCGAGGATGTGGTGGAGCGCTTTCAGCCGGTCTACGTGCTGGCCCCCCCGGACTCCGCCGGGGAGGCCACGGTCGGTGAGCCCGTGCAGCGGTACCTCGACGCCATCGCCGGGGTGGGCAATGCCATGAATGCCGTGGCCCAGGCGGACCGCGGCGGTCAGGCCGGCGCCGTCGGTGGAGCGCGGGCCCAGATCGGCAACGCCCGTCAGGCGCTTCGCGACGCCACGCAGGGCTTCGCCCGCGCGCCCGAGGCCGCGCCCGTGGCCAGGGCGATCCGCGAGCTGCTCACCCAGCCCATCGACCAGTCGGAACGGCTGCTGGGGCGCCTCGCCGTGGAGCTTCCCTCACGGGAGATCAACCAGAGGGGGGCGGCCTTCTGTCGGGAGTTCGGGAGGCTCGTCTCCGGGTTCCCCTTCACCAGGGACCTCGGCGCGCCCGACGCGACGCTCCAGGACGTGGCCGCTGCGTTCCAGCCCGGAAGCAGCGCGCTCTGGAGTCTGTACGACGAGAGCCTGCAACCGCTCCTGGACAGCCGGGGCGACCGGTACGTGGCGAGGGCCGGAGGGCCGGTGACCGTCGTACCGGAGTTCGTCGCCTTCTTCGACCGGGCTGCGCGGATCTCGCGCATGTTCTACGGAAGCCCGGGCGACGATCGTCCGGAGGTCGACTTCTCCTTCCGGCCGCGGTTCTCGGAGCGGGTGCAGGAGCTCACGTTGATGGTGGACGGGGCCACCAATCGATTCACGCCGATCTCCAACCAGACCCTCGTCCTCAGCTGGGATGGGGACCCGGGAGAGGTACGACTGTTGGGTCGGGTCGACGGAGTGGAACGCACCCTCCTCGGGCCGTTCTCGGGCAGCTGGGCCCTGTTCCGCCTGTTCATGGCCGCCGAGGAGTGGGCACGGGACGGATCGCGCTACGTGGTGACCTGGTCGCTTCCGGTGGCGGGTGGGCCGAACCTCGAGCTCGAGGCCGACGTCGAGGCGCCGGCGGCCGTCGCCGGCGGCGAGCTGGCGAACCTGCGGTGCCAGGGACGGATCGCGCGATAGCGCACACGGATACCGAGTGACCACGGGACGGAAGAAAGAGACATGAGAAGACTCTCATTGAGCATCTGGGTAGGCACCATCGTTCTCCCGGCCCTGGCGTGCTCCGGGGGCCCGCCACCCGACACCGTGGCGCCGATGCCGGCGAGCGCGCTGGTCTTCGGGACGGACCGTCTGGTGATCGGGGATTCCATTCGGGAGGTGGTCCGGGATCGAAACCGGTGGGACGAGGTCTGGGCCCGGGCGAGGACCGCCGAGCCCTCGGCCCAGCTCCCGACACCGATCGACTTCTCGCGGGAGATGGTCCTGGTGGCTGCCGCCGGCCGCATGGACACCGGCGCCCAGATCAGGATCGACAGCGTTGGCGTGCGAGGTGACGACCTCATCGCCCACGTGGTGACCATCCGGGACTGTCGGGACTTCACATCCGACGTGTACCCCCTGGTGATGGTGCGGGTGGCCCGCGACGAGCGGCCGGTGCGATGGATCGAGCGTAGCGAGCGCACCGAGCGGTGCCGGTAACACTCCGCCGTCCGGACTCGTGACCTTCTCCCTCTTCCGGCGTCGTTCCATCCATGTCTCGGTCTACGGGAAGACCGACAGGGGCCGGGTCCGGGAGCACAACGAGGACCGGTTTCTGGTGGCGGACCTCACCACCAAGCGGCCGATGGCGGCCGGGGAAGGCCAGGAGCACGTTCTGGGTCGCAGCGGGTCCCTGCTCCTCGTGGCGGACGGCATGGGGGGCGCCGCCGCCGGAGAGGTGGCCAGCGAGATGGTGGCCGAGGTCGTGTATACCCACCTGGCCGCCAACCTCACCGACGCACCGAGCCCCCGCCACTTCGCCGAGTGCCTGCGCGAAGCCCTCGTGAGCGCCAACTCGAGGATCCACGCCTATGCCGCGGCGCATCCCGAGGCGGCAGGGATGGGCTCCACCGCCACCGCGGCCGGGGTGCTCGGCCCGGACGCCTATGTGGCGCAGGTGGGCGACTCCCGGGCCTACCTGGTGAGACGGGGCGTGGCGAGGCAGCTCACGCAGGACCAGTCCCTCACGCGGCACCTGGTGGAGACGGGTCGCATGACCCCGGAGGAGGCCGAGAGAAGCCAGGACCGCAACGTGATCCTCCAGGCCCTCGGACCCTCGCCCAGGGTCGAGGTGGTCGTGACCCGCCAGGGCCTGAGCGCGGGCGACGCTGTCGTGCTGTGCTCCGACGGCCTGACGGGATTCGTGACCGCCGCCGAGATCGCGGAGGTGGTCGGATCCTCCCATGACCTGTCAGCGGTGTGCGAGGAGCTCGTGGAGCTGGCCAACGCCAGGGGCGGGCGGGACAACGTGACGGTGGTGGTGGCCCGCTTCGACGGACCGGGCCTGAAGGAGCCCCCGCCCGGCGACGGACCGGGCGAGCCTCAACTGGTTCCCTGACGCTTCACCCCGACGTGGCGGGAAGCTCGCTCTCGCGCTCGCCGAAGAGGTCACCGGCGGGGAGCCGAGGTTGATCGTCCCCCCCTGAGAACGGGAGCGGGAACTCCTCCACCTCCACGAACCCGGCACCGACGAGGGACCGCGCCAGCTCGAGGAACTCCTCCTCGTCCGCTTCCTCCGGGAACGCACCGGCGGCCTTCAACGCCTCGAAGTGGTCCCGGAACGTGCGCTCTCCGTCGCACTGGGTGAGGAGCGCCGCCCCCCACTCCGGGCACTCGGCCCTCGAGACGAAGGGCGACTCGGTGCCCAGGGTGAACTCGACCGGTCTCCAGGTCTGGGCCTCCATGTCGTGGATCACCCTGAGCCGGGTGCGCCCGGAGGGCTTCGGCTTCGCGTCCAGCAGGCCCGCCATGGTCCGCTCATCCGTGGTGGCGAGCCCCCAGTTCATGAGCCACTCGAAGTCCTTGCCGGTGCTCCGGGGCCCGCGCTGGGTCCTCAGGGTGAACACGGCCCTCGGCTCGACCACCCGCTGCACGACGAAGGAACAATAGACGAGCTGCGTGACCTCGAGCGCCATGAACGCCTCGTGGTGCCTCGCGACCTCGTCGAAGCCGATTCGACCCACCATCGCCTGCCGCGCGTAGTGCTCCGTGGCGTGCGACGCGCCCATCTCAACCACGGCCACATCGAACCCGTCCTGGGCGTCGCCGAGCATCTCGCGCACCCGATCCTCGAAAGGCCGCCCGGCTCGATCCGAGACCATGCACGTGCAGTAGAGTCGTCCGCCCGGCTCGAGGTACTCCGGCAGTCCTTCGACGATGCCGCGGGTGAGCTGCTCTCCGTCGACGCCGGCGTCCCGGTAGATGAACCTCACCTCGTCGGCCGGGATGTACGGAGGGTGGGCCACGATCCGGTCGAAGGTCATGCCCGCCACCGGCTCGTACAGATCCCCCTGCAGCGCCGTGACGTTCTCGATCCTGTTGAGCCGCGCGTTGAACCGCGCGCAGTCCGTCGACCGCCCGGTGACGTCGGCGGCCCAGGCGTGGGTGGCTTGCCGAGATGCCATGAGGGCCGCGATCCCCGTGCCGGAGCACAGATCCAGGAAGCGCTCGCACGGCCCCGCCGGAAGCGAAGACAGGAAGTGCTGGGTGTTCTTCGTGATGGCGGGGTACACCACGTCCTCGGGCAGCTCCTCGAGCTTGCCGTCGACGGCGCTGTGATCGAGATCCGAGGCGATGAGGAGCGACTCCGTCGGGTACAGCAGCACCGTCGCCCGGAGGCTCCCCTCGGCGTCCTCCCGGATGAGCCCCAGGCGTGTCAGGACAGCCTGCCCGTCCTGGGTGAGGAATCGCCCCAGGACCTTCGGCCGAACGGGCTCGGCGTCCATGAAGAGCCGGATGAACGCGTCGAGCCTGGACTCGACCTCCACGCGATCGGTCCTTCCCTCGAGGATGGAGCGGAAGTTGTAGATGGTGGGGATCTGCATTCGCTCGCAGATCCGCGCCGTGTCGTAGCCGACGTCGACCAGCACGTCCCGGAGCAGGTCGAAGTCCGTGTCGTCGTCGAAGGCGAACGAGAAGAGGTGCTCCACGGTGTCCTCACCCTTTCGATGGGGCTTCCCTATCGGGCCGCCGGTTCCTGCGCCTCGCCCTCCGTCGTCTGCCACAGGTTGACGCGCTCGGCGAACTCGAGGCCTCGGCGCAGGAAGTCCTCGTACCGGGCCATGACGTCCTCCGGCTCGCCCCAGGCCGCCGCGATGTGGACGCTTCCGGCGACGGTCCTCCCCACCAGCTCCTCGGGAGGGGGCACCGGCTCGGATTCGGGCGGGGCCAGGCTGTCTCCGGAGAAGAAGGCCGCGAGCGCCGCGGACCCGGCGGGGGTGTCCATGCCTGCGGCGTCCGCCGCTTCGAAGACGGCCCGCCGAAGGTCGTCCGCGGGATCCTGGATCCACCCACGGGTGGCCTCGAGACAAGCCTCCACCTCCGCCGGGGCGGCCTCCCCGTGGACCTCCCGGGCGCAGACCCACGCCCATCCCACCGCCTGCCTCGGTGGGAGTGCCTGGGCCAGAAAGGCGATGGCCTGCTCGTGAAGCCCACCTTCACGCAGCCCATCGATGAACGCCGGAAGCTCCTCGGCCTCCTCGAGTCGGGCCATCACGTCGTCCTCCAGCTCTGCCGCCTCGCAAACGACGGCCAGCGCCTTGCCCGATCCCAGAAGCGTCTCTGACGTGTTCATGTCCACACTGCCGCCCTCGGCCACGCGACCTCCGCGACCTTCAGTTGATCATGGTCATCCCGCCCTTCAGCGTCAGTACTCCGTCGCCCTTCACGGTGGTCATCGGCGCCTTGACCTCGGCCATGCCCGTCCCCTTCACCTTCACCGTCGCGCCTTTGATGGTCACGCCCGACATGTCCACCTTGATGCTGTTGGGCCCCACCTTCAGCTCGATGGACTGGGCCGCCTTGATGGTGACCTTGCCCGCCTTCACGTCGGTGGTCTGACTTCCCGTCTTCAGCGTGACCTTCTGGTCTTTGAAGACGGTCACCGTCTGGCTGCCCTTCCCCAGGTCGAGAGAGTGATCGCCCTTGGCCACGTCGACGGCGAGATCACCCTTCTTCACCTTCAGGGTCCGATCCCCCTCATCGAGTGTGATGAGCTGACTCCCCTTCTCGAGGGTGAGGCTGTCGCTGACCTTGGGCGTACCGTCCTTCTGCTTGCCCTTGATGGTCAGCGTGCGCGCCCCGTCCACCGTGCCCTTCTCGTCGTTCTCGACCTCGATCACCAGGTCGCGCTCCGCGTGCAGGAAGATCTCCTCCTTGTCCTTGAGATCCTCGAACCGTAGCTCGTTGAACGACTTCGCGTCCCCCTTCTTCGAGCTGTGGGTCCGCACTCCGCTCCGCGTCTGCTCGCCGGGAAGCGTGAAGGGCGCCGCGTGCTCGCCGTTGTAGACGGAGCCGGTGACGAGCGGACGATCGGGATCACCGTCCAGGAAGCTCACCACCACCTCCTGGCCCATGCGCGGCAGCTGGAAGGCCCCCCAGCCCTTGCCCGCCCAGGTGCTGCTCACCCGGACCCAGCACGAGCTCTTCTCGTCCAGCTTCCCCTCGCGGTCCCAGTGGAACTGGACCTTCACTCTTCCCTGCTTGTCCGTGAAGATCTCCTCTCCGCTCTTGCCCACCACGACGGCCGTCTGCGCCCCGGCTATGGTGGGCTGCGGCGTTGTGCGGAGAGGGCGGAAACGCACGTCCACCGGAATCGCCACGAACTCGTTCCTGTACTCGGAGGCGCCCGGTTGCTCCGAGAGGGGGCCGGGCGCGTCGGGGTCCGGTCCGGTGGACCAGCCGGCGTCGGCCTCGTGGCGCACCTCCACGAGGACGTGCTTCCCGTTCGCGGCGGCGCTTTCGTGCTTCTCGAGCGTGAACGAGAGCCCCGCCTGGAAGGAGCGGCAGTTCCCTGCTCCCCGGAGGAGGCGAGCCAAGGACTCCTGTTCCTCCATGCGCTGGTCGGCGAGGCTCTTGCCCTTGGCGCGCTTCTGGTATCCCCCCGGGTAGTCGAACACCTCGTACCTGTCCAGCCCGCGCACCTTGGAGATGGTCTTGGCCTGAGCCCCCAGGTCGGCGGTGGGAGCCTCGTAGTCGTAGTCAGTCAGGGCGACTTTGCCCGCGTGCGCCACGGTCTCGGCCTGGGCCCGGAGGATCACGTCCTCCGCCTGCCACCGGCCCGCCTGGGGGGCGGCGCGGACGGTGGATTGGTTGCAGGCTTTCGCCCGGGGGGAGTCATCGGAGAGCACCAGGGTGTGCTTCCCCGACTCGTGCTGGACGTAGTAGAAGATGCCCTCTTCCTCGAGTAGACGGGACACGAAGTCGAGCGCCGTCTCCCGGTACTGAACGCAGTATTCGCGAACCGCGTACTTCCTGACCAGGTCGAGCCGATAGTCGCTGTATCCGAGCTTCTTGAAGACATCGACGGCGATGTCGGGCACGGACTTGTTCTGGAATACGCGGCAATCCCGGGAAAGGGAAAGGAACCAGATCCACGGCACGATCTCGGCCCGGTAGGACGTGAAGGGGTCGCGCCTGCCCCGGAGGACGAACCTCCGAATGAGCCCGTCGATCCACACGGGTCCCTTGGGCGTGTGGATCTCGATGGTGAGGTGCTTGCCGATCAGGTCCTTGGGGTCGATGTCCTTGGTCTCGGAGAGCAGATCCACCCCGTACGCGAACGGCGCCGATAGCCGCTCCGTGCCCGAGAACCGCTCGAGGAGTAGCCGGTCGGCGGGCTGTCCTTCGCACGAGATCCTGATGAGGCGATCCGCCTGGGTGTAGGGCTGGGGTGTCATCGCTCGACGTCCACGGAGGATTCACGGAGAGAATGGGATACTAGCTACCGTGAATCGAGGAGGCGAGCGCCGGTCCCTCTTGCCTGGATTCGGGGTTCGGGCAATGGTAAGGCGTCACTCCTCGAGCGTTGCCCCGTGGAGCGTTCCGCCCAACGGAAGTCGACCTGCACCGTGGCTGAGCCCCGTGTCCTCTGACCCTCCCACGCTTCTGTCCCTCGACGCCGCGCCTGCGCGTGTCGAAGACCTGATCGCCAGGGCAGAGGCGGCGATGGGACACCGGTTCGTGATCTTCGGGGAGCTGGGTCGAAATGCCGCGGGCACCGTGGCGCTGCTGGGTCGTGATCGGTCGTCCCAGAGCCTCGTGGCCATCCGGATTCGACCCGTGGACGGCCGCCCTGGCACCTATCAGGCCGACGTCCTCAGACAGCTCGATTCCTCCCTTCCCGAGCTGAGGAGCGAGTGTCCGGCGTGTCTCCAGGTCCTCGGATCCTGGACGCCCTTCTGCCCCTTCTGCGCGGCAGACCTGTCACGAGTGGCGGTGTCCCGATCGGGAAGGTCGAGGGAGGACCTGCTCGACCTCGTCCGAAGGGCCGCGGCCGGCCGGTACGAGGTGCTCGGGGAGATGGACCGACGGGGTGGTGGCGGGCTGGTCTACTTCGGCCGGGACGAGGGCACCGGGGAGCTCGTGGCCATGCGCCTCCTCGAGGCCATGGTCCCTTCGGACCGACGCGGGGGAGTCGAGCGTCGTGCCGGAGGCGAGCGCCGAGCGGATGAGCGCCGCGGCCGCGACGAGCCGGTGGACGTGGAACGGAGGCAGGGCTCGAAGCCGAAGTACTCGCTGGACCTCACGGATATCATCAACCCGCTGGACGACGGGTCGGGAGGATGACGAAGGCACTCCTCACCGCGGCGGACTCGGGTCCGCCGCACTTGGGCCGGCGCGGGCGAGCCGGCACGGGAGAAGACGATGGACGCACGGCGCTGCGGTAGGACACGTTCGAAGAGGGCCTCCATCCTGGCCCTCGTCGCGGGGCTCGCGCTGGTCGGCTCGTGCACGGTGGAGTCCACTCCCTCGGGACCCACCGCCGTGCCTCTCGCGGTCAAGACCTTGCTTCCCGCATCGGCGTCCGTGCCTGTCCTTTCCCTGGTCGACGCCGTGCGCATCACCGCCATGCGACCCGACGGCGAGATCGCCGGGCAGACGACCGCAGCCGTCCAGTCCGGCCAGTCCACCCTCACGCTGGAGCTGGAGGTGGAGCTGACGGAGCCGATCCAGACGCTCACCCTCGTGGTCGAGCTCCTGGTGGGTGAGGTCGTGGCGCTGAGCGGGACCCAGACCGTCGAGGTGGACGCGTCCCAGCCCCTCACCAACGTCACGGTCATCACACTGAACCCGGTCGCGCCGGCCCTCGAGGTCACGCCGCCGTTGCTGGAGTACTCGGTGATCACCGGTGCGACCCCGTACGAGTTCCCCTTCCGGGTGACGAACAGCGGTGGATCGGTCCTGGCGTGGGCTGCGACCACCGACGTCCCCGGCCTGACCATCGAGCCCCCCCTGGGAGACCTGACCCAGGGTCAATCGCAGTCCGTGCTGGCAGTGCAGGATCCGGCGCAGTTGCAGCCCGGGACGTACGGTGGCAGCATCACCGTCACCGCCCCGCTCGCGCTGAGCTCACCCCAGGTCATTGAAGTGGCGGTGGAGGTGACCGAGCCACCCGTCATCGACCTGTCCACCGCCCTCCTGGAGTTCGTGACGGCGGAGCTCAACAGCCCAACGCCCCAGGAGCTCACCCTGGGCAACGTGGGCGCCGGGCCGCTGAGCTGGACGGCCTCCACCGACGCCACGTGGCTCGCGGTGGACCCCTCCGCGGGCGTGCTGGGGCCGCAGGAGACCGTGGTCCTGACGGTCACCCCGTCCACCGAGTCGCTCGCGCTGGGGAATCACTCGGCCACCATCACCATCGAGGATCCGAACGCCTCGAACTCGCCCCAGGTGGTGGAGGTCCAGGTCTTCGTGGACGAGGGCCCCCTCATCGGGCTGGCGCCGACGTCGGTGACGTTCGACGCGTGGCTTGGAGAGAACCCGCCGTCGCAGCAGGTGATCGTGACCAACGACGGTGGCAGCACCCTGAGCTGGCGGGCCTTCCACACCTCGCCCTGGCTCACGGTGGGCCCGTCGTCGGGTTCCCTCACACGGGCCCAGTCGTCGACCCTGACACTGAGCGCCTCGGTGGCTGGGCTCGCGTTGGGGAGCTATTCGGGCTCGGTCACCGTCCAGGACGTGAACGCCGCGAACTCG
>JBDHGI010000102.1:0-14846 GCA_039589955.1 Gemmatimonadota bacterium | reverse complement strand
CGCGGGCCATGGTGCACCTGGTCGAGATCGCGCGCGCGGCGCACCCACCGGGCTCGCCCGAGCATGACCGCGTTCGAGCCTACCTCGTCGACCGACTTGAGGATCTGGGGCTGGATCCCGAGATCCAGGTCACCACGTCCGTCCTGGGGCGAGGGACGTTCGCCCGTGGGGCCACCGTCCGGAACATCGTGGCGAGGATCCCCGGCCGGAGCAGCACCGGCGCCGTCCTCCTCACGGCCCACTACGACGGCCGTGGGCTTTCCCTGGGCGCCGGCGACGACGGATCAGGCGTCGTGACCATCCTGGAGACGGCGCGGGCCCTTCTGCCCGGTCCGGCTCTCCGTAATGACGTCATTCTCCTCCTCACCGACGGCGAGGAGCTCGGCCTCCTTGGCGCGAGGGCCTTCGTCGACGAGCACCCGTGGATGGACGACGTGGCCGTGGTCCTGTCCGTGGAGATGCGCGGTGGAGGTGGCCCGTCCATCATGTTCGAGACGGGCACCGAGAACGGGTGGATCGTCCAGAAGCTCGCCGAGAGCGATCCCCGCGTCCTGGCCAACTCCGCATCCCAGGAGGTCTACTATCGGCTTCCCAACGACACGGACTTCACACCGTTCCGGGAGGTCGGCACGCAGGGCATCAACTTCGCCGCCGTGGGACGAGCTTCGGTCTACCACCAGGCCTACGATCGACCCTCCAACCTCTCTGAAGCCACCCTCCAGCACCACGGCCTGCAGGCCCTGGCCATGACGCGAGCCCTGGGGGAGGAGACCCTCACCGAGGTGGATGCACCCGACGTCACGTTCTTCTCCCTGCCCTTCCTGGGGCTGGTGACGTACAGCACCGGCTTCACGTGGCCGTTGACCGCCGCGGTGCTCGTCCTGGCGGGCCTGGTCTTCCTGGCGGTTCGGCGCAGCGGGGGAGGCTGGTCCGGGATCCTCGTGGGGCTCGGAACGGCCATCGTGACGGGGGCCCTGGCCGCGGGGGCGGGCCTGGGCCTGATGCGGTGGCTGCCCCGCTTCCACCCGGAATTCGGATCCCTTCACGGGAGCGTCTTCCACCACGAGGGGTGGTATGTGCTCGCCCTGGTGGCCGCGGTGTTCACGCTGGTGACCGCTCTGTTCGGCCTGGCCCGTCGGTGGTTCACCACCGCCGAGCTCACCTGGGGCGCCCTCCTCATCCCGCTGGTCGCCATGCTGGTCACCTCCATCCAGGTTCCGGCGGCGGCCATGAACCTCCAGTGGCCCCTGGCCGGCGCCCTCATGGGCACCGTCATCCTCCTCCTGCCCACGGGCCCCCGATTGGGGACCGTGACCTGGGTGTTCGTGGCGCTCTTCTCTCTCCCGGTCCTCGCTCTCCTCGTGCCGATGACGGAGCTCCTCTGGCTGGGCCTGAGCTTCGGAGCGGCCATGGCCCTCGGCGTGACCGCCTGGGTCGTGATGCTCCTCCTGCTGCCCGCGCTGGACCGTCTGCGAGAGCCCGACGCCTGGTGGGCTCCTGTCATCGGCTTGCTCCTGGCCCTCGGTTTCCTGGGGCTCGGCATCCGGGCCGCGGTCCCCACGGCCGACCGGCCGGCGCCGTCCACCCTGGCCTACGCCTACGACCACGGCACCGACGAGGCGCTGTGGATCACCGACACCTCCGAGCAGGACGTGGATCGAGCCGCCCGGGCCTGGGCGGAAAGCCGGGCCGGAAGCGCCTTCACCGAGCTCCGCTCCCTGGAGGCTCTCGGATTCGGTGCCCGGGAGGCGCGGGTGGTGACGGCGGTCGGGGCCAAGCCGCCGGAGGTGGAGGGCTGGGTCATCGAGGACTCCGCGGAGGCGGGGGTCCGTCGTCTCCGTCTGGCGGTACGCTCGGCCGTGGGTGCGGAGCTCGTGCAGTTCCGTGTTCCCGAGGCGGGCGGCACCCGCATCACCGCGCTGAACGGCCGTGCCCTCCCCGTGGAAGATGCTACCCTGGTGGAGCACTGGGGCACGCCTGCCCCGGCCATCGTCCTTGACCTCGAGGTGGCGTCCGACTCGGAGCTGGAGATCGACGTGGTGGAGCACCTGCTGCGTCCCGAGGAGCTCGTCGGCACCGGAGCCTTCCAGCGCCCGCCCGAGCTGGCGCCGGACATCACGTGGCTGAGCGACCGGGCCATGATCCGCACGCCGTCCTCGGCTCTGCAGCTCAGCACGGAGCCGCCGCCGTTCCCCATGGACTCGGGATCGGAGACGGGACCCGGAGGGGAGCAGGTGGAGACGGCAGCGGAGGCGATGCCGGGGGACACCGTGCTACTCCCGGACACCGCGATGCCTGTGGACACGACGACCGGCGCCGGCGGCGAACCGGGCGATACGGTCAGCCCGTCCGACTCCAGCGCCGCGCGTCCGGACACCGCGACCGTGAGAGGCCCGTGAGGCTCCTCACGGTCGCCGTGGCGGTCGTGGCCGCCTGCATGCCCGTGGAGCGAGGCGCCGACGTCCGCTTCGAGGCGTCGGGCGGGTCGGACGGCACCTGGCACAAGGGCAACACCCACACCCACACTTTGGAGAGCGATGGCGACTCGCCTGCGGAAGTGGTGGCCCGATGGTACAAGGACCACGGCTACGACTTCTTGGTTCTGTCCGACCACAACGTCTTCACCGACCCGGCAACGCTTGGACACCTGGTGGACTCGACGTTCCTGCTGGTGCCGGGAGAAGAGGTGACGTCATCCTTCGACGGCCGACCCGTCCACGTGAACGGGCTGGATCTCCCGGGGGTCGTGGACCCGCGCACGGCCCACAGCATGGTGGCCACGCTCCAGGCCAACATCGACGCCATACGCGAGGTAGACGGGATCCCGCACATCAACCATCCCAACTTCCGCTGGTCCTTCAGCACGGAAGAGCTCGCCCAGGTAGACGGTAGCCGCCTCCTGGAGATCTACAACGGCCATCCTCTGGTCCATAACGAAGGTGGCGGCGGCTACGCCGGCCTCGAGGACGTGTGGGATGCCCTCCTCACCAGTGGCAAGCGCATCTACGGGATCGCCGTGGACGACGCCCACCACTTCCAGGGGCCCTTCGCCCCGGACCGGTCCAACCCCGGGCGGGGGTGGGTCGCCGTCCGCGCCCCGGCTCTAGACGCCGGCGCGCTCATGGCGGCCCTGGAGACCGGCGACTTCTACGCGAGCACCGGCGTCGCGCTCTCGGACTTGGTGGTCACCCCGACTCGCCTGGAGGTCCACATCGAGGCGCGGGGCGACTTCCGGTACAGGACGACTTTCATCGGCCGGGACGGCGAGGTGCTGAGCGAGTCCGTCGACAACCCCGCGGTGTTCGACCTCATCGAAGATGTCGGATACGTTCGGGCGAAGGTCACCGACTCCATGGGATACGTGGCCTGGACCCAACCGGCCTTCGTCACTTCCAACTGAAGCTCGAGGCACCCGTGCTCCGTACCGTCATCACCGCCGGCTTCCTCCTCCTGGCCGTGGTCGTGCTCTGGATGGCCTTCGTGGTGGGAACCGACTCTTCGTACGGGACCCTCTTCATCAACCTGGGCACGGAGATCATCGGCATCGTCATCACCGTGGCCGTGGTGGAGTGGTTCCTCGAGCGACGTCGCCTCCACAACCGGGGCCGTCAGCTGGCCTGGGACGCCCTACACGCCGCCGAGACGGCCGTGTGGGTGTGGCAGGGCGGGCCGCGGGAGATGGAGACCGACGAGATCCTCGGCGTCCTGAACGCGGTCCACGAGGACGATCCGCTCCCCGACTTCACCGAGGGCCTGTTCCTGAACCTGGGCACCCGGAGTCGACGCCTCCTGAACAACGATCCCAATGCCGTCACGGCCCTGCCGGGCTTCATGGACGGGCTGGAGCACTTGGCGCGACTGAGCGCCATCAGGGACGGCAAGCGATCCATGCCTCCCCGGAAGGTCGCGGACATCGTCGAGGAAGGCGTGACGGCCCTGGCCAAGGCGCTGGAGCAACCGACGGAGCGTCATCTGGCCAGCTTGATCCGGTACCGGGATCCGTCCCTCGAGAGCCAGGAGCGAAGGCACTTCGGTGGCCGGAGTGGCTATGCGCCGCCGACGGCACCGGAGGGCGTTTAACGGCCGCCTCTGCCTGGGGGTCTGTCCTGTCGGAGGATGGTGACCGATCCCCCGAGAACCAAGAGGACCAGGATGAGGACACGGATGAAGACGATGGTGCGGGCGTTGACCGGCACAGGCATGGCGGTGGGTATGGCCCTGGCCGCGGCAGCCTGCTCCGACACGACGGGACCGGACGCCCTGGATGACCAGCTGCTGAGCGACCTCGCGGTGGTCGCCGCAGACGCGACGCTGGAGGACGTCACCCTCATGGGTGCAGGCTTCAACTTCGGGATGCAGGGCGTGGGTGGAGCGGGAGACGGCCCGGGAATGCTCGGTGGGCACATGGGCATCGGCGGCTCCTTCTCGGGCACACGCAGCGTGACGTTCTTCGACGCCGACGGCGACGAGCAGCCCGGGTACGATGAGCTCACCACCGCGGAGATCCACGTCGAGATGGAGTTGGCCGGCGAACGGACCCGGGAGTGGTGGAGCGCGAGCATCACACGCACGCGCAGCATGGTGATCTCCGGCCTGGTGGGCGAGGAGGCCACCCGCCAGCTCGACGGCTCGGGCACGGAGACCGTGGCCCGGAGCCGGCACTTCGAGGACGGTACCGAGCGCTCCCACGACATGACGGGTAGCTTCACCTACGAAGGCGTCGTGGTGCCCATTCCCGGGTCCGAGCCCCGCTGGCCCCTGTCCGGCACCATCACCCGGATCATGCACGTGAGCGTCACGAACGGCCCGAACGGGGACGTGGAGCGGGACGTCGTGGTGACCATCACCTTCGACGGAGACGAGACGGCCACGGCGGTCATCAACGGCGTGACCGTGGAGATCGACCTGTCCACCCGGGAGGGTGGTCACCCGCTGAGAGGGAGGTTCGGCCACCACGGCGGCTAGCGACGTCTCGAGGTCTCTTCAGGAGGGGAGGCGGACGGCGTCCGTCTCCCCTCTCGTCGTGCGGGCTCCCTGAGCGGCCTCGACGAACTGGCCGTCTCTCGAGAAGTTTCTACCGTCGCGCCTCGTAATGGAAGCGACCCCGCACGAGTGAGGAGTGTCCCATCGGCCCGCAGCGACTCTACACGGACGAGGAGTTCGCCGTCATCCTGCGCAAGGCTGCCGCCCTCCGAGATGTGCCCGGCGGTGACGGATCCATTACGGAGGGCATGACTCTCGAGGAGATGAAGGCCATCGCCAGGGAGGTGGGCATCGAGCCCCAGGCGGTGGAGTTGGTCGTGCGCTCGATGGCACGACCGTCCGAGCGGCGGATCGACGCGCTGCTCGGCGGCCCCACGCGCTACCGTCTGGAGGACGCCGTGCCCGGGTTCCTCGCTGAGGAGTCCCTCCCGAGAGTCCTGGACGCCATCCGACGCGCGGCGGAGCACCACGGCGAGGCTACCTCCGAGCTCGGCTCCCTGGCCTGGAGGACCACGGGGGAGGTCAGCCAGCTCCACGTCGTGGTACGGCCCGAGGGAGACGTTGCCAGCATTCAGCTCAGCGCCGACCGGTCCGGGGCGTTCATCCTGACGTGGTTCTTCACCGTGGCCGGGGCCATGGTGGGCGCCGGCATCATCGGAGCCGTGACGGAGCCGGCCACCGTGCTGGGAGGCGTGTCCGTGTTCCTGGGCATGACGGCCGCGGGGTTGGGGACGGCACGCACCCTCTGGGCCCGGGGCACGCGCCGCTTCAAGGCTCGGTTCAGGTCAATCTTCGACTCGGTGCGCCACGAGGTGGCCGCTTCCACGGAGGAGCCCGAGTCGGCAGGCGAGGCGTAGCCCCGCCGCCGGGCCGACGGAGCCCCCTGGATCAGCCCGGGCCGCCGCCCCGCAACACCGCCGACGCCAGACCCATGTACTCCCACAGCCCCGGCTTCGTCTCCATGCCCTGCTGCTGTAGGACGTTCTCGGCGCCCTCCGTCCGGTACATGGCCGCGAGAGAGGCTCGGATGCCGTCGTCTCCGCCGGTGAACTCCTCGATGAGAGCCGCGGACTTCCGCGCCAGGGCCTGGACCTCCTCACTGGCGGGGTCGAGCCCCCGGGCCATGGCCTCCCCGTACGCCTCGAAGAGCTCCTGCCACTCCTGCCGGACGGACTGCATGCGCTCGGCGCCCACGACCTCCCTGCGGTTGCGCAGATAGTCGAGCTGCTCGGGGGAGTAGTACTTCTCCACGTTCATGGTTGCCTCGATGGTGCGAGTGATCTCTTCGAGCGACACCTCCCCGGACTCCTCCACCCGGGCCCTGAGGCCCTCGAGCAGGGCGCAGAGCCTCTCCTGCCGCTCGATCTCCGCCCTGACTCGGCCGATGTGGATGTCCAGGACCCTCCCCAGGGGAAGGTCCGGCCGCGCCAGGCACTCACGGATGTCCTCGAGGGAGAGGCCCAGCTGCCTCAGGGACACGATCTGCTGCAGGCGACGCACCTCGTCGATGCCGTACAGCCGATGCCCGGAGGCCGTGCGACGCGAAGGGGACAGGAGCCCGATCTGGTCATAGTGGTGCAGCGCCCGCACCGAGAGCCTCGTACGCCGGGCCAGAGCTCCGACCTTGAGAACCGCCTCCGACATCGTCGCCTCTCCATTTGCCGCGAACCGAACCATGACCCGACGATACGACCTCACGTAACGTGAGGTTCAAGGGGACGCCCCGGAAGCGCCGGCGGCGCCCTCGTCAGGGAAGGCGTTCGGGAGGCCGCTTCCCCGAAGCACCGTCAGGGCGCCGGCCGGAAGAATCCGAACTGCTTCCTCATGAACGCCTCGGTCGCCCGGGCAAGCGCCAGACCGAAGGCCCGCCGATTCTCGTCCGTGTCCCGAATCCCGGGCCGGTGCAGCTCGAGCTGGACGCCGCTCACCGTGCGGCCTGCCTGGCTGGATCCGTGGCGGCGGGTGGAGTACCCGCCGCTGAAGTAGGGTGCGGAGCCCGGCGAGGGATCGTCGGGGCTGGGCACCGACGACACATCCTGGCGCCCCAGGAAGCCCCCGAGGCTGACGTCCCCCCGGAGGAGGGCGGAAAAGGGCAGGTCGACGCTCTGGGCCAGCGCGCGGACGCTGCTCCTCGCGGCGAACGACGGATCGTCGAGCTCGGCGTCGGACCGGCTCAGGTCGTTTGAGCCCAACAGGTATCCCAGCTCCAGGCGAGGGACGTCATGCCCGTGACCGTGGAGGTCGAGGTAGAGACCCGAGCCGAACGCGCCGACCACGTCCGCCTCGGCGATCTCGATGAAGCCGTGGAACTCCGTCCACGCCAGCTCGGCGAACGGGCTTTCCTGCGCGGCCTCGTCGATGTCCCGATTCGGGTCCAGCTTCGTCCGTCTCAGGTGGGACAGAATCACGTGCGGAGCGTGACCCGTCTCGTCGAGGAACGCCTCCCGCACCGCCAGGATGGTCTCGACGGTGTGGGCGTCGGTCACCAGCGTCCCCCAGGTTCGATCAGGGATCTCGTCTGGGGTGAGGTCACCTCCGTGGGGCGCGGAGATGACCAGCGGCAGAGTCCCGGGGATGTACTCGACGTAGCCCCGACGTCCGAGGTACGAAGTGCCGGGTAGGTGCTCCTCGACCGCCGGCGGTGCCCATACCTCCAGGGTCGCGGACCCGGAGACGCCGTCGGCCTCCGCCGTCACCGTGGCGGTACCCGCCCCCAGCGACGTGGCCACACCGCCTCCCGAGATGGTCGCGATCCCCGGATCCGAGGAGGTCCACGACACGGCGGTAGGCACATAGCTGGATCCGTCGAGACGGACGGCTACGGCGGAGAAGCGGGCCTCCCGGCCGAGGCCCACCACGAGATGCGCCCCGGGCTGGACCTCGAGGCGAGCCACCTCCGCGGGGGTGGTATCCCCGCACGCCCCGAGAGAGGCGAGGGCGGCCCCCATGACCAGGGACGTCCAGGTCCCTCTCCAGCCCCATTCCGGTGTCCGAGCAGATGCCTCCATGGGGATCACGTTGGCCGCTTCGACCGCGTCCGGCAACACGCCCGTCGGGGCCCCGGTGGTCGGGTCGTGCGCGCCGGCCCGACGGGGGTCATACTCAGGTGTTCACGTACGCCGCCCTCCTGTCCCTCGCGCATGAACACGCTTTCTTCCGCCCTGGCCTTCACCGCGCTGCTTCTGGTCGTCGCCAGCGGCCCGCTTCCGCTCGGCGGGCAGGAGCGCCCGGAGGCCCACGTGGCCCCGGCGACGGACGTCATCCAGGTCGACGGACGGCTCGACGAGTCCGATTGGGGCCGTGCCGTCCCCCTGGGCCCCCTGACCACCATCGAGCCCGTGGAGGGAGGCTCACCCGTGGCTGCTACGGTGGTACGGGTGCTGGCCGACGCAGCCAACCTCTACATAGGCGTCCGGGCGCTGGATCCGGAGCCCACGGGGATCGTCTCCTACTCCAAGGCCCGGGACAGCCAGCTCCGGTCCGAGGACCACGTCAAGCTCATTCTCGACCCGTATCTGGACGGCCGGTCCGGGTACGTGTTCGCCGTCAACCCCGGGGGCGCGCGCTATGACGCCCTTGTGGCCGAACAGGGCACCGGCGAGAACGAGGATTGGGACGCCGTGTGGGAGGCTCGCACCCGGGTGACGGAGGACGGTTGGACGGCGGAGATCCGCATCCCCGTGCGAAGCCTCACTTTCGATTCGTCCCTGGATACGTGGGGGTTCAACGTCGAGCGTAGAGCCCAGAGGATTCTGGAGGTCAGCCGCTGGTCCAGCCCCTTCCGCGACGCCCTCATCGCCCAGACCAGCAGGGCGGGCCTCCTTCGGGGCCTGCCCCGGTTCGAGACGGGCCGAGGTCTCACCGTCCGGCCCTCCGTGGCGGGCGGCACGTCCAAGCCCGCGGCGGATCGGCCCTGGGTCTCCGAGGTCGAGCCGAGCCTCGACGTCTTCCAGCGCCTGGGATCCAACGTCACCGCCGTGGCCACCCTCAACACGGACTTCGCCGAGACCGAGGTCGATACGCGCCGGACCAACTTGACGCGATTCCCCCTCTTCTTCCCCGAGAAGCGAGCCTTCTTTCTGGACGGCGCGGACATCTTCGATTTCGGGGCAGGGTTGTCCACCTTCCACACCCAGGACATCGTCCCCTTTTTCACCCGCCGGATCGGCCTGCTGGGGGGAGAGCAGGTTCCCGTCCGGGCCGGCGGGAAGGTCAGCGGGAGGATGGGCCGCACGAGCTTCGGGGGATTGATGACCGGCACGGGCTCGGTGGGGGGCCTGGTGGACCACGCCACCATGGGCGCGCTTCGTGTGCGGCAGAACGTGCTAGAGGAGTCGAGCACGGGGGTCCTGGCCACCTTCGGTGACCCCGAGGGTCGAAGCGGTAGCTACATGGCCGGCGGGGACTTCATCTACCGGACCTCGCGCTTCCGCGGATCGAAGAATCTGAACGTCGGCGTCTGGGGCCTCGCTGCCGGCCGGGAGAACCTCACCGGGGATCGCACCGCCTTCGGCGGCGTCATCGACCTGCCCAACGACCCCTGGGACCTGTGGGTCTCCTACAAGCGCATCGGTGAGAGCTTCGATCCCTCCCTGGGCTTCGTCCCCCGACGGGGTGTCCACCTGGGGAGCGTCGGCATCAACTACCGGCTCTGGTCGCCCTGGTCGTTCATCCGAAACATGTTCTTCGAGTTGGTGCCCATCCTCGCCTGGGACGTCGCCGGCAATCTGGAGAGCTATCGGATCTTCACCGCGCCCATCAACTGGCGGTTCGAGAGCGGGGACCGGCTCGAGATCAACGTCCAGCCGCAGGGGGAGCGTCTCCCGGCTCCTTTCGAGATCGCCGACGGCGTCGTCATCCCGGCGGGGAGCTACGACTGGGTACGCTACCGACTCGAGATGGATCTCGCCGCGAAGCGGCCGGTGAGCGGGCGGATCTCCTGGTGGTTCGGCCCGTTCTACGACGGCGACGTGAGCGAGCTCTCCGTCAGGGCGGAGATCAAGCCTTCGGACCTCGTCACCTTCGAGCTCAACGGCACCCGCAACGACGGCTCGCTCCCCGCGGGGGATTTCGTGCAGGAGGTCCTGGGTGTCCGGATACGCGTGAACTTCTCCCCGGACATCCAGCTCAGCTCCCTCGCCCAGTACGAGCGGGAGGCGGGGGAATTCGGAGCCAACACCAGGCTCCGCTGGACGTTTCATCCACTGGGAGACCTCTTCTTCGTCTACAACTACAACGCCCTCGACGAGGACCTCGGGTGGACCCTGGACTCCAGCCAGCTGCTCGTGAAGGTTCAGTACGCGTTCCGCTATTGACACGCCGGCCCCGGTGCCCGCGACGGGCCCTCGAGGCCTCAACGCTTCAGCGCCCTGACCGGTCCTCGGGTTTGACCGGTCTCTCTTGTCCAAGGAGTCCTGACTCAAGGAGTGCGAGAACCATGAAACGGATGCTCCAGATCGCCGCGCTGCTCACCGCCGGCCTCCTTCCTCTTCAGGCCTGCTCGAAGGCGGCGGCGGCTCCGGCTCCTGCCCCGTCCCCTCAGGCGGGACCGCAGCGGGGCGGCCGCCCCGGCGGCGGAAGCGGCCCTCAGGAGGGCCCGAAGGCGTACTCCGAAGTGATCACCGAGGACGCCGTGACCCAGGACGGCATGTTCAAGGTCCACACGGTGGACGACAGCTACTTCTTCGAGATCCCCCCGGCGGAGCTGGAGAGGGAGATGCTCCTCATCGGGCGCCCGGTGGAGTCCACCCTCCAGAACCCCGGCGGCTTCTTCGGTGGGGGCGCACGGCTCATCGTCCAGTGGGAGCGGACGGGGAACCGAGTGGTGCTGCGGGAGAAGGAGTACGACGTCGTCGCCGACTCCGCCGACGCCATATGGCGGCAGGTCCGCACGTTCAGGAACGGACCGGTGCTGGCCACTTTCGACGTCGAAGCCTTCGGGCCCGACAGCGCGGCCGTCATCGACGTCTCCGAGCTCTTCATCTCCAACATTCCCGAGCTGGGTCCCGTGGAGAGCATCAACCGGGGGCGGAGCTGGGTGGACGGGACCTGGGCTTTCCCCCGGAACGTGAACGTCGAGGTGACCCAGTCGGGCCAGTCACGGCCCCCCGCCGCCGGGAGCGGGGCTCCGTTCCCCGGCGCCCAGGCCAACCGTCGGCCGCAGTCCCAGACCGTGCGGGTGCACTTCAGCATGATGAAGCTCCCCGACGAGCCCATGATGCCCCGCTGGCACGACGAGCGGGTGGGCTTCAACTCGAGCCGCTCCTGGGACTTCTCCCGCCCCGACAATCGCCTGGAGCAGGTACGCTTCATCCACCGCTTCAAGCTGGAGAAGCAGAACCCCGGCGCCGCGGTCTCCGATCCGGTGGAGCCCATCGTCTACTGGATCGACCCCGCCACGCCCGACTGGCTGAAGCCGTGGATCGTCACCGGCGTGAACAAGTGGCAGGAGGCCTTCGAGGAGGCGGGCTTCAGCAACGCCATCTTCGGTCGGGTCGCGCCCACGCCGGAGGAGGATCCGGATTTCTCGCTCTTCGACGCCCGGCACTCGGTCATCTACTGGCGCCCCTCTACCGTGGCCAACGCCACCGGTGGTCAGATCGTCGACCCGCGCTCCGGGCAGATCCTGAAGGGCGAGGTCAACATGTACCACAACATCATGGAGCTGCAGAAAAGCTGGTACTTCATCCAGGTGGGGCCCCTGGACGAGCGAGCGCAGTCGCTTCCGCTGCCCGACTCCCTCATGGGGCGGCTGGTGGAGTACGTGGTCACCCACGAGATCGGACACTCCATCGGCTTCCCCCACAACATGAAGGCCTCGGCCATGTATCCGGCGGACTCTGTCCGCAGCCGCCCCTTCCTGGAGCGGATGGGTAGCCACGTGGCCACCCTCATGGACTACTCCCGCTTCAACTACGTGGCGCAGCCCGAAGACGGCATCCCTCCGGAGCTCCTCATCCCCAAGGTGGGCCCTTACGATCGGTTTGCCGTGAGGTGGGGCTACGCACCCATTGCCGGCACCGCCACCCCCGATGAGGAGACTCCCACCCTGGATGCCTGGGCACGGCAGCAGGACGACACGCCCTGGTTCCGCTTCACCACGGCGGACTCCAACAACGACCCGGAGAACCTCACCGAGGCGGTCGGTGACGCCGACGCGGTGCAGAGCACGACGTACGGGATGCTCAACCTCGGTCGGGTCATGGACATGATGCTCGGCGTGGCCGAGAAGCCCGGCGAGAGCTACGACGAGCTGGAGACGCTGTACGGCCAGGTCGTCGGTCAGTGGGGACGGTACATGGGCCACGTCGCGGCCATCGTGGGCGGGGCGTACACGCAGGAGAAGTACGGAACCGGCTTGCGCTTCCGCCCGCTGGAGCGGGAGCGGCAACGAGAGGCGGTTCAATACCTGAACCGGACGGCCTTCGAGATCCCGGACATATTCCTGTCCGAGGATATCCTCCGCCGCATCGAGCCCAACGGAGTCGTTTCCCGGTTCCGGACCCAGCAGCAACGAATCCTCAACAGCCTCCTCAGCCAGGACCGCCTCGAGCGCCTGGTGGAATTCGAGGCCATGGCCCAGCGCCCGTCCGAGGTCTACACGCTTGCCGACCTCATGTCGGACCTGAGGGGCGGAGTCTGGGGTGAGCTCAACGCCGGGACGGTGCGCGTGAACGCCTACCGACGGAACGTTCAGCGGGCCCTTCTGGAGGCAGTGGACCGGCGGCTGCATCCCAGCGAGGAGGAGCTCAACCGGCCGGCGACCGCGTTCCGTCCGGCCCCGACGCCTCCCTGGGGCTCGGACATCCGCGGAGTCATGAGGGCGGAGCTTCAGGACATCGACCGGATGGCGGAGCAGGCCCTGGGTCGGGCGGCCGATCCCATGACCCGCATCCACCTGCGGGACGTGCGCACCGAGATCGCGCGCATCCTGGATCCCGGTCGGTAGCGCTCGCTTCGCCTCAGCCCCGGCCGCGGGGCTGGGCTGGCATCGGGGGCCCGGGGCGTCGACCGCCCCGGGCCCTCGCCGGCCAGCGACCGGGAATACGCTTCCCAACAGGAGCGCCGCGCCGCCAGGCCTCGCCTGGCCCAACGACCGGTGAAGCGAGAGATTACCTGACGACCGGAGACGCCCGCCCCCGCGAATTCCACCGGAGACACCCATGTCCCTGGGCCTCCCTCCCTCCGCCCTCAACCTCCTCCTGCTCCCTGCCCTCGGCGGCGCCCCGTCACCGGACTCCCTGGCCGAGGCCGCCATCGCCGCCAGGGTGGAGATCGTCCGCACCGGGTTCGGCGTCCCCCACATTCTCGCCGAGGACTTCGAGGCCATGGGCTTCGCCCTGGGGTGGGTCCAGTCGGAGGACTACGGAGACGTGGTGGCCCGTGGCATGGTGCAGAGGCGCGGTGAGTACGGTTGGCATTTCGGCCATGACTCCATCGACGGTGACTTCGTCGCCCGGGAGATCCGAGGGAGAGCCGTCGAGACCTTCCCGCTGCTGGAGCAGCCCACCCAGGCGGTGTACACTGGCTTCGCAGCCGGGGTGAACCACTTCATCCGTCATCACCCGGACGACTTCCCCGACTGGATGGCGCCCGACTTCACGGCGGTGGACGCCCATGCCCTCGACGTGCAGACGTGGAGCCGCGGGGACGCGCGAGCCTTCGTTCGGGGTCTGGAGCGCAGGCTGGGCGCGGGGACCGCAGGGGACGCGGCCTTCGATCTCGACGGCTCCAACGCCTGGGCTCTCCACCCCAGCCGGACCACTTCCGGACACGCCATCCTCCTCCGCAACCCCCACCTTTCCTGGGAGGCCGGCTACTACGAGGCTCACGTGCGCATCCCGGGGGAGATCGACTTCTATGGGGACTTCCGCATCGGCGGGCCCTTCGGGATCATCGGCGGGTTCAACCGTGATCTGGGGTGGGCGACGACCAACAACTCTCCCCGCTACTCGCAGGTGTACGCGCTGGCGGTGGACCCGTCCGACCCAGGTCGATTCCTCTTGGACGGCACCTCCTACGCCCTCCAGGAGCGATCCGTCCGCGTCGACTACCGTCTGGGAGAGGACATCCGCGGGACGGAAACCCGGACCACCTGGTGGACGCCCCTCGGCCCGGTGATCCACCGCACCGAAGATCGGATCCATGTTCTGAAGGATCCCAGGGACGGAGAGTTCCGCAGGGGCGAGCAGTTCCTGAAGATGATGCGCACGAGGTCGCTGGAGGCATGGCTCGACGTGATGCGCACGCGGGCCCACCCATCCTCGAACTTCACCTACGCGGACGCGGACGGGAACATCGTCCACTACTACAACGCGCGCATCCCGCACCTTCCCCACGAAGTCACCGGCGACACGGCGGCGTGGGCGGCCACCTCCGCGGACGTGTGGTCCGAGCTCGTGCCCTTCGAGCAGCTGCCCCTCTACGTGAATCCTCCCGGGGGCTATGTCCAACAGGCCAATGACACGCCCGACTACACCAACCTCAACGTTGCTTTGGATCGGGACACCGTTCCTCCCAACCTGCCGGAGCCCCGCCTGCGGCCCCGATCCCAGCTTTCCCTCGACCTCATCCACGGAGCCGACAGGCTGAGCCTCGAGGATGTCATCGCCCGGAAGCACTCCCCCAGGATGTTGGTGGCCGAGCGGGTGGTGGACGAGCTCGTGGAGGCGGTGAGGACCTTCGCGCACAGGGCGGACGTGCTCCACGCCGCCGATGTCCTCGACGCGTGGGACCGAACGGCGGCCGTGGACTCCCGCGGCGGCGTGCTGTTCAAGCGCTGGGCCGATGCACACCAGCGCTCCGTTGGACGGAACGGGTTCTTCCGTGGGCCCTGGACGCCGGAGCGCCCCATGGCGACGCCG
>JBDHGI010000101.1:0-26822 GCA_039589955.1 Gemmatimonadota bacterium | reverse complement strand
GGGGCCACCCGGAGTCGCGCTCCGATTCGAGCCCGCCGACGGCGGATTCGTCGACGCGCTGACCGGCTCGGTATGGAACTTTGGAGGCGAGGCGGTATCGGGACCGGCGAAGGGCTCACGACTCACCCCGGTGCCCGGTGCCCTGGTCGCCTACTGGTTCGCGTGGGCCGCATTCCATCCCGAGACCGGAATCGTCGCGACCCTGGGCTAGCGGGAGTGAGCTGCGGTGGGCGCTCCGCGCCCATCCTCGCTCGTCTCGCGGGAGACCTGGAGGATCCCCGAGGCCTCGGAGGCCGCTCGGCTCGAACCTCGCGTGGCGTCCTCGGCTCCGCCGAGTCCGCGCGGGTTCTCCCCCCGCCGAGACGAAGAAGGCCCCGGGACGAGCCCGGGGCCAGGAGTGGAGGCGGCGGGAGTCGAACCCGCGTCCGCACTTGGGTCCGGCGGAGGCACTACGTGCGTAGATCACTGGTGCGTCTCGCCGCGGGCGGTCAGTGATCAACCGACCCCTCGGCCAGCCGTCTGAGGTTCTCGCCCCCTGCCCCGACGGCATGAGCAGGGGACCAGCCCGACTTATCGTCGCTTCAAAGACCGCCTCGGGCGGGCGATCAGAGAAACGGGCCAGTAAGGGTTACTTACGCGGCCAGTGCCAGATCAGTGTTGGCAACTAAAGGTTTCCCGAGGATTCACGAGGTTCGGGACCTCGGCACGCTCCTCCACGTTCACCAAACACGTCGAAACCGTGACGCCCCCGGTGAAGGGTGGGTCTTTCAAACAGCCCTTCGTACACAAAAGTACCCTGCGGAGACGCTCCCGGTCCACGGGTCCGTGGAAGGACCTCGTTGGCCGGCTGCCGCGCCTGGCGGACCCGAGCGAGGCCACGTAGGCCAAGGAGCTACGCCGTGGCCTCCGCACTGTGCTGCTCCAGATAGCCCTCCAGGAGCCCCTCGACCTGCTGGAGCGTGGTGGCCTGGAACAGCTCGGTGCGCAACCGGCGACCGTCGGGAAGCCCCTTCGTATACCACCCCAGGTGCTTCCGGAAGTCGATGATGGCCCGCTCGGGACGCCGCTCGAAGGAGACGGCATTCCGGGCGTGCTCCAGGCAGATACGGAGGCGCTCCTCCACGTCCGGATCCGGCGGGAGGGGTCGGCCGTCCAGCGCGGCTCGGGCCTGCGTGAAGATCCACGGATCCCCGTGAGAGCCCCGGGCGATCATGATGCCCGCGCAGTCGGTCTCGTCCTTCATCCTGCGCGCGTCGGCTCCGGTCCTGATGTCACCGTTTCCGATGACGGGAATGTCCAGGGCCTCCACCACGGCGCGGATCTCCGACCAGCGGGCCTCCCCGCCGTACATGTCCGCCCGCGTGCGGGGGTGCAGGCACACGGCCACCGCCCCCGCGCCCTGGCACCGGAGGGAGATCCCCACCGGATCACGGGACTTCTCGTCGAAGCCCGAGCGGATCTTCACGGTGGTGGGCAGCGAGGTGGCGGCGTCGACGGCCCGGATGATCCTCTCCACGAGGTCCAGGTCCCGGAGGCAGCCCGATCCGCCGTTCCGCTTCACCACCTTCTTGACGGGGCACCCGAAGTTGATGTCCACGAAGTCCGGCGCGTACGCCTCAGCCACGAAGGCAGCCGCGTCGGCCATCTGCCCCGGATCGGCTCCGAAGATCTGGATGCCGATGGGCCGCTCTTCCTCGTCGAACCGCAGATATTCCCTCGACCGCGGGGTGCCCATGACGATGCCCGCTGCGCTCACGAACTCGCTGACCACGACGTCGGCCCCGTATCGACGGCACAGGCGTCGGAACGGAGACTCGCTCACTCCCGCCTGGGGAGCGAGATAAAGGGGCGTCGAGGGCCCCACCAGGAGCTCGAGGGTGTCGGTCATGGCTGGACTCAACCTACCGGCGGTACGGTCCGGGGTGAAGCGCGCGCTTGGGTTCCCTCCCCGCGGCGTGTTAACATTATCCCTTCAACCCTGATGCCAGACCGACTCGTGTCGGGTGGAGGTACATATGCGTCTGCAGGAGCTCTTCACCGCTGACGTTGTGAAGCTGGATCTGGAGTCGGAGACGAAGGACGATCTCCTCAAGGAGCTGGTGGCTCTCCTGGATCTTGACGAGAAGTCGGAGGCCATCCTGTACAAGACCTTGAAGCGCAGGGAGAATCTTGGATCCACCGGGATCGGAAAGGGAATCGCGATTCCCCACTGCCGGTCCCTGGTCGTGAACAGGCTGCGCCTGGCGTACGGGCGTAAGGCGTCGGGCATGGACTTCAACTCCATCGACGGGGCGCCGGCGCGCAACTTCTTTCTCATCGTGGCTCCCCCCCTCGAGGTCTCGAACCAGTACCTGCCGGTTCTTGGCAAGATCGCCCAGTTCGCGAAGGACCCGGAGGTACCGGAGCGCCTGCTCGACCTGGAGACGCCCGAGGAGTTCCTTTCCCTGCTGGAGAGGAAGGCGAGCTGACGATTCCCGCACGGCCATCATGCGGCCCACCGCGAAAGGGGCGCCCGGCACGTTCGCCGGGCGCCCCTTGGCTACTTCGGAACCGCCGGTCGCCTACTTCAGGACGTACATCTTGCGGGTCGTGCTCATGCCGTTGACGCTGAGCTGCATGAAGTAGATGCCCGAGGCCACATGCCTTCCCGAGAGGTCGGTTCCGTCCCAGAAGGCCTCGTAGCGGCCTGGCTGAACGTACTCCAGCTGATTGACCTGGACGCCCTCGCCCGAGGGGTGCCCCAGCGCCACGGGGACTGCCACCATCTGTTGGAGGAGGTTGAAGATCCTCAGCGACACGACGGCCGGCCGTCCATCCAAAAACAGCTCCTCCGTCAGGACGAAGGGAATCGTTGTCTCAGGATTGAACGGATTGGGGTAGTTCTGCTCTAGCTGAAATCCGCGCTCCTGACCGACCGGCGTTCGTCGACCGCTCTCCTGAGCGAAGAGGGTGGACGTCGCGCCGAACATGAGTAGGAGGACGGACAAGACGCAGGTATGGCGCCTCATCGCACGCTCCGCACAGATACACCCGTGCCGTAACCGAAGATCGATCGCGCTCCAGGTTGACCAACAAGTTTCAGCGACTCGCGCTCCCGTCACATTGTACTCGATCCGGCAAGCGAGGGTCAAGGAAGCACCGAACGCCGCTGCGGGGCCTGGGGCCTCCCATCCTATTCTAGGACCCCGAAGGGGCCGAAAGGGTTGCCGGAGGGTTCCGGGGTCACGACCGGAGGGGGACGTCGCGGACACCGTCCCGCCGGCGCGTCACGCCGAGTCCGTCCAGATGGGACAGGAGCGGCATGAGGTGTCGGCGGGAGACCGGCAAGACTTCCCGGAAATCCGCCGGTCCCAGGCCGGTGCGACCTGCCAGCTCCGACGTCACCGCCGTCACCGCGACCGCCAGGACGGAGGAGTCGATCAGGAGGTCCGCGTCCAGCCGGGTCAGGCTCCCCTGCCCCTCCAGATACCGCAGAAGCTCCACCAAGTCCTCTCGACTCCGCAGATGCTGCGGCAGGTCGGAGAAGAACGGTGGAGAAAGGCCCGCTTCGGAGTATGTCGACAGGAGTGTCCGGCAGGCGTCCTCCTGGCTCGCGTCGGGACGGGCCTCGAAGCCCGGCCGACGGGCTCCGCCGGGGAGCATGTCCAGGGCGCCCTGGCTGTGGAGCCGTTCGATGGCGGAGTCGGCGAGGCCGGCGGCCGCCCATTCGGGGAGCGCCGTCCTGAGGCGCTCGAGGGGCACGGTGGAGCGCAGCGGACGGACCTCGTGCTCCTGTTCCAGCGCCGCTTGGATGCTCCGTTCCGCCTCTCGCGCGACCTCGGCGGATACCACGACGTCGCGCGTCACCAGGACGCCGTCATCGCGAAGGAGCGCCACGGCGGGTCGCACCTCCGGTGGAGAGCACCGGGCGACGACGGGGAGGGCCTCGAGCGTGACGCCCGACCACCCGGCCAGGGAGATGGCCGCCGCGATCCTGGCCTGTGCGTCCCCGTCCAGGATGTCCCCGAGGGCCCTTCTCAACTTCGCCTCCAGGCGCTTGCGCTTCGGCGGCGTGGGCTCGGCGACGACCGCGCCGGCGATGGTTTGGACGGGTGAATAGCTGCGGATGACGATCCGGTCTCCGGCCCGCGCGACGGAGGGCTCCTCCAGCCTCAGCTGAGCCCATCCACCCTCGCCGGCCCCGAGTGCCTCGGTCTCGAACAGCGCGCAGCGCGCCATCACCTCCTGAGTGCCAACGTGCACCCGGACGCGCTGACCGCTCTCGAGGATCCAGGGGGTACCGTCCAGCACCTCGACCCGCGCGGTGAGCATATACGTCGGCGTCCAGGCCCTGTCCGAGACCAGCACCGCCCCACGTGCCAGCTCGTCCTTGCCCGTGGAGGCGAGAGCCGCCGCCGTCCGCTCACCGGCCGACGCGACATCGACCTCCCGACCGTGCACCTGAAGCGACCGGATCCTCGCCTCGAGCCCCTGGGGAAGGACCGTTACCCGCTCTCCCACCGAAAGCGTGCCGGACCCAAGGGTGCCCGTGACCACGGTCCCCGTACCCTGGACCGTGAAGACCCGGTCAACCGGAAGCCTCGCGAGATCCTCTGCCTGCCGGCTCCTGGTGCCGCGCGCCTCCTGCAACAGCGTCCGGCGAAGCTCGTCGATGCCGGATCCCGTGCGTGCGGACGTGACCACCATGGGAGCGCCAGCGTAGGGTGTGCCCGAGAGGAGATCGCGCACGTCCTCCTCGACGAGGGTCAGCCACTCGGGATCGACGAGGTCGGCCTTCGTGAGGGCGACCACCATGCGCGGGACGCCCAGCAGCCGGACGATGTCGAGGTGCTCGCGGGTCTGGGGCATGACTCCTTCATCGGCGCCCACCACCAAGAGCGCCAGGTCCGTACCCGACGCTCCGGCGACCATCGTGCGAACGAAGTCCTCGTGGCCGGGCACATCGACGACGCCCAGCTGGAGCCCCTTCCCCTCCCGAAGCTCCGCGAAGCCGAGATCGATCGTGATGCCCCGGGCCTTCTCCTCGGGGAGGCGATCGGTGTCGATCCCCGTGAGCGAACGGACCAGGGCCGTCTTCCCATGGTCGATGTGGCCGGCGGTACCGAGGATGAGCCGATGCACGTGTCAGACCTCCTCTCCGGCGGGCAGCATGTCCGCGAGGAATCGAAGGGACTTGAGCGGCCGGTGGGCGATGTGGAAGGTCACGAAGTCCGAGACCAGCCCGAGGTGTTGCCGGGTGTGGGAGAGGGAAGCGCTCAGGTGGCCGGCTCCCAGATCCCGGACCTGTGCACGGGCAAGAGGACCCAGCCGAGGCCCGCCGGCGCCTTCGGAGCAGGACGGGCACAAGGTGCCGCCTGCGGCGAAGTCGAAGCGGCCGAGCCCCTCGTCCGGCACGGTGGCACCGCAACGCGCGCAGACGTCCAGCTCCGGTGCGAAGCCGAAGGCCGCGACGATCTGCCAGAGCCCCGAGAGGCAGGCAGCCGGAACGAGCTCCTCCGGTGCGTCCTCGAGGCGGTCCAGGCCGAGCTCGAGCGCCCGGTAGATCTCCGGGCGCGGCTCCTGCTCGGCGTGCACGACCACGAGCTCACCGATGGCCGAGGCGCCCGCGAACCGCAGAACATCGCCGCCAAGGCGCGCCCTCAGCCGCGTGCACTCGAAGTCCTTCATCGTGTGGAGGTCCCGATGAGGCCGGACGTAGGCCGTGAGCTCCCCCGTAGCGAAGGTGGCGAGGGTGAGCGTTCCCTTCCCGGTCTTTCCCCTGACGCCGCGGGCCATCACCGACAGAAGCCCGTGGGATTCGGTGAGGAACCGGAGGATCCTGCTGGTCTCGCCATAGGCGTGGGCCCTGAGGAGGATCGCCGGTGTGCCCACGGGCGCCATGGATCACTCCATGGACCGAAGCTGCCGCAGCAGGACCCTGCGACGGGCCTCGTAGGCGCCCCGCTGCTCGGGGGTCGGACACGGGTTGGCCTCGAAGGCCTCGTCCAGAGCCGCGACTTCCACGAGCAGGGAACGACGGTCGCGCCTCGGCAGCCGCGAGGGTCGCTCCAGCCCGGGGCGCTGGATGATCCAAACGCCCGCTGTGCCCAGCACCAGGGCGAGGAACAACGCCAGCCATCCGGGGGGAATGGCCCGATCGGCCTCGCCCTCCGCCAGACGGACCACTTCGTCCGTGAGGTTGGCACCGGAGAACCGGCGGTACGTGCTTCCCGGCTCCAGCTCCACACGGTCCGCCACGGTCAGCCCCACGATCTCCAGAGGCGGAGCAGGCTCCTTGACCAGCACCTCGAGGCCGTCTGTGATCCCTGGCATTGGGATCTCGATGAAGGGGCTCGGTACGGCATAGCGAATCACGAAGAGTCGCTCCCCGGGTGGCAAGGCCGCCCGCACGACCACCTCGCCTTCCTCGAACGACGTCCCGGCTGAGCCCAGTGTCGCGTCGGAAATCGAGGGGTCCTGCGCGGTGGCCGGGAGGGGATAGCGCCAGACCGCCCCGGCCTCGCGGGCGACGAGGGTCCGGTCTTCGTCGTTCCGGAGCTGAAAGAGGTCCGTCACCCGCCATCCAGACTCGTCCTCCTCGACGAAGACGGTGCGCGCCTGGACAGGGATCGCCGAGCCCTCGGGTGGGGCCATGAGCGTGTCGTAGGCCTGGATCTCGTACAGGGAGTCGAGCTGGATGGGGAGATGGACGGCCGACCCGAAGTACAGGACGCCCTGATGCCTCACCGACGCGAAGTAGACCTGTGAGCGACCGGGATCAGGGACCGACGGAAGGCTGAAGGCGAACGACCCGTCGGGCGCTACCTCGACGGAGTCGATCTCTCCCTGGGTGGTCTCACCTACGAGGTGGAGGACGACCATCCCCGATGTGAGGGCCGTATCACCGAGGAGGGCGCGCCCCTCGAGCACCGGCTCGGCGAGGACCTGGCCCCGAGCGCCGTCAGGCCCACCGAGGCCGATGAGGGCGAGGAGAAGGAAGAGCCGTCGCCCACTGTCAGGGAGTGAAGCGGCCAAAGTCCTCGGGGTTCAGCTTCCGGAGATGCTCCTTCAAGGCCTCGGGATCCATGGTCTCCGTCGTCTCCCTGGACTCGGAGCGAGCCGACGTATCCCCGCCCCCGGCCGCCTCTTCCTCGGCGATCTCGATCGTTGCCGCCTCGAGCAGGTCTTCCTGTGCGAAGATCCGGGCCTCGACCCGCAGCGCGACGGCGATGGAGTCCGAGGGACGAGCGTCGACGGAGAAGACCTGGCCGTTCCGCCGCACTACGAGCTCCGCGTAGTACACGGTCTTCTCGACTCTCGTGATGATGACCTTCTGGACCACCCCGCCAAGCCCTCGGAGCACCGACACCAGCAGGTCATGCGTCAGCGGACGGGAGAACTGCATCTCGGCCAGGTGCATGGCGATGGCGCTCGCCTCCCCCGGACCGATCCAGATGGGAAGCACGCGATCGCCCTCCAGCTCCTGGAGGATGACGACGGGCGTATTCGTCGAGCGATCGAGGCCCAGGCTCTGGACTTTGACTTCCACCAACACCGAAGGGCCGCTCCCTGGCTCGAGGTATGCCGCGGGGCGTGCGGTGCCCCGACCTACCACCCCATTACTCCGAAGCGTCCCTGGGGTTCTCCACCGCGACGGCTCCGGCCGGCCGTCGTCCGTGGGCTAGCCGGAGGCTGCGGCCTTCAGCTCGTCGGCTCGGTCCGTCCTCTCCCACGGGAAGAAGCTTACGGCTTCCCCCGTGGACACGGAATCGGGCACCCGCTCCTCGGGCGTCCTTCCGAAGTGCCCGTAGGCGGCCGTCGGGGTGTAGATCGGGTTCCGCAGGCCCAGCCGGTCGATGATGGCAGCGGGCCGAAAGTCGAAGACCGACTCAACGGCAGCCGCGATCGCGCCTTCGGCCAGGTCCTCGGCGGTGCCGAAGGTGTCGACGTGTACCGAGACGGGTCGGTCCACTCCGATGGCGTATGCGACCTGGATCTCGCAACGCCGGGCCAGGCCCGCTGCCACCAAGTTCTTGGCGGCCCAGCGGGCCGCGTACGCGCCCGACCGGTCAACCTTGGTGGCGTCCTTTCCACTGAAGGCCCCACCGCCGTGACGCCCCACGCCACCATAGGTGTCCACCACGATCTTCCGACCGGTGAGCCCGGCGTCCCCGTGGGGCCCGCCGATGACGAATCGACCGGTGGGATTGATGTGGAGCACGCAGTCGTCGGGATCGTACAGGTCACCCCGAAGGGCCGGGGTCACCACGCGGTTGGTGATCGCCTCGACCAGGTCCCGCTGCCCTACGTCCTCGTCGTGCTGTGTGCTCAGCACGACGGTATGGATGCGTGCCGGCCGGCCGTCGACGTATTCCACCGTGACCTGTGATTTCCCGTCCGGCCGGAGCCAGGGAAGCTCACCGCTCTTACGGACCTCGGTGAGGCGTCGGGTGAGCTGATGGGCGAGCTGGATGGGCGCCGGCATGAGCTCCGCCGTCTCGTCCGACGCGAACCCGAACATCATGCCCTGATCTCCGGCGCCCCCGGTATCCACTCCCATGGCGATGTCCGGGGACTGCCGGTCGAGGCTCGTGACCACCGCGCAGGTCTGGGCATCGATGCCAAAGGCCGAGTTGGTGTAGCCGATGCGCTGTAGGGTGCCGCGCACGACGTCCGGAACGTGGACGTAGGCTTCGGTGGTGACTTCACCGGCGACCATGGCCATCCCGGTGGTGACCAGGGTCTCGCATGCCACGCGGGACGATGGGTCCTCAGCGAGGAGGTGGTCGAGCACCGAGTCGGAAATCTGATCGGCGATCTTGTCGGGGTGGCCCTCCGTCACGGACTCCGAGGTAAAAAGCATGCGGCTCAAGGCTAGAATTCCTGGACGGGTATTGAAGGTCTCTGCCCGGGACGTCCCGGCGGCTCGAAAGGCTACCGCATCACTGCGGAAGCGACAAGTTCCACCGTCCGGAGAACGCCTTCAGATCCACGGCGCTCCCGATGCCCTCCACGAGGCAGTCGGTAACGTCTTGACTGGTGGGCGCGGCGAGGGCCTTGGTGGCCGCTCTGCGGGCGTCTTCGATCCGCACTTCCCGAACCACCTTCTTGATCTCCGGGACCGAAGGCCACGCCGTGGAGAGGGCCGTGATGTCCAACCCGAGGAGAAGAAACGCTCCGAGGGGATTCGCGGCCATCTCTCCGCAGACGCTGACTTCGATGCCCGTCGCCCTTCCCACCCGCGCCACGTGATGGAGCTGACGAACCACCGCCGGGTGGAAGGGATTGTAGAGCTTCGCCAGGCGGGTGTTCGTTCGGTC
This sequence comes from Gemmatimonadota bacterium, assembly GCA_039589955.1. Lineage (GTDB taxonomy): Bacteria > Gemmatimonadota > Gemmatimonadetes > Longimicrobiales > Gaopeijiaceae > SZUA-318. The sequence goes on along the minus strand of JBDHGI010000101.1, from coordinate 17,523 downwards.
CACGGCCAAGGTGTACTGGACCAGATCGTTGGTCCCGATGGAGAAGAAGTCGCAGTGGCGCGCCAGCTCGGCGGCGTCCAGTGCGGCCGCGGGGGTCTCGATCATGACACCGAGCTTGTACCCGCGGTTGAAGGCTATCCCGTCGGACGTGAGGCTCTCCTCTTCGGCTTCCAGGAACTCCCTCACCTGCCGGACCTCCTCCACATCGTTGATCAGCGGCAGCATGATGCGGATGTCGCCGTGGGCGGTGGCCCGGAGCAGAGCCCGGAGCTGAGTGCGGAACAGCTCGGGCTCGTCGAGGCAGACCCGAATGGCGCGCCAACCCAGGAACGGATTCTCCTCCTGGGGCATGTGGAGGAAGACCGGGAACTTGTCACCACCCAAGTCGAAGGTTCGGATGTAGACCGAGCCCTGGGGAAAGGCCTCCGCGACGGTGCGATACGCCTCGTACTGCTCCTCCTCCCCGGGCATGGTGTTCCGGCCCACGACCAGGAACTCGGTCCGGAACAGGCCGATGCCTTTCGCACCATGGGCCTTGGCGTGGACCGCCTCGGCCGGCAGGTCCAGATTCGCCCGCAAGGCCACGGGCTGCCCGTCCAGCGTCACGGACTCCTCATCCGCCAGGGCGACGATCTCCCTCTGCCACTCCTGCAGGCGCTCCCGTCGCCGATCGAAGACCACCCGGTCGTTCTCGTTCGGGTCCAGGATCACCCGACCCACTCGACCGTCCAGAATCGCGTCCTGCCCTTCCTTGGCCGACTTGGAGATCCGGCCGAGGCCCACGACGGCGGGGATCTCCAGCGACCGCGCCAGGATGGCCCAGTGCGCGGTGCGGGTGCCGAGATCCGTGGCGACGCCGAGGACCCGCTCGGGGTTGAGGTGCACCGTGAGGCTGGGCGTGAGGTTGCGGGCCACGACGATCACGCCCTCCCGCTCCTTCGCCAGGTCCGACGGATCGTGATGGCCCAGCAGACGATGCAGGACACGGATCATCACGTCCTCGAGGTCGTTGAGTCGGTCGAGGACCATGGGGTGGGACGTGCGGTTCCACATGGCCTGAAGCTCGAGCATCCTCCACTCGAAGGCGCGCTGGGCCGTCAAGTGATTCTCGACCATGTACCGCAACGTGCCGTCCACGACGGCCGGGTCCTCGAGCATGAGGAGCTGGGGGTCGAAGATGCGGGCTTCGATCTGCCCCAGGCGCTCCTCAGCGGTTGCCTGAACCTCGCGGATGCGCTCGGTCGCCCACCGCCTCGCCTCGTGGAAGCGCTCGACCTCCGAGTCCACGCGGTCCGGAGACACGGTCTCGTGGGGCACGAGTGGGACGCCCCAGTGGAGAATGAACACTGGGCCGGCGGCGATGCCCTCGGAAGCCGGTGAGCCATCCAGGATCTGCGACAACTCAGGCCTCCTCGAATCCGCGGCTCACCAGATCGGCCAGGGCGTCGACGGCCGCCAGGGCGTCGTTGCCCGTGGCCGACAGCCGAAGGAGGCTGCCCTGCTCCGCCGCCAACATGAGCACGCCCATGATGCTCTTGCCATTGACCTCGAGGCCGTCCTTCTCGACCGTGATATCGGCGGCGTACCGCCCCGCCGTTTTCACGAACTCGGCGGCAGGCCGTGCGTGCATGCCCGCCCGGTTGACGATCTTCACGTCGCGCTCCACCCGGGGCTCCCCGCTCACGAGGCCCACCCCCAGGCGGTGAGGAGCGCCACCAGCCCGACCACCGCGACGGCGGTGGGTCGCCACAGGCGGTGACCGGTGACGGTCCCGGCGACGAACCCCACCAGTGCCAGGCCCGCCCACGCCAGGCCCGAATCGGCCAGGCCGCCGTCTCCTCCCAGCACGGCCCCGGCGAGGGCGCCGAGGAAGAGAGCGTCCACGGCCCGAAGGCGCTCGGTCCACAGCGCGAGGTTCGCCCCGGTGAGGGATCGGCCGACATTTCTTCCGTTGGTCAGGCCCGCCCGGAAACCCCACGTACGGAGGCCCAGATGACCCAGGTTGTAGACCAGGAGGAACGTGGCCACGGCCACCCACCCCGGCGCCCCGAGCCACAGGAGCGACAAGGCGGCCATGGATACCGCCGGCAGCCACGATGCCCACACCAGCGAGTCGCCGAGCCCCCCGAGGGGGCCCCGCACCGCCGTCTTGAACCTCCTGATGGCCTGATCGTCCGCCGCCTCCGACTCGAGACGGACGATTGCGCCGAGCGCAACGCCGGACAGATAGGGATGCGCGTTGAAGTGCTCCACGTGGCGGCGAACCGAGCGCTGAAGAGCGTCCGGGTCGTCGCTGAAGATGCGGCGCAGCGAGGGCAGCAGCGCGAAGCAGAGGCCCGTCCCGAGCATGCTCCGGTAGTTCCAGGATCCCTGGATCAGAAAGGACCTGAGGAAGGTCGCGACGAGTCCTCCAGCGGTGGGCGCTGCCATCAGAGTAGCCTCGTCCCGACGATGCCGAGCGCTATTCCCGCCGCGAACAGCACCCTCCTACGCCGGAATCCGCCCAGGCTTCGCAGGAGAATCCCGGCGGAGACCGCACCTCCCGCGAGCAGGAGTCCCGTCGTTTCGTCCTGCGGAAGCGGCCANACGAGGCGTACCACCACCTGCCGCCCGAAGACGACGCCCACCAGGGTCACGAGGACGCCCCTGACGAAGTCGAGGATGAGCCCGAGGGCGTGGGCGACAGAGACCCTCTGGGCCGACGCCGAGGCCGGCTCGGGAACGAACTGGCCGTTCACCCTGCGGAGCAGGGAGACGGTGAACCCACCAACCTGACCCCACACGAGTCCCACGGCGATCCCCAGCGCCGCCGCTCCGGGCGCCTCCACGGCGGCAGCCGACGCCACGGCCACCACCGTGGCGGGCGCGCCCTCCGGGAAACGGGCCCCGCCCGAAGGGAAGGAGACCAACAGGTAGAGCTCGAGCACGGCCCCGAGGAAGATCCCCACCGCGGGATCTCCCAGGATCCATCCGGCCACGGCGCCCGCCACGAGGGGACGGGACACCATGATCTGGCCCACGGACGTTCCGTCCAGGGCCAGAAGGCCTCCGATCAGCGAGATCACCAGAAGTTCCATCACGATCCAAGCAGAGACTTGAGGGAGACCTTGGACGCGTCGGGTAGATCCTGAGCCGAGACTCTCGCTCCCTCCTCCTCCAGATCCCGGAGCCGCCGGCGATCCTCCTCGGTGAGGTAAAGGTAGCTGAGCACCCGTTCCCGTCCGGGTCCGTGATGCAGCCCCCCGAGGTTGACGCGCTCGCCCTCCAGGCGCCTCCCCTCCGCGAGACGGGCCATGGTGGCCACGTCCCGAGTAAGGAGAATGGAGCGTACGTCGTCGGATCGCCACTCGGCCAGATGCAGCCTGGCGGCTTCCACGCCCACGAAGATGGTCTCCGCCCGGACCGCGCCCAGCGCGAACAGCTCCTGCTCCCACTCGCTTTCAGCGAGGTTGTCGTCGACCACGAGGAAGCGCGCGGGGCGCAGCTGGCTCCCCCATCCGAGAACCACCTGTCCGTGGATCAGACGCTCGTCGACCCGGAAGAGAACGATGGACATGGATCCGAGCCGACTACGGATCGCCGCCGAGGGTCCGAATCCCCTCCCGTCCCTTCGCCACGAGACGGGGAACGAGCTGCTCCAGGGGCAGGTCCCGATGAAACACGAAATCCAGCAGGACGGGCAGGTTCACACCGCAGACCACCGCCCGGTCGCGGTCTTCCCGGCAGGCGGCGAAAGCCGCCATGCCGCAGCTTCCGCTGAGAAGGTCCGCGAACACCACCGCGGGTCCGCCTCGCGCGAGGTCCTCCAGGGTCTCCCGAAGCTCCGGGGGGCCGAGGCCCTCGTTGGACAGAGGGGTCAGGGCGTCTGCCGAGTCGCCAGCGATCCTGCGCACCGCGTCGATGAGACCCTGTGCCATGGCTCCATGGGCCACGATGATCCCCCGGGCGAGCGGGGCCGCCTCACTCATAGTCCTGCTCGAGGTACTCGCGTATAGGCTTCATCCGGTCCTGCAGACGCTGGTTGAACGCCTCGGCCGAGTTGATGCCCGAGTACTTCAACAGGTGGTTCATGGCCACCACTTCGGAGATGACCGTGATGTTCTTTCCGGGATTGAGGGGCACGGTCACCCGCGGGATCTTCACACCCAGGATCTCGTCCTCTTCCTCGTCGAGCCCCGTCCGGGAGTAGTCCTTCGTCTGATCCCAGAGCTGGAGATCGACCAGCACCTCGATGCGCTTCTGCTGCCTGAAGGACCGGACCCCGAAGAGCCGCCGGATGTCGATGATCCCGATCCCCCTGATCTCCATGTGGTGGCGCTGAAGCTCGTGTCCCCGCCCGATGAGCACGTCGTTGGCCTGTCGTGTGATGATGACCAGATCATCGGCGACCAGGCGGTGTCCCCGCTCCACCAGGTCCAGGACGCACTCGCTCTTCCCGACGCCCGACGGGCCGACGAACAGGAGGCCCACGCCGTACACGTCCGCCAGGGATCCGTGCAGGTGGGTCGACGGCGCGAGGGCCCACTCCAGGAACGGCTTCAGCCTGTGATAGAGCTCCTTGGTGGACCGATGGCTCCTGAGGACGGGCACTCCGTGGGCCGAGGCCGACTCGACGAAGTCCGGCGGCACCTCCTGTCCCTTCGTGACGAAGACGGCAGGCACGTCGAAGCTGAAGAGCCGGTCCAGGCGCTCCCCGACGGCCCCTGGGGGCAGGGTCTCCAGGAACGTCATCTCGGTCTCGCCGAACACCCACATCCTCCCGCCCGGGACCCTCGCCGTGTACCCGGCGAGGGCGAGGCCGGGACTGGAGATATCCGGATCCGAGGTCACCCGGTCGAGAGGCGCGCCCGGGTTGAGGATCTCGAGGGCCAACGTCTCCCGCTTGGCGTCCAGGATCTCCTGAACGGAGATGCTCCGGTCCGTCGGTGCGTTCGAGTTGTTGTCGGGTGAAGTCACGAATCGAGGTCCGTCACATGCCAGAGACCCCCTCGGACAGAGGCGGGGCCTTGTGGTCCGTCATCTGCGACCGCCGTCGCTTGAGCATGCGACTCAGCCGATCCACCGCCTTGTCCAGCGCGGTTCGGAAGTCCTGCCCCTCCCCGGTGGCGATCACCGGCTCGGAGCGGGCGATGGAGAGGATGACCTCCATGCGCTTCTGGAGCTTCTCTTCCTCGAAGATCACGCTCGCCGAAGAAATGCCTGGCTCGTACTTGGTGAGCTTGCCGACCAGCGCTTCGGCTCTCGTGCGGACGGAATCGGGGATCTGACAATGTCGGGCCGCAACCTGGACTCTCAAATCGTCCTCCGGTGTGGAAGGGAGGGTGATGATTCAAAGTTAGTCGTGTCTGGAAAGGCTCACCACCCGGTTCAAGAAGGCCCCCATCGCGTCCGCCGAGCGGCTCCACGACAAGCCTTCGGCGAACCGTCGCGCGGAGACCCCCAGGGTATCCCGCAGCGCAGGGTCGGACAGAACCCGCTCGAGGGCGTCGGCCAACCGGATGACGTCCCCGTGTGGCACCAGGAATCCGGTCCCACCGTGGACCACGGACTCCCGGAGTCCCGGCGAGTCGCTGGCCACCGCCGGGGTGCCGCACGCCGCCGCCTCGATGTTGGAGATGCCCCACCCCTCTTTTGGGGAGGTGAGCACGTGGACCCAGCTACGGCGGAACAGCTCCAGCTTCCGTTCTTCGGAGACGAAGCCCAGGAGCTCGACGTGGCTTCCCAGCCCGAGCTTGGTCGTGAGGCGCTCGAGGGCCCCGAGCTGATCTCCCGTGCCCGCCACGAGAACCCGAAACGGGCGGCCCCGACGCTTCAGCTCGGCGGCCGCCCTGATCACCAGATCCACCCGCTTGTACCGCTTGAGGCGGCCGAGGTAGAGGATCGTGGGGACTTCATACCGGGTGCCGTCGCCGCGGGGCGCGAAGGTCTCGAGATCGATTCCGTTGGGGATCACCTCGATCTGCTCCCGGCGCAGCCCGCGGCCGACCAGATCCTCGCGGGTGCTTTCTGAGACTGCCACCGTGGGGAGCCCCCGGAAGACCCTGGGCACGGGGCGCTCGAGGAGCCACGTGGCCGCTGCCAGGGGAGGCGACGCCTCCTGGAACGCCGTCGTGCCGAACAGGTGGTGCACGAGGAGAGCCACCGGCGTCCGCGTCCACAGCGGGGTGAAGAACGGCACCTTGTTCAGGTCTTCCACGACGACGTCCGTCGGCTCGTCCCGGAGGTGCTTCCGGTAGTACCGGGGCGCCGCCAGCGGGACGGTGTGCCTCCCCCCGCACCGGTGGACCTGGATGCCGTCGAGCTCAACCCTCGGCGCGCACCCCCGCCAGCCCGAGGTGAGGAGCGTGACGCGATGTCCGCGGTCCGCGAGCCGTCCGAAGATCTGGTGGAGATGTGCCTCGGCCCCTCCGGCCTGGGGGTTCTCTCGATCCAGCCAGTTGACCACGAGGATCTTCAGGGGGCGGACCGCCTCCGGATCCAACGTCACGAGCCCGTTCCGGGCATGCCCTTGTAAAGGGCGTCCAAGACCCCGTTCACGAAGCGCGGAGAGTCCGGCCCGCCGTACTGCTCGGCCAGGCGGATCGCTTCCTGCAACGACACCTTCGGGGGCACGTCCTCCACATGAAGAAGCTCCACCGCCGCGATCCGCAGCACGGCACGGTCGATGCTGGAAAGACGCTCGAGGCGCCAGTTCTCGAGAGCGGCCTGCAGCCGCTCGTCCACGTCGCCCAGGTGCTGGTCGAGAAGGGTGAGCAGCATCCGGACGTAGGGCATGCGGCGCGGTGCGATCCGGCGGGTGGCCGCGGTGTCCACAAGGGCGTCCCTCAAGGTCCCTTCGCGGCCGCCGCTCTCCCATCGGTAGTGGATCTGCAGGGCCCAGGCACGGGCTCGGCTCCGGTCGATTCGGACTCTGGGGCCGATGCCGGGGCTCCGGCTCAACGTGCCTCCAGACGCCGTCGGAACGCCACCATCTGCAGCGCGGCGAGGGCCACCTCGTATCCCTTGTTCGACGGCCCATCCCCGGCTCGCGCCCTGGCCTGCTCGTGATTCTCCGTCGTCAGGACGCCGAAGACCACCGGAATCTCCGCCCGGCGGGCCACGGCGCCGAGCCCGCGGTTCGCCTCGTCGCATACGTAGTCGAAATGGGGCGTCTCCCCCCGGATCACGCATCCCAAGGTGATGACGGCGTCGTGTCCCTCCTTCCGAACGATCCGGGCGGCTGCCTGCGGAAGCTCCCAGGCCCCGGGGACGTGATACACGTCGATTCCCTCCGCATCGGCCCCGTGCTCCTCCAGGCAGGCTCGCGCGCCCAGGAGGAGCCGCCCGGTGATGTCGGCGTTGAAGCGGGACACCAGGATAGCCAACCTGAGACCGGCGCCCTCGACGGAGCCTCGGTCGTCCTGGACGTGGCTGCCCTTGGACGTCACAGGATGTGCCCCAGCTTGGAGCGCTTCGTGTCGAGGTACTGCCGGTTGTGCTTGCCGGGCTCCATCTGGAGGGGCTCGCGGCCGGTGATCTCGATGTCGTACCCGTCCAGACCCACGATCTTGCGGGGATTGTTGGTGAGGAGACGTATGGAGGTCAGCCCCAGGTCCAGGAGGATCTGAGCGCCGATGCCATAGTCCCTGAGGTCGGGCTTGAATCCGAGCTTCTCGTTCGCCTCCACGGTGTCCATGCCGTCGTCCTGGAGGGCATAGGCCTTGAGCTTGTTGCCGAGCCCGATGCCCCGTCCCTCTTGGCGGAGGTAGACGATGGCTCCCAGCCCCTCCTCCTCGATGCGGCGCATGGCCGCCGCCAGCTGCTCACCACAGTCGCACCTCAGGGAGCGGAAGACATCGCCCGTCATGCACTCGGAGTGCATGCGGACGAGGACGTTGCCCTTCCCCTCCAGGTCACCCTTCACAAGGGCGAGATGCTCGCGCCGGTCCACGATGCTCTCGTAGCCGATGACCTTGAACGTGCCTTCGTGGGTGGGAAGATCCGCCTCAGCGACACGGCGCACGAGGCGGGTCTTGGTGAGGCGGTACGCGACCAGCTGGGCGACGGTGATGAAGCGAAGGCCGTGCTCCTGGGCGAACTCCTCCAGCTGAGGCCTGCGGGCCATGGTGCCGTCGGCGTTGAGGATCTCGCAGATGACCCCCGCCGGCTCCAACCCCGCGAGCCGGGCCAGGTCGACGGCGGCTTCCGTCTGACCCACGCGACGCAGGACACCCCCGGCCTTGGCACGGAGGGGGAAGATGTGCCCCGGACGTCGCAGGTCGCCGGGCTTGGTGTCCGGGTCCAGGATCACCTGGATGGTCTTCGCGCGGTCGTAGGCGCTGATTCCCGTGGTGACGCCGAACCGGCGGTGCGCATCCACCGAGACCGTGAACGCCGTTCCCTGCGGGTCGGTGTTCGCGTCGGTCATCAGCGGAAGCTCGAGGGCATCCGCCCGCTCGCTCGTGAGGGTGACGCAGATGAGCCCTCGCCCGTGCTGCGTCATGAAGTTGATGTGGTCGGGCGTCACGGCGGACGCCGCCATGACCAGGTCGCCCTCATTCTCTCTGTCCTCGTCATCGGCCACGATGATCATCCGCCCATGGCGGATGTCCTCGATGGCGTCCTCGACGCGGTCGAACGGCATGCGTGCCCCCTTCGGGCCAACCGGTGCTCAGGATCGCCGAACGGCGAGGATCTTACCCACGTACTTCCCGATCAGGTCCGCCTCCACGTTCACCCGGTCGCCGGGCTCCAGCTCGCCGAGGTTGGTGTGCGTCCACGTATACGGGATGATCCCGATCTGGACGACCTCGTCCTCGACGAAGTCGCTGACGGTGAGGCTCACTCCGTTGAGCGCGATGGACCCGTGCAGGATGGTGGTCTCGGCGACGTCCCCGGGGATGTGGAAGTCCATGAGCCAATACTCACCATCATCTCGAACTTGACTTAGATGACCGACTCCATCCACGTGCCCCTGAACGATATGACCATCGAGACGAGCCGTCATCTTCATGGCGCGCTCCAGGTTCACGCGCGTTCCCGGAGCATACAGCCCAGCGATGGTCCGTTCCAGGGTCGTGCCGATGACGTCCACCGAGAATGTGGCGCCCTCCACCGCGACGACCGTGAGGCAGGCACCGTCGACGGAGATGGAGTCCCCCTGCGAGAGGGCTCCCTCGAAGTCCGGCGCCTCGAGCACGAAGCGTCGGGTGGTGGCGAGATCCTCCGCCCGTCGCACGTGTCCCGTGGCCTCCACGATTCCGGTGAACATCAGTCCGCCTCCCGGTCCAGGATCCAGAGCGCGTCCCGACCGTGGAGGTCGGGGGGAGACAGTGGCGAGAACCGGCTCCAGGGGAGCTTCTCCGACCCGGCTCCGAACGGCGACACCCCGTCGGATCCCAGGGCGAAGGGGGCGAAGAACAGGTAGAGGCGGCTGACGTGCCCCTCGCGGAGCAGCGTATTGGCGAGGCGCGCCCCACCCTCGCAAAGCATGGAGTGGATCCCCAGCTCCCAGCAGACGGCGAGCACCGCCGACATCTCGACCCCGCGGTCTCCGTGGTCGACGGGGTGCACGTGGGCACCCGCGTCCTCCAGGCGCTCGAGGTCGCCCTCGGGGGCATCCCTGCGGGTGAAGACATGCACGGGAGCCTCCCGCGCCCCCTCCAGAACCGAGGCGTCGCCGGATAGCTCGGCACGGGGATCGATGAGGAGTCGCCGGGGCGGACGACGCCCCGGCGGCACCAGGCGCACGGTGAGGCGGGGATTGTCGACGCGGATCGTGCCGGCGCCCACCAAGAGGGCGTCGAACCCCGTCCGCAGCCGGTGCACCTCACGCTCGGCCTCCGGGCCGGTGATCCGGCTGCGCCGACCGGGGGCGGCGGCGATCTTCCCGTCGAGGCTCATCGCGAGCTTCAGCGCCACGTACGGCACGGCCTTCGCCGCGCCATGGTGAAAGGCGGGATTCTCGGCGCGGGCCTCCCGGTCGCTCCAAAGGGGGCCCACGACCTCGACACCGGCCGCACGCATGCGCTCGCCGCCACCTCCCGACGCCGTCCCCGGATCGGAGGCGCCGAAGACCACGCGCCGGATGCCGGCGTGGATCAGGGCCTCGGAGCAAGGCGGTGTCTTTCCCTCGTGGTTGCAGGGCTCCAAGCTGACGTAGGCGGTGGCCCCCTCCGCGTGTGTACGGGCGGCCTCCAGGGCCACGATCTCCGCGTGTGGCCCTCCGAACTCGCGGTGGTATCCCTCGCCCACCACGACACCGTCGCGCACGAGGACACACCCGACCATGGGGTTGGGCTGCACGTGCCCCCAGCCCTTGTGGGCCAGCACCCGTGCCCGGTCCAGGAGCTCCCGATCGGTGCGCGGGGAATCCGAGGAATCGACGAGCTCGTTCATGGTCAGATGGTGAGCCGAGCGGCGAGGCTGGTGTAGAAGGAGCCACGCGTGGGGTCGAAGGGTCTACGCTCGTACCCCTGTACCGACGAGAATCCCTCTACCCATCCGGCCTCGGCGGACAGCTGCAGGACGAGGAAGTTGAGCGCGGCGCCACCGAAGAGGAGGCGGCGGGAGTGGTGAAAGGAATCCAACGACGCCCCCGGCGCCACCAGCCCAGGAGGGTACAGCGCCGCCCCTCCGGAATACCGATCCCAGCCCGCTCCGGCCAGGAGCCCGACACCGAGCAGGTCCTTGCCCACGGTGGCCCGGACCGACGTCACCGTCGGGTCCACCTCGACGGCGGGCCCCGAGCTGCTTCCCGCTCCATACCGGATCTTGCCGACTCCTCGTCGGGAGGCGGATACGGCGATCCCCGGCAACGTGAAGGACTCCCGGATGATGCCCAGGCGGGCTCCGAGGCTGAATCCGGTGACACGGCCGTCGAAGCCCTGGCCGACCGGCAGGAACGTCGTGCTCGTCTGTGCCAAGAGGTCCAGGCTCAGGAAGCCCCCGACGGTGGGAGCCGGAGAGAAGCCGTCGAATATCCCCACGGCGAGGCCGGCGTGGACCACCGGCACCAGGAACGTCGCCTCCCTGGACGGTGCCCCGTTGGCATCCGCCAGATCGGGAAGGCCCATGGAAATGAATCCGGCCCGTAGACCCAGGGAGATCCGGGGGGTCGCGCCGAGGCGACGCCCCAGGGTGCCGGCGCTACCCGACACCTCGGAGCCGAGGCCCGCCAGGAAGCCCACCTGCCCTTGGATGGCTCTGGCGCTCACCGCGAGCTCGCCGCAGGTGAGCGGCTCGTGCCCCGCCTCCACGCATGCGGCCGTCAGGTCGTCGATATCCTGGGCCTCCAGAGCCATGGGGCCGAAGACGCCCGCACCGAGCGAGCCCACCGCGATGGTGAAGCACCGAAGCGCGATCGCCCTCATGCGTATCGTACCCCCCGGCCCGATTCCACGTGACCGATGGCCACGGGACGCTCTCCGTGGGACGTCAGCTTCCGCATCACCTCGTCGACCTGATCGTCGCGGACCACCAGCACCATCCCGATCCCCATGTTGAAGACCCTGTCCATCTCCTCTCTTGCGACCCTTCCGGCGTCCTGCAGGGTCCGAAAGACGCCTGGCACCTCCCAGGCACCCCGTTCCACCACCGCTCCGAGGCCCCCGGGCAGTATCCGCGGGAGGTTGCCGGGTATGCCCCCTCCCGTGATGTGCGCCAGGCCCCCGACGAGTCCCTCCTCGAGGAGCGGCCACACCGCTCCGAGGTAGCTGCGATGGACCGACAGGAGCTCCTCCCCGACCGTGTGGTCCGATCCGGGATACAGCTCGTCCACCCGCAGCCCCATCACGTCGAACACGATGCGGCGGGCCAGCGTGTAGCCGTTGGTGTGAAGCCCCGACGAAGGGAGCCCCAGGAGGAGGTCCCCCTCGCGGACGGCCCGCCCGTCGATGATCCGTGCGCGCTCCACCACCCCCACGACGAACCCCGCGAGGTCGTATTCTCCGGGGCGGTAGAAGTCCGGCATCTGCGCCGTCTCGCCCCCGAGGAGGGCGCAGCGATTCTCGCGACAGGCGACGGCGATGCCACTGACGACCTGGGCCACGACGGACTCGTCCATCTCCCCCGTGGCGAGGTAGTCGAGGAAGAACAGAGGGCGGGCACCCTGCACCAGGATGTCGTTGACACAGTGGTTCACAAGGCACTGACCCACCGAGTCGTGGCGGCCGGCATCGAACGCCACCTTGAGCTTGGTGCCCACGCCGTCGGCGGAGGAGACCAGCACGGGGGTGTGAAGGTCGCCCGGCACCTGGTACAGCCCTCCGAACAGGCCCAGCTCGGAGAGGGTGAGCTCGTCCCTGGTGGACGCCACGAGGGATTTGAGCCGTTCCTTCGCCTTCTCGGCCGCGTCCAGGTCGACCCCGGCATCCCTGTAGCTCAGCCCTCCCTCATCCATCTCCGTTCTCCACGTGCGTCTCGAAGGCCGTCATGTTCCTGAACTCGCCGACTCTCTTCCTCACCTCGCCTGCATCCAGGGACCTGAATCGGTCCACGCTGAACGCCTCCACGGCGAACGAGCCCATGGCGGAGCCGTAGACCATGGCCCGGCGTAGATCCTCGGCGCCGGGCGCCGTCGTCTGGGCAAGATAGCCCATGAAGCCGCCGGCGAAGGCGTCGCCGGCCCCCGTGGGGTCGAAGACGACCTCGAGGGGATACCCGGGGGCGAAGAAGACCCACCCGTCGGTGAACAGGGTGGCTCCGTGCTCGCCCTTCTTGACGACGACGATCCGGGGCCCACGTTCCCGGATCCAGCGGGAGGCCTTCAGGAGATTCGGCTCCTCCGCGAGCAGGCGGGCTTCTGCGTCGTTGACCAGGAGGATATCCACACGCTCGAGGAGGGAGAGGAGCTCCTTCCGGCTTCCCTTGATCCAGTAGTCCATCGTATCGCAGACGACGACCTCCGGCGAGGAGACCTGGTCGAGGACCTGGTGTTGAAGGACGGGGTCGATGTTGCCCAGGAAGATGTGCCGCGCGTCGCGGAACGCCGGAGGTATCCTGGGCCGGAAGTCCGCGAACACGCCGAGACGGGTCTCGAGGGTGTCCCGCTTGTTGAGGTCGAAGTGGTAGCGCCCGGCCCAGAAGAAGCTCTCCCCGTCCTGTCGCTCGATTCCGGCCAGATCCGTTCCCCTGCCGGCGAGGAAGTCGAGGCTCCCGAAGGGGAAGTCGGTGCCCACCACTCCTACCATCTGAACGGGGCTGAAGACCGTCGCCGCCGCGCTGAAGAACACCGCGGAGCCTCCCAGGACGCGCTCGGCCTTGCCGAAGGGGGTCTCGACGGAGTCCAGGGCGACACTGCCGACGCAGAGAATGGCCATGCCTGGGGTCACTCAGGGTCGGGATCCGCTTCGCGGTCCATGCGCTGCGGCGCCTGGATACCCAGAAGGGTGAGTCCGTTCCGCAGGACCGCTTGCACGGCTCGGGCCAGGACCAGGCGCGCCGCCCGCAGCTCCGGATCGTCTACCAGCACCGCCAGTTCGGGGCTTCGGGAAGGATTGCCGGCGTGGTACCAGGAGTTCGCCGCCCCCGCGGTCTGCTCCAGGTAGTCGCACACGATGTGCGGCGCCGTATGCTCCGCCGCCCGGCTCACCGTGTCGGGGAACTCTCCGAGGCGCTTGACCAGCTCCCGCTCGAGCTCGTGGGAGAGGAGATCGAGATCGGCGGATCCGGCCTCGACGTCCTCGAGCCTCCTGCCCGCCTTGGCGAAGATGGAGCACATACGCGCGTGGGCATACTGGACCTTGTAGACCGGGTTCTTCTCCGACTGATCCAGCGCGACGTCGAGGTCGAACACCAGGTGCGCGTCGGGCTTCCTCATCTGCATGAAGTACCGGGCCACGTCGACACCCACGTGCTCGAAGAGCTCCCGCAGCGTCGTGTACGATCCGGCCCGCTTCGAGAACTTCACCTCCCGTCCGTCGCGTTCCACGCGCACCATCTGGTGGAGGACGTACTCGGGGTACCCCCGGGGGCATCCCAGAGCGCTGGCTCCGGCCTGGACGCGGGCCACCGTTCCGTGGTGGTCCGATCCCTGGACGTTGATGACCCTGTGGAAGCCCCGATCCCACTTGTTCTTGTGATACGCCACGTCCGGAAGGAAATAGGTGGGCAGGCCACTCGACCGGATCATCACGCGGTCCTTCTGGTCACCGTATTCCGTGGTGCGCAGCCATACCGCGCCGTCCCGCTCGTAGACGAGTCCGGTGTCCCGCAGCGCCGCGACGGTGGCGTCGACTAGCCCGTCCCCGTAGAGCGAGCTCTCCAGGAAGTACTCGTCGAAGCGCACCCGGAAGTCCGCCAGGTCTCGGTCCTGCTCCTCGCGCAGCGCCTGGACGGCGAAGCGCTGCATGGCCTCCAGCGCCGCGGCCGAGTCGTCACCGACGAAGCGATCCCCGTGTCGATCGGTGAAGGCCCGGGCCACGTCGACGACGTACTCGCCCTGGTAGCCCCCTTCGGGGACCTCCTGCTTCCCCCCGTTGAGCTGCTGGTAGCGGGACCACACGCTCCGTCCGAGGAGCTCCATCTGGGTGCCGCTGTCGTTGTAGTAGTACTCGCGGTGGACATCCCATCCCGTCCACTCCAGCAGCGCCGCGATGGCGTCGCCCAGGGCCGCCTGCCGACCGTGCCCCAGGTGGAGGGGACCGGTGGGATTGGCCGACACGAATTCCACCATCACGCGTTGGCCGCCCCCGGTCCGGTGGCGACCGAAGGCGTCGTCCTGCTCGAGGACGGTGTCGAGCACCGACGCCACGGCGCCCGCGCTCAGCCGGAAGTTGAGGAACCCCGGGCCTGCCACCTCCACGGCCGTCACGCCCGCGCTGTCCAGATCCAGCCGCTCGGCGATCTCCCGGGCGATCTCCCGAGGAGGCCGGCGAAGCTCGCGGGCGAGGGTCATGGCGACGTTGGTGGCGACGTCCCCGTGGGAGGGATCCCTGGGGCGCTCGAGATGGATCCCGTCCCCCCCGGAGGCCCCCATCTCCTTCAGGACGACCCCCAGGGCCGAGCGAATGGCGTCGTGGGACACCGGTCAATCGTCCGTCGTGGAGGGGGAGGGCGTCTTCGGCGTGTCGCTTTTCGGGGCTTCCTTCGCGTCGCCACCTCCCTCCGAAGATGCCTTCTTCTTGTAGTCCGCGGAGCGATAGTCGGTGACGTAGAAGCCCTCACCCTTGAAGAGGAACCCGGCTCCCGCCGAGATCTGCCGCTTCGCCGGCTGACCGCACTGGGGGCAGTCGGCTCCCGGCTCCTCGGATATGCGCTGAAAGACCTCGAATTGGTGCCCCTCGGGGCACAGGTATTCGTACGTGGGCATGGGAGAGCAACGCGTGGGTGTGGCCATTCCGACAGCCAAAAAAGCTAACGCAGCGAAGGGGGTGGGACTACCGCCGTTCCAACGCCGAGGATCCCTACGATCGGTCGTAGGTGCCCCACGCGTCGCGGAGCGTGTCGCTGATCTCGCCGAGCGTCACCTCTGCGGCGACGGCGCGGATGATGGACGGCATCAGGTTCTCCTCCCCGTCCGCCGCTGCCCGGAGGTCGGCCAGAGCGGATCGGACCTCGGCGGCGTCCCGTCGCCCCTTCCTCTCGGCCAAGGCCCCCCGCTGGCTCTGCTCCAGCGCCGTATAGTCCGGCTGCACGATTCGGGGCCGGTCGCCTTCCTCGGCGTAGGTGTTGACCCCCACCACCGTCCGCTCTCCGCTTTCGATCTCGCGCTGATGGCGGTACGCCGAGCGGTGGATCTGGTCCTGCATGTACTCGATGGCTTTCGATGCGCCGCCCAGCTCCTCGATGCGTGTCAGATAGGCGCGCGCCTCCTCCTCGATTTGGTCCGTCAGGGACTCGACGTAGTACGAGCCTCCCAGGGGATCCACGGTGCGGTTCGTCCCTGACTCCTCCGCCAGCACCTGCTGGGTCCGAAGCGCCAAAGTGGCGGACCGCTCCGTGGGAAGCGCCAGGGCTTCATCGTACGCGTTGGTGTGGAGGGACTGGGTGCCTCCCAACACCGCCGCGAGGGCCTGGATCGTCACCCGAACCACGTTGTTGAGCGGCTGCTGCGCCGTGAGGGTCGACCCTCCGGTCTGCGTGTGGAACCGAAGGCGGCAAGCCCGGTCGGAGGCTCCGTACCGCTCCCGCATCAGCCGGGCCCACAGCCGCCGCGCGGCTCGGAACTTCGCCACCTCCTCCAGAAGATCGTTGTGGGCAGCGAAGAAGAACGACAGGCGGGGCCCGAAGACCTCCAGGTCGATCCCGCGGGCGAGCGCCTCGTCCACGTACGCCAGCCCGTTGGCGAAAGTGAACGCCACCTCCTGGGGTGCCGTGGAGCCGGCCTCACGGATGTGGTATCCCGAGATGGAGACCGTATTCCAGCGTGGGATCTCCCGGGCGCAGAACTCCATGATGTCGGAGATGAGGCGCAGCGACTGCTCCACCGGATAGATGTAGGTGCCTCGGGCGATGTACTCCTTGAGGACGTCGTTTTGGACCGTGCCCGACAGTCGCTCCCGGGGCACGCCCTGTTCGTCGCCCAGCGCGACGTACAGCGCGAGGAGAATGGCGGCGGTGGAGTTGATGGTCATGGAGGTCGAGACCTCGTCCAGCGGGATTCCCTGGAACAGGGTCCGCATGTCCTCCAGGGAGTCGATGGCGACGCCCACCCGCCCGACCTCACCGGTGGCCATGGCCGCGTCGGAGTCGTAGCCCATCTGCGTGGGCAGATCGAAGGCGACGGACAGGCCGGTCTGGCCACGATCGAGCAGATAGCGGAAGCGGGCGTTGGTCTCTTCCGCCGTCCCGAACCCCGCGTACTGCCGCATGGTCCAGACCCGGCCCCGGTACATGTCGGGGTAGACACCGCGGGTGAAGGGAAACGAGCCCGGCTCGGTCGACTCGCCGTGTGCCTCCGACGGCGCGTAGACGCGAGCCACCTCCAGCCCGCTGTCGGTCCTGAGCTCGCGGTCCTCGCTCATTCCTCCTCCGGCGGCCGGGCGGCGAGATCGATGAGGATCTGGTCCTTCTCGACGGGCTCACCGGCCGATACGTGAACGCGGGACACGATCCCCCGGGACTCCGCCTTCAGCTCGTTCTCCATCTTCATGGCTTCGATGATGACGACCCCCTGCCCCGGCTCCACCGGGCTGCCCTCCTCCACTTCCACCTTCACCACCAGGCCGGGCATGGGAGCCCGCACGGGGCGTGGGCCCACGGCCGCCGCTCCGAGCCCGGTCATCTCCCGAATGGCCCGCGCGCGCTCGTCGACGGCCTCGGTCGTGAACCGCCTCCCCCCCACGTGCAGGTCCCAGGCCCCCCCGGCCGTCCTCTTCGCCATGACGCGCACGGAGCTACCGTCCATGAGAAGGCTCCGCAGGTCGGTGCCCTCGACGTGGGCCAGATCGGCGCACACCGGCTCGCCGTCGATGACGGGGCCGTACGGAGTCAGGTCAAACTCGAACGTCCTGTTCTCCACCGTGACGAAGTACTTCATACGCTCTCCGATGCGTGGTCGAGCACCGCCAACGTCTCCACGTGGGCCGTCTGCGGGAACAGGTC
>JBDHGI010000100.1:0-15515 GCA_039589955.1 Gemmatimonadota bacterium | reverse complement strand
ATGGGCCACCGATGGACAAGCCGACCCACGACCAGGGCACGCTGCTCGGCCTCGGCAGTTCTATGCCGAGATTCAGTGACGGCATGTGGTGAACTTCGGCCTCAGCTACGCGGCGGCTGCCCTCGTCATCCTCCGGCTCGCCGAGATCATACGCCTCGCAGGGCTCTCCGTGCGTGTCCGGACGATTCCACGCACCCGGGTCCTCCGGGCCTCTGGAGGTGTGCGTGCCCAGGACTGGAGTGCTGTCGCGACCATCCTGGCCGGCCGGTTTCCTGAGCCACGCTCACGGCTTCCGTCGCAACGGAAGCCATGGATGAGCGAAGACCCGCGCCTGCGGATGTTCACCGCCCTGGCCCTGGCTGTCGTGCACACAGGCTACATGTCCAGGAGGGGCCACCATTCCTATGGCGGATCCTCCCCACACCACTTTGCCAAGACGAAAACCGAGGATTCTTGCTTTGGACCCCGGCACCCGACGCATGGGCGTCGCCGTGCTCGAAGGCGAAGAGTTGTTCTGCCACGGGGTTCAGACCTTGCCCGCTGGCGGCACGCCCCAGCACCGCCTCCGTCTTCCGCTGTGCCCTCCACCGTTCCGGTGGAGTTCCTCCGCGACCTTCGGTCGCTACGGACTCCCCAGCACCGCGGGACTGGTCCGCTAGGGCTGGAAACGAGAGAGCCCCAACCACACCTAAGTGTAGCCAGGGCTTGCTCTTACTCCAATGGGCCTGGGTAGACTCGAACTACCGACCTCACGCTTATCAGGCGTGCGCTCTAACCACCTGAGCTACAGGCCCTTCCGTCCGGCCACGAGTATCGACCGGAGCGAAAAAACCTATACAAGCCGTACCACGGATTCAACCATCCGAGTAGCTCGTCCTTGCATCCCGGAAACAGAGGACGTACTGCAAGGCATGCATCACCGATCTTTGTCCCTGGCCGTTCTCGTACTCGTCCTCGGGTCCGTGAGTCCGCGCTCGGCGGGAGCCCAGGAGCGTCTTGCCGAGCTCACCGCCACGCCGGAGGACGCGGCCGTGCTCTTCCTCCGCTCGGTACGGGCCATACGGTGGAGCGCCGCCGCCCAGTTCCTGCACTCCTCCACCCTGGACCGCTTTCACGGCCTGGTCACCATGATGGCCGAGGCGGACAGCACCGGAGAGGTCCGGGACTACCTCACCGGCACCGATTCTTCTGGATACGCTACGCTGGACGCGCCAACGGTGTTCGACCGCGCCGTCGGCACCATGATCGACGACATGCCCGGCCTCATGCACGCCCTGTTCGACCGGGACGACGATGTGCTGGGGCACGTGACCGAAGCGTCGGACACAGCGCACGTGGTCTACCGCTCCACGCCCCGGATCAGCGGCGCGGTGTCGGAGGTGAAGGTGATGCAGGCCGTGCGCACCCGGGCCGGATGGCGAATCCTGTGGAGCGACGAGCTCGAGGTGTTGGACACGGCCCTCCGGGGCCTGCCGCGGACGCTACTGCGACCGCCGTCAGCCTCCCCGAGGCAACCTCAGGGACACGTGGAGATGGTCGGCGGTGCCCACGTGCCTGAGGGAGTGGAACCCGAAGGCCCAGAACGCCATCTCCAGCGCCATGTTCCGCCACGCGGGGCGTCCCCGGGTCCGGAGATCCAGGGCGTGCACGTACCCGCCTTCCTGGGGGAAGTGGAGGGAGGCCTCGTTCACGGGTAGGCCCATGAGCCAGTAGTCCTCCTCGGTCCGGCCGGCATCGGTGATGACCGAGGCGGGATCGGCGAGGAAGACCACGCTGGACGCGACGCGCAGGAAGGGGTGGAGGGATCGGTACTCTTCCCTGACGTCCGAGGACTTCACGTTCGCCCCCGCCACGTAGATCAGGGCGTAGACGACGTAGGCCGCCGCCACCCCCGCCGCCCCCCTGGTCAGTATGCGGCGGACCACCCTCCCCGCCCCCAGCTTCCGACCCACCCCCCAGGCGTACCCGCCCAGGAGAAGAGCCGTGGCCCCCACGGCCACCAGCAACGCGGGCCAGGTGCCCAGACCCCACTCCTGATAGGCGAACACGCCCAGACGGACCAGCACCCAGAAGGGCAGCGTGGCCAGGGCGACCAGGATCAGCAGCCTGCGAGCCAGTCGGAGGGGGAGTCCCCGCAGACGGCTCCTGCGCTCCTTCTTCCGTTCCGCCTTCTGGTGACCCTCCTCCACCAGACCGTGCAGATCCGAATAGTCGATCCGGAGGTCGCTCATCATTCCTCCCTTCTCGCCCGTTCCGCCGGCCTCAACCCCCAGCCGGCGGCACAGCGGTCATCAGCATCTCCAGAGCCCTCCTGAGGGCCTGCCCTCCCGCCCGGGCTCCCGTGTACTTGCCCAGGCGGACCACCACCAGGTCGTGGCTCGGGATCATGAGGGTCACCTGCCCACCGGCGCCGGCGAAGTAGGTGGCGTCGGTGGGCACGGGATAGGACCCCGTCCCGTTGATCCACTGGAAGGCGCCTCCGTAGATGGGCCTTCCGTCGGCTTCCCACGCCGGAGCCAGCGTTCGTGCGTATTCGGCATAACCCTCCGGCAGGATCCGCTCACCCATCCAGACGCCGTCCTGGAGGTAGAGGTTTCCCAACCGGGCCCAATCCCGTGCGGCGAGGAACTCGTAGCCCTGGGTGAGGAAGTTCCCGTAGGGGTCCGTCTCCAGGACCGCGTCCCGCATGCCCAGCTTGTCGAACAGCGCGCGGCGGGGGAATGCGTGGTAGTCCTCGCCCATCCCCTCCACACCGAGACGGATGAGGTAGTTGGTGAGGACGGGATCGGTGTTCCGGTACCGGCCCACGGTGTTGGGTGGCCACTGCTGAGGTCGGGTGGCGGCGTACTCGAAGGAGCTCACCGTGCCCGTGTACAGGTAGACGTGGTCCGGGTAGCCCAGCGCCGGATCGAAGTCGGGATCCTGCGGCGCCCGGATGCGGATGCCGGACGACATCCGCATGATGTCCCCGATGCGGACCTCCTGACGCGGGTCGCCTTCTCCTTGCCACTCGGGGATGGGGGCGGGCTGCCACAGGTCGTAGGCACCCCGCTGGATGAGCACGCCCATGAGCGTGCCGGTGAGGCTCTTCCCCATCGACCAGCTCTCCAGGGGCGAGTGGAGATCGGCGCCCTCGCCGTACCCTTCCCCGATGATGCGGCCCCGGTGGGTGATGACCACCGCCTGGGTGCGCGCCTCGGGCGGCCCCATGGCCGCCTCGACCGCCTGGGCCACCAGCGCCATGTCCAGCTCCGCCGGGAAGGGCTCGTCGGACAGCACGTCGCCCATGGGCCAGGGCGTCGTCTCCGCCGGCGGGAGCAGGGGCTCCACGATCGACGGCGTGAAGTACACCGAGTCCTCGCCGATGGGCCGGGTGACGCACCCCTGGCTCCCGTAGACCTTGGCGGCGCGGGTCACCCCGCCGGGGAGGGTGAGACGCACCTCCCTCCGCTCGTAGTCCACGACGGTGTCCACGACGTGATGGCGCTCCGCGAAGGGGCTGGTGAACCCGCCCACGTTGGCCGCCGCGTCGTCGGGATCCAGCCCGGTGAGGAAGACCCCCGAGCACAGGATCTTCGCGAAGCCCGCCGTGTGGTGATGTAGGGGGTCGCCGGGCGGCGGGACGTACTCGGTGTCCAGCTCCAGCGACTCTCCGCGCGCGATGAGGGCGGCGCGCGGGTCCTCGTCCGCCGCCGTGGTCGTCTCCTCCTGCGGCGCGCAGGCAGAGGCCAGCAGGATCCCGAAGATCGCTGCGAGCCGCGTGGGGGTCCCGTCGTCCATCGTTTCCTCCGGTGAGATGGGGACGCACAACCTACGCATCGAGCCCCGAGCCCGCGACGGCCGTGGTTGGGGAGGGATAGCGCCGTGTCATGTCGGGCAGACACGCCATCGGGCGTCGCCATACCTCAAGCCGATACCACCTCCTGTCGCTCCGTCCACTCCTCCAGCGTGGTGGTGGGAGCGCCCAGAAGCTCGTTGGCTTCCGCCGGGTCGCCAGGCTCGCCGACCTTCTCGAAATACGCCATGAGGTGAGCCGCGTAGCGGAGCATGTCGTTGCGGGTGATCCATCCCAAGAGCTTGGCCATCCAGATGGGCATCACCGTCGCGTCGCGCGCGCCCGGGTCCACCAGCCTCGCGTACCGCTCGGCGGCGTCTTTCACCGTCATCGCCTCGGGCCCGAACACGTACAGGTGCTTGCCCTCGGCGCCGTGGAGGCCCATCGCGGTCGCTGCCATCCGGCCGAAGTCCTCCGGAGCATACCAGTGATACGGCGTCTTCAGGTGCCCGATCACCATCGGTCTGCCGGAGCGGACGAAGCTCACCAGGTGCCCCATGCACCAGGAGGGGCGGAAGATGGTCCACCGGCCTCCGCAGCGCATCACGGCGTCCTCCGCCGCGAGCTTGTTCGCGATCATGGGATGCCAGGCATTTTCCTCGCACACCGTGGCGCCTGACAGGTACACGATCCGGGGTACGCCGAGCTCCGCCACGGCACGGGCCGCGTTCTCAGCAGCAGGCCGGTCGGCCGCGCCGCCGACCGAGACGTGGATGGCGTCGCATCCCTCCGCCGTTCGTAGCACGCGCTCTCCGTCGGTGGCGTCTCCTCCGACGATGTCGAACCCGTCTGGGAGCACCGCGCGTGCACGGTCGGGGTCACGCGCCAACGCCCGCACGGAGTAGCCTGCGCGTCGGAGATGACGGGCCGCCGGAGCGCCCAACATGCCAGTGGCCCCGAGCACGAGTATGGTCTTCATGGGCGATGTCCATCGATCCGCCCTCCGGCGGGAGCCGGAGACGAGGCCAGCCGGGTACTGTACGAAACCGATCCCGGCCCGACCGATCAAGCCCCCGGTCGCACGACGGGTCCAGGCTCCCCGGTCGGGTGGAGAGTCAGACCTCCCGGACCACGCCTCGGCCCCGGGTCACGTCGGCGACCGCCTTGGTGAAAGCCTCCCGGACCGTGTCGGGAACGCTGCACCGATACCGAACATCGGCACCGTAATCCTCCGACTCGAGCACGGCGTCCATCTCGTCCAGGAGGCGCTGCAGCCCGTCCACGTCGGCGTATCCGACGGTCACCTCCACCTCCACGCGCCGGACCTTCTCCACGGTGGGGAGTGACTCCAACGCGGCCTTCACGCCTCCGGAGTACGCTCGGCTCAGTCCCCCCGTGCCCAGCTTGACGCCTCCGTAGAAGCGCGTGCACACCGCCACGATCTCACCCACGCCGCTGTGCAGCAGCGTCGTGAGCATGGGCCGGCCTGCCGTGCCGTGCGGCTCCCCGTCGTCGCTCATGCCGACGTGGGTGGTGCTGCCCGGTGGACCGGCGACGAACGCCCAGCAGTGGTGCGAGGCGTCGGGAAACTCCGCGCGGATGCGCTCGACGAAGGCGCGAGCCGCCTCCGGCGTCGGCGCGTGGGCCAGCGTCGTGATGAACCGGCTGCGCTGGATGGACTCCTCTTCGCGATGCACCCGCTCGGGAATGGGGAAGCGGCCGCTCACGCGCCCATCAGCGCAGCTCTTCGGGTCGCATCTCCGCGTCCACGGCGCGTCCCGCCTCGGCCGAGATCTCCGCCAGCGCCTCCACGTCCTCGAGGGAGGTGCGGAAGTTCACGATGCACATCCGCAGGAGGTACCGCTCCTCGAGGACGGCGTTGGACACGAAGGCCCTGCCCTCCCCGTCCATGCGGTCCTGCACGGCCTGGTTCAGCTCGCTCAGGTACGCCTCCACCGCCTCCTCTCCCACCCTCCCTCGGAGGTCGGAGGGCACGTAGCGGTAGGTGGTGATGCTGAGCCCGTGGGTGAAGGCCTCGAGCTCCGGGTGCTCCAGGACGAGGTCGTGGAAGCGGCGGGCCAGCTCGATGTCCTCAGAGATCATCTGGACGTAGCCCTCCCGCCCCGCCTGCTGGAGCTGGAGCCACACCTTGAAGGCCCTGAACCCCCTGGAGTTCTGGATCCCGTGCTCGAAGTAGTTGGTGACCTCCTCCTCCAGGCTGTAGTAGGGCGGCCGGTAGGAGAAGGCGTTCAGGAGGGCTTCCGGGTCCCGCACCAGGGTGCACCCCGCCTCGAGGGGGGCGTACAGCCACTTGTGGGGATCGACCGCCACGGAGTCCGCCAGGCTGAGGGCCCGGAGATCGTCCGGCGCGAGCGGCGAGGCGGCGGCAAAGCCACCGTAGGCTCCGTCCACGTGGAACCAGAGATCGTGCTCGTCGCACAGGTCCCGCAGCGCCGGGAGGTCGTCCACCGCGCCGGTGCTCACGGAGCCTCCGGTCCCCACCACCAGGAAAGGACGGTCTCCGGCCTCCAGATCCGCCTCGATCCGGGCACGGAGAGCGTCCACGTCCATGCGCTCGTCGGGCAACATGTCGATCCAGCGCATGGCGCCGGCGCCGAGGCCCGACAGGTCCGCGGCCTTCTGGATCCAGGTGTGGGTGCCCGCCGATCCGTACACCAGCAGCTGCGCGGCCCGGGGATCGCGCATCCCCGACTCCCGCACGTCCCAGCCGGCCCTGGCGGCCCGGGCAGCCCAGAACCCGAGCATGTTGGCGACGTTCCCACCCGAGGTGAGGATGCCTCCTCCCGCCGGATACGCCAGCAGATCAGCGATCCACCGTACCGTCTGGCCCTCGATCTCCGACGCCATGGGCGACAGCATCCAGCCGCCGAGGTTGGGGTTCACCGCCGAGGCCAGGAGATCTCCGAGGATACCCACCGGAGCCGGAGCCGCGGTGATGTACCCGAAGAACCGGGGGTGGCCGTTGTAGAGGGAGTGCTCCACCAGGAGCTCCGTGGCCCGCTCGAGCAGCTCCTCGGGATCGCTGCCCTGGTCCGGCAGCGGCCGGTCGGCGTCCAGGACCCGGCGGACCTCGTCGGGGCTCTCCCCGGGGATGACCGCTCTCTCGGGCAGCGTCCGAAGCAGGTCGGCGATGCGATCCACCATGCGGTGACCCGCCCGGGCGAAGGCGTCGGCCTCCATCTCCAGGGTGGTGCGACGCCCCCTCAGGCCGTCGCCCCGGACTTGCGTGCTCATCTGATCCCTCCAGGGTTCCGGCCCCGACCTCGATGTCCCTCAGCGGAGCCCCTCGAACAGGTCCCGTTCCCGCTCACGGCCACCGTTCACCAGGCTGAAGACCCGGTAGTACTCCTGAGGACCCCACAGCCTGCGGTGGTCCTCGGGTGTGAGATCTTCGAGGGGCCCGTACTGACCAATCTGCGAGCGGTGACACCGCACCGCCTGCCAGACGGTCTCCCAGTGTTCGTGGGCGTCCGCCGTCGTGGTCACCGACCACGCCGGCCAGGAGACGGAGAACCGCTCGACGCCGTCCACCTTCGACGAGAGCACCTTGAAGACCTTCTGGTAGTGCGCCCACACCCGATCGGTCCACGCTATGTAATACAGCTTACTCACCTGGTGGGGGCTCACGTCGCCCTCCCCCGGCGAGGCCGCCATCACCGCGGCGGCTGTTGCGAGCTGGGCGATGGCGATGTGATCCGGATGGCCGTAGCCGCCGAAGGGGTCGAAGGTCACCACCACCTGGGGACGGAGCTCCCGCATGTGCGTGGCGATGGCGGCCGCCGCCTCGGTGTGGGGGGCCTGGTCCAGGTCCCCGTCCAGATAGTTCAGGAACCGTACGCGTCGGACGCCGAGGACGTCGGCGGCGGCCCGGGTCTCGGCTTCCCGGATCCGTCCGAGCGCTGCCTCTCCCGGATGGGCCTCGGACCCGTCGCCGAACCGTCCGCGCTCACCCCGGGTCCCGACCACGAGGCTGACCTCCACACCCTCGGCGGCGTACCGGGCCAGGGTCCCTCCGAAGCCCAATGACTCGTCGTCGGGATGAGCCGTCACCGCCATGAGCCTGAGCTCCCCGGCGCGCCTCACCCCTGAGACATCCGGTCCAGGAACTCGCGCTCCGAAGGGGTCAGGCTCCGTGGGCCGCCCAGCTCCACCTTGGCGAGCAGCCGCTCCACCTCCTCCCGGTTGATCTCGTGGAGACCCTCGAGGCCGATGCCCTTCCACCGTGCCACCGCCACCCGGTCG
Source organism: Gemmatimonadota bacterium (assembly GCA_039589955.1). GTDB lineage: Bacteria > Gemmatimonadota > Gemmatimonadetes > Longimicrobiales > Gaopeijiaceae > SZUA-318. The sequence continues at coordinate 7,477 of JBDHGI010000100.1, read as the reverse complement.
GGCGCCTTCTGGGTGGACTGCGGGTGCATCGCCTTCTTGAAGGCCCTCTGTCCCTCGCCTCGCCTCCAATCCCGCCACCGGAGATAGGCGAACGCGAACGCGAGCCCGCCCAGGTGGGCGAAGTGGGCGGTGGACGAGCCCGCCGCCGGATTGATGCCGAAATAGAGGGACGCGATCACCGCCAGGGTCACCAGGAGCCAGGCTTCCACCGGTAGGATGCCCCAGATGTAGATCCTCACCCTCGGCCAGAACATGGCGAACCCGAGAAGCACGCCGTAGACGGCGGCCGACGCGCCCACGACGGGGTACGCGCGGGCGAAGACGATGCTGAAGGCTGCCCCTCCCAGGCCCGAGAGGACGTAGAGCCAGAGAAAGCTCCGCCCCCCGAGCCGCTCCTCCAGACGAGGTCCGAAGAAGAACAGCATGAGCATGTTGAAGAGCAGGTGCATGAACCCGCCGTGCAGGAACATGTAGGTCACGAGTCCCCAGGGCCGGACGTGAGCGGCGAAGGGGAACAGCATGAACAGCATGTACAGGTACGTGCCGGGCTGAGCCAGCAGGAACATCACCACGTTGGCGATAAGGAGGCGCCGCACCCACGGTGTCATCGGTAGCATGGTCAGAGCACTACCCCGGCCGGGACCGTGGGTTCGAGGCCGCTTCCCGCGAGGCCGGTCCGTTCATCACGTTCGAGGGGCACCATCCCGGCGCCGCCCCCCCTCCTCGCCCGTCGGCGTCTCCTCGACCTCCTCCTCCGGTGCCTCCCAGAACGCCGGGTTGTCCGGGGTCACGGCGGCCACGGCCGCGGAATACAGCGCGGCGTTGAAGAGCACCTTGAAGATGCCGAATGGCTGACCCCGCCACTGGGGACGCATGCCCAGCAGCACCACCCGGCCCTGGCCGTGATGAACCTCCAGCGCGGCGGCGTACCCCTGGACGTGCTCCTCTCCCAGGAAGTAGCCCGAGAGGAGGGGCGAGCCGTTCTCGGGGTACTTCGCCAGCACCCTTCCCGCGAAGCCATCCTCGACGGTGAATACGGGGCTCCTGCCCACCATGACCTTCGCCCGGGCCGGCATCCCGCTCATGACGGGGTGGGACGGGTCCACGAGGAGCTCCACGATGGCGCCACTGGCGAAGTACTCCCCCCGCTCCAGGTCGGCCACGACGTCACGAACGGGAAGGTGAAGCTGCTCCATGGCGACGGCGCTGGAGCCGTTGATGGTCACGAGCGTGCCGCCGCCGCGGACGAACGCGTCCAGCTCACGCACACCCTCCGGCCCGATGCCGCCGGCGTAGCGCGGAGGGGCCGACCCGGTCTCGAAGCCGTCGAGAATGGTCCCTCCGCCCATGTCGGCGATGACGATGACGTCGTAGCGCTCGTTCAGTTCCCCGGCCCGGACGTCGGCGTTGTAGAGGTTGGTGAAGTCGAAGCCGTACATCTCCAGGATCCATCGCGTCCACCCTTCGTCCATGGACGCCCGCCAGGGCCGGTACAGCCCCACGCGGGGCTGCCGGACGGGGACACCGGCCCCCGCCCTGGCCTCGGCCTGAAGGTGGAGCTCCCGGACGAGAGCCCGCTGCCGGTCACCGGAGAGCCCACTGACGACCCAATGGCCGGTCTGACCCCCGCTTCCGCCCTCTCCCGCCACCCCGGCGGCGAAGCTCACGCGTCCACCCAGCTCCCAGGCACGATTCATGGCCTTGTAGCTGTTGTTCTCCGCCGGGTCGAGGACGAGGGCGCCTCCGCCGGAGGCCCGTCCGGGCGGAGGCGTGATGCCTCGGGCCACCGGATGGCTGTCGAAGCCCACGTCGGGCGGGCTGTCCCAAAGCGAGGCGTCTCCCTCGGCGCTCCACGGCAGAGGCTCCGTAGAGACGTCCTCCAGAGCGCCGAGCACGCCGGGCCCGAGAGGCGAGCGCGCCTCCACGACCCTGACGTCGAACTGGTACGGGAGCGTCCATCCCGACACGTCGTAGGGCTGGTCCGGCGGTCCCTCGGGGTACTCCCGGAGGTCCGGGTACTCCTGCACGGCGAAGAGCTGACGGGCGAAGTTGGCGTTGGGCTGGGCCATGGGGACGACCCACGTCCCGGCGGGGTGGGTGACGCCGTCGAGGGTCACCTCCGACCCCAGGCGCTTCACCTCCACGTCGTTGAAGGCCAGCCGCCGCAACATCTCCACCGCGGCAACCGGGTCCCGTTGATCCTCTGGAACGAAGAACGCGAAGGGAGGGCCACCGGCATACTGCTCCGTGACGTCCCTAGCGGCCTGGTAGCGGTTGTACAGCAGATCGTGCCTGTACTTCGCCGCCACGTCGAGCACCGAGACCGACGCCGTGAGCATGTAGTCCACCGCGTCGCGCAGCCGCCACCACCCGCCCTCCCAGGGACTCGCGTACAGGGACTGGGGCCGCAGGTCACGGGCGCGCGCGGGGAAGTCGTTGACGGTGTAGAAGTGCGGTGTGGCGTAGCGGTAGAGCGCCGTCTCGGTGAGGAAGGACGCGACGTTGTGGAAGTTGTTCGCGTGGTCCATGAAGCCGGGATACCAGTTGTCGAAGCCGGTGCCCATGTGTACCGCACCCTTCTGGCCCCGCTCCTCCAGGGCCTGGGCCATGGCCATGCCGATGAGGTTCACGGTGCGCCACATGAGAGGGTGGACGTTCGGGCTGATGGGCTCGGCGAACGGAGGGATCCAGATCCGCGTCGGGAAAGGCGATGACTGGTGGTGGTTGTAGATGACGTGCGGCTCCCAGTAGCGGGCGACGCGGGTCACCACCCGGGACTCGATCTGGTTGATCATGTAGCCGTCCCGGTTGTTGTCGTGACCGATGTACTTCTGATACAGGAACGGGGCGGCCGAGACCTCGAAGGGCGTGCCCACATTCGAGGCGTACCAGTCGGCGATCATCGTCTGTCCGTCCGGGTTGATGCTGAACCAGAGCACCAGGATCACGTTGTCGAGTATCGCCATCACCTCCGGGTCGTCGTCTCCGGTGATGAGGTCGTAGGCCAGCTGGATGGTGTGCTGGCCGTGGGCCACCTCGGTGGCGTGCAGCCCTCCGTCGATGTGGACGATGGCCTTGCCTTCCGCCGCAAGCCGGCGGGCTTCCTCGTCTCCCATGCCCCCCGGGTAGGCCAGCCGCCGGGCGATCTCCCGGTAGCGCTCCACGTTCCGCAGGTTTTCCGCCGAGGAGATGAGCGCGAGGTACCACGGGCGACCGTAGCTCGTGACGCCCACCTCCCGGAGCTCGAGTCGATCCGAGGCCACGTCCAGGCGTCGGAAGTAGTCCAGGGACTGCTCGTAGGTCGCCAGGTGGAAGTCGGCGCCGACGGCAAAGCCCAACACCGACTCGGGGCTGGGAACCTGGGCGGCAGCTGGAGCCCATAGGAGGGCCCACAGCGCGAGAGACGGCAGTGCGCGAGAGGCACGCATGGTGACCGGTCCGGCGTTGGGGGACTGGGAGGGTCCGTCGAGCCTGGAATAGTGACCCCCGTGCGGCCTGGTGGCCAGTGCCGCGGCCCCCTCGCCCGGGCCTGCCCACCACCTTGTGGAGCCGGCGCTTCCTGGAGACTCTTCTGGTCCCAGGTTTCCTCCCGCCGTCCGTCCTGCTGCCGACCCCGATCCGAGCGTGACCACGATGACCACATCAGAGCCCTCTTGGACCCCACGGGACTCCGCCGAGCTCTACCGCCTGGCCGAGTGGGGGGCCGGATACTTCAGCGTGTCCGATGCCGGCACCATTCTGGTCCATCCTGAGGGTGACCCCTCCCGGAGCCTGGACCTTCTCGACGTCGTGGAAGGTCTGCAGGCGCGGGACCTGTGCCCCCCCGTGGTCATCCGCTTCTCCGGTGTGCTCGCCCACCGCATGCAGCAGCTGCGGGACTGCTTCGACCGCGCCATCGCGGACGGGGAGTACGGCGGCCGGTACTGCTGCGCCTACCCGGTGAAGGTGAACCAGCAGCGACACATCTGCGAGGAGATCATCGACCTGGGCCAGGGGCTCGGCTTCGGACTGGAGGCCGGATCCAAGCCGGAGCTGCTCGCCGGCCTTTCCCTGACGAGGGGGCGGAACGACATGCCCTTCCTGTGCAACGGGTTCAAGGACGCCGAGTACATCGAGACCGTCGTCCTCGCGGCGAAGATGGGGCGCAACATCATCCCCATCGTGGAGCAGACCCACGAGCTCGACCTCCTCATCCGCTCGGCCCGGAAGCACGACGTCACCCCCCGCTTCGGGCTCAGGGCGAAGCTGGCGTCGGGCGGCGTCGGCAGGTGGGCGGACTCGGTGGGCTTCCGGGGCAAGTTCGGGCTCTCCGTCAGCCAGGTGCTGTCGTCGGTGGATTGGCTGAGGGAAGAGGACCTGCTGGGGGGGCTACGGCTGCTCCACTGCCACATCGGATCGCAGATCTTCGACATCCGGACGATCAAGTACGCGGTCAGCGAGCTCACCCGCATCTACGTGGAGCTGGTGCGGTCGGGCGCGCCAATGGGGATGCTGGACCTGGGGGGTGGACTCGGCATCGACTACGACGGCTCCCAGTCGCCCACCGCGTCCTCGGTGAACTACACCCTCGAGCAGTATGCCGAGGATGTCATCTACCGGGTGAAGGCGGTCTGCGACGATGCCGGGGTTCCCCATCCCGACATCATCACCGAGTCGGGCCGCGCCCTGGTGGCCCACGCCGGGATCCTCGTGTTCCAGGTCCTGGGCAGCCGGGTCTTCCCCGACGAGCCCGACGAGGAGCTCGTGGGGCGGGCTCTCGCGGAGGGTCCGGAGGAGGAGACCCCCCAACCCCTGCTGGATCTGGTGGACGCGTACGAGCGGAGGACCGACGGAGATCCCGTGGAGGTGTACCACGACGCCGAGCACGCGCTGGGGGAGGCCATGAGCCTCTTCAATCTTGGATACATGACCATCACGGCGCGGGCCGCTGCAGAGGACCTCTTCTGGGCCATCGCCAACGCCGTCCTCCAGAGGCCGGACCAGGCCCTCCCCGAGGACCTCGCGGACCTCCCGGACCGCCTGGGGGACATCTACTTCGCCAACTTCAGCCTCTTCCAATCCCTCATCGACTCGTGGGGGGTCGATCAGGTCTTTCCAATCGTTCCCATCCAGCGCCTTCGCGAGCGTCCCACCCGGAGGGCGATCCTCGCCGACATCACCTGCGACTCCGACGGGCGGGTGGACCGCTTCCCGGGAGAGGGAGAGCCTCGGCGCACGCTGGACCTGCACGCCCTGCGCAAGGGCGAGGGCAACGGAGGGCCCGCCGGCGAGTGGGAGCCCTACTATCTGGCGGTGTTTCTCACGGGAGCGTACCAGGAGACCCTGGGCGACCTCCACAACCTCTTCGGCGATACCCACGCGGTGCACATCAGCCTGGACCCCGACGGCACGTGGCAGATCGACGAGGTGGTGGAAGGGGACACGGTTCGGGACGTCCTCGGATTCGTCCAGTACGACGTCGACGCCATGCGGCGCACGCTGCGTCAGGAGATCGAGGCGTCCCTGGCCGCCCGGCGCCTCACCCTGGAAGAGGGGACGAGCATGCGCAGGTTCCTCGAGCAGGGGATCGAGGGATACACCTATCTGGAGTAGACCGGCACCCCGAATCCCTACGCGTCCGGACCGCTACCGACGGCCCGGCCCGGACACGAACGGGAGATCGTCCCGCGCACCCCAGTCGTGCCAGGATCCGTCGTAGAGCTTCGCGTCGTAGCCCAGGAGGCGGGCGACGAAATAGGAGAAGCTCGCCCGCAGGCCCACCATGCAGTACGTGACCACGGTGGAGCCGTCCACGGCACCCGTCGCCCGGAAGAGCTCTTCCAGCTCGGCCCGCTCCTGGAGCCGGGGAACGGACCGGCTCTCGACGAGCTCCTCCCAGTACATGGGATAGGCGCCGGGGATGTGTCCGGCGTTCACCCGCCCACCCATGCCGCCGTCCTCACCCGTGTACTCGTCTTCGGGACGGGCGTCGATGAGGGTGATGGCGGGATCGTCGAGACGCTCCAGGACCCACTCGGCGCTCACGATCACCTCCGGGCGGGGGCGGAGCGTGAGGGAGCCCCGCTCGACCTGCGGCTCGTCGGTGGTGACCTCCCGGCCCTCCTCCTGCCATCCGCCGAAGCCCCCGTCCAGCATCGAGACCCGATCGCCCAAGCCCATCACGTCGAGCGTCATCCAGGCCCGGGCCGCCGCAAGGGGATTGCCGCCGTACACGACGATGTGCTGTCCATCGGAGACGCCGGCCTCCTCCAGAGCGGCGTCGATATCCTCGGGCGTGCGCATCTCCGTTCCCACGTCGCCTTCCCCCGGCCACGTGAGCCCTGCCATGTCGAGGAAGCGGGCCCCGGGGATATGCCCCTGGTCGTACCGCTCCTTCCGGTACTCCGCATGAAGCACGACGACGTCGTCGGCGTGTAAACGCTCGGCCAGCCAATCGGCCGACACGAGCATGCCCGGAGACGACTGGCCGGCGGCCGGGGCGGCGAGGGTCAGCGCGGCGAGCGCGTGGGCGAACCCTGTGAGGCCCCTCCGGGGGCGACGGCCCGCGACGGGGATACGAGAGCCGCCCCGGCGGGACCGTCCGGAGCGGCTTCCATGGTCTCTATGAAGGTGGCCGACGACCCGGCTCCAGTCAGCTGAAGTAGTCGTCGTCGTCCTCGTCGTCCCAGTCCTCGTCCTCGTCCTCATCCTCCACCTCCTCGTCGTCCCAGTCGTCGTCGTCGTCCCAGTCGTCCTCCTCGTCGTCCCAATCGTCCAGGTCGTCCTCGTCATCCTCGTCGTGGGACGCGACGATCAGATTCCCAGGAACCTCCTCATCAAGCCAACGAGTCCGAGACATTTCCTTTCTCCTCCGGAGGCCGTCTCCCCAGGGCCCGCCACCGCCGTGCAGGGGCGACCGGGGCGCTTGGCGCGAAAGTAATCCCGACCCCTTCTCCTCCGGAGGCCGTCTCCCCAGGGCCCGCCACCGCCGTGCAGGGGCGACCGGGGCGCTTGGCGCGAAAGTAATCCCGACCCCGACGTTGTCAACAGATTTCTTCGCCATCCTTCGGGACGCCCGAGGAGGGGAGCCGATAGAGGGGCCGTAGCTCGATCTGGAAGGTCACGTGGTGGATCCCACGGACGCCCATCCGCGCCTGGACATCCTCGAGAATGCGCGTGTGCTCAGCGGGATCATCGATGACGCCGTGGGCCGAGAGAGCGATGAATCCGCTGGTCAAGGTCCAGACGTGGACGTCGTGCACCTGTTCGAGCCCGTCGATGCTCTCGAGCTCGTCGACCACGCCCGCGACGTCGATGTGAGCGGGTGCGGCCTCGAGCAGCACCTCGGTCGCCTCGCGGACCAGCTTCCACGCGCTGAGGAGGATGAGGGCGGCGATGACCACCGAGACGATGGGATCCGCCAGCGTCCACCCCGTCGTGACGATCACGATGCCGGCCACGATGGCCCCCACCGACCCCAGGAGGTCGCCCATGACGT
>JBDHGI010000099.1:0-15041 GCA_039589955.1 Gemmatimonadota bacterium | reverse complement strand
GGCCTGGCGGGCCCGTACGCAGTCGAGATCCTCCATGTCCAGCTCGAGGCGATCCAGAGCCCGGTCCAGGTCGGACCGGCTCATGGCCTCATGGGTCAGGAGTGTGCCCAGGAGCTCGCGGAGCGCCTCCGCCACGTCCTTGCCGAAACCCCGGTCTGCGCCCTCCAGGGGCTGCAGGTCGGGAACCAGGACCCGAAAGGCCCTGGACTGGGCGCTCTCCTGGGAGAACGCCGGGACGTGGGTGCCCAGGACGGCCAGAAGCACCAGGAGCACGGAGAGCGACATCCGGCGGATCATGGTCAGCCTCCTCCTCCACAGGACTGTGGTGCCTATGTGCCATACCCCACAAAGGGCCAAACGCTTACATCCCGCCGGGGTTCCCGAGCCCATCCCCGGAGCCCGCGACCCCGCCATCACTCCGGCCCGGATACCGGCCCCCTTCCTCGGATCGATGGGCACCGGGTGGCGGATGCATTCGGGAAGTTCTACTATAAAGATAGTAGTTATCCGGGTCACCACACCGGGAGGGGGGCATGGGCGGACGCTCGGTGCACGAGGGGAGGGCCGCGCCCAGGAGCCGCGTGGGAGACCGACCGACGCCCGGACCTGCGCCAGGTGTCCTCATCGTCTGCCTCCTCGTCGCGGTCCAGGCATGCAGGACGACGCCTCCTGCGCCACCGTCACCACCCGGCTCCGACATCGTCCGACGCCACTGGGACCAGGCGTGCCAGCCGAGGGGCGCGCCGCCGGCTGCCCTTCGGATCACCGAGCTCTTCGACACGACGGGTCTGGGCGGGGAGCTCGAGGAGAAGGGGCTGAGCATCCCGACCCGGGTGGGGCAGAGACCGCGGGTCGATTTCGTCAGCCGATACGGTGCCGACGGACGGCTCGCGGCGTCGGGGTCGTGGGAATCGACGGTGCCTGCCCACCTGACCGAGGGGATCACCGATGTGCTCCGCTCCCGGGCTCGGTCGCCCGTGGGTCTGCTGGAGCCCGAGGGTTTCCGTGTCCGGCTGACCCTCACGCCCTGGCCGATCCTCTCGCTGGCGCCGGCCATCGAGTGCATGCCTCACATGATCCACAGGGATGGTGAGCCCCCGGTGGGCCTGCCGGACACGGTGCGCACGTGGGCCGGGAGCGCCCGGGTACGGGAGGGCGACGACAGCACGGCGGCGGTGAGCATCCTCGTCGACGAGAGGGGCAGCGTCGTGGAGGTAAGGAAGCAGGGCGGGAGCGACCGGGCCTTCGACGCGGCCCGGGACGTCATCCGGCAACTCCGCTTCGACCCACCCCTGCGAAACGGCGAGCCCGTCCGGGCCTGGCTGCGGCAGAGCTTCCGGTTCCGCCGCTCGGCGTCCGGCTGACCGCCCGAGGGGGCGCATCCCGCGACCCCTGGCACCTCGGGCTCCGGACCGGCACTTGCCCTACATGTCGCCGCTCGATATATAGAGTGTGGATATAGCGAGCGTCGATAGTAATCCCGGAGGGCGCCTGTGGGGGACAGAGACTTCGACGTCCAGGGCTTCGCCCGGGACATCCACGAGCTGTTGGTTCTGGCCGCGCTGCGCGATGAGGCCAAGCACGGCTACCAGATCGCGCTGGACGTGGAGACCGACAGCAACGGGCTCTTCCGCTTCAGGCACGGGACCCTCTATCCCATACTGCACAGGTTGGAGGAAGAAGGCCTCGTACGAGGGTCCTGGTCCAAGGGTGGTGGTCGCCGGAAGAAGGTCTACGTCCTGACCGGAGCGGGTCGGCGGCACCTGAACGGCGAGACCACCCGGGTGGGCGAGATCGTGTCCCGCCTCATGGAGCTGCTGCGCCGCCCCGGCGAGGTTCCCGCATGACCGCTCCGTCGGCCGCGAGGGTCTTCCTTCCCGATATCCGCGCGGTGGAGCGGCAGATGACCCTTCCTCTGCCGGAGCGCGTGCGGATCCTGCGAGAGCTCGAGTTCGACCTCGAGGAGCTGCGTGATCGTCTCGTGGCTCAAGGGCTTTCGGCGGACGACGCCCGGACCCGGGCCCTGGACGCCCTCGTGCCGGACCCCGAGGCGTTGCGGGAGCTGGGAAGGCTGCACGCACCGTGGTACTTGCGTGCGACGAGGTCTCTCGGAGAGCGTCGTCTGTGGCTCTTCGAGCGGACGGCCCTGGTGTTGGCGACCACCTCCGTGCTCGTCGTGGGGACCGTGGTGCTTCTGGGGGCCGACCTCCTCGGAGATCCGTCTCCCTTCCTCTGGCCCGTCATGGGCCTCGGGGCCGTCCTCTTCGCCGCCGTCGTCGCCAAGGCGTTTCAGCTCTGGATCAAGCGAGACCATCGACGGCCGCACCGTGGCCTCGCGTCGATCCCGACCCTGTCCGGGGTCATCATGGGCACGGGAATCACCGGAACGCTCGTCGATCTCTATCGGCTGGCCACCATCCTCGAGCGAGCTCCCGAGCAGGCTGCGGCCCTGGTGTCCGACTGGCTCGCCCGTGACGCCGCGCTCCTGTCCGTCTCCATGCTGCTGGCACTGGCGGGAGCCCTCACCTGGTTCATCCTGGCCCAATGGCTCGCGGTCGTGTCCGAAGCCCATCGGGAGGTGCTGGGTCTGAGGCAGAACCTCCACCGAGAAAGGGAGAACTGACATGACGTTGATCTGGGAGTCCATGGGATTCATCCGCTGGCCTATCGCCTTCTCCATGGCTGCGGTCGCTGCCCTGTCGTTGTGGTCGGCGGTGCGCCTGTTCCGCCCGGGCGCGACCGCCGACCTTCCCACGAAGGCCTGGCTCGACGCCATCCTCTTCTGGGGTGGCTTCGCCGTCATCAGCGGCGTCCTCGGAACGCTCGTCGGGATCATCATCGCCGCGCAGTCCATCGAGGCCGCCGGAGCGGTCCGCACCACGCTGGTCTGGGGTGGGATCAAGGTGGCGCTGCTCAGCTCCGCCTTCGGCGTGCTGATTCTGGCCCTCGCCGCGCTCATCTGGTTCGTGCTTCAGCTCCGGTGGCGCCTCCTGGTGGCGAAGGCGAGCCGCGCCGGCAATTGACCGTCGCGGGAGCCGGCGAGCCGAAGCGCCGACGCGCTCCCCATGATATGCCCGGCTGGAGACCGGGGCCCGGACGGAGAGAAGGGCCCGCGTTGATACCCGACGGCGCCGCCCCTACCATGGAATCCTCGGGCTTCCGAGCATTCCACGGATCCGGAGGGGGCACGACATGGAGAGAAGAGAGTTCCTCGCGACCTCGGCGGTAGGTGCCGCCGGGCTGAAGGCGGGCCGTATATCCCTCGAGGGTCTCGATCGTGGGTCCAGGCCCCAGGAGGAGACCCGGAAGATCCTCATCGCCGGAGGAGGGTTCGGGGAGGCCTTCATCCGCTACATGGCCTCCCTGACGGGGAGGAGCCGGCCCCGGTTGTGCTACCTGCCCACGGCGAGCGCCGACGGTGCCGGCTCCATCATCCGGTGGTATCAGAACTGTGCCAGCCTGGACGTGGAGCCCCACGTCCAGGAGAGCTTCATCAGCAGCTATCGCATGGAACGGACGTGGGAGGAGGCGCTCCTGTCCATGGACGGCATCGTGGTCTCCGGAGGGAACACTCTGAACCAGCAGGCCATCTGGAGGGCCCAGGGGATCGACCGGGTGCTCAGGCAGGCGTGGGATCGCGGGATCGTGCTGGGCGGCGCGAGCGCCGGGTCCCTGTGCTGGTTCGAGGAAGGCACCACCGACTCCCGACCGAGGGTGCTCACGAAGATCGAGTGCCTTGGCTTCCTCCGGGGAAGCCACTCCCCCCACTACGACGGAGAGGCCCAGCGCCGTCCCCGCTATCACGAGCTGATCCGTAGGGGCGTGCTGAAGCCGGGATACGCGTGCGACAACGACGCGGGGATCTACTTCGTGGACAACGAGGTGAGGCGTGTCGTGGCGACGCGCGACGGTGCGAAGGTGTACTACGTGAGCCTCTCCAACGGGCAGATCGTGGAGGAGGCGTTGGAGCCCGAGCGGATCGACTGACGGTGGCACGGCACATCGTGGCCGTCATGGCCGTCGTCGCGCTGGCCTCGTGCGCCGGCGGTGGAGCGAGGAATCTCCAGCCGGAGCGCTCCTGGATCGCCTCCACGGGCTTTCCCGACCGGGGGGATTGGCCCTCCGCCAGCCTCCACCTCTCGCGGGTGGAGATCGCGACGGTGGCCCGCGTGTCCCACCTGCTCCTCCGGGACAGCACCCTGGTGCTTGGCCGTCCATGGCGAGAGTCGTGGGGCGTCCACCGCAGGCTCCCCGGTGACGCCCCGGGATGCTCCCTCCGCGTCATGCTGAACGGCGTGGAGATGGTCAGGAACTCTGATGACCGGCTGATCAACGTGGATGCCCTGGTCCCGACGGGGGAGCTGGACGGGATCGAGGTCCACCACGGTGAAGAGAGCCCCGTCTGGGATCCCCTCGGGTGCGGTACGGTCCTCCTGTGGAGCGAGCGCTTCACGGACTCTCAGAACGAGCCGTTCCACGGGCGCATCGACGGCGTGGTTGCCGGTGAGCACGCCGACATGGTCGTCGAGGTCCGGCTCGATCCCGCGGGGAAGACGACCCGACCCGACCGGGAAGGTCGCTTCGAGTTCTACGGAGTCCTGCCCGGCGCCTACGACGTCGTCTACCTGGGCGCCGGCGGGGAGCTGGCCCGCAGAGACGCTCGGGTATACGCGTACTGGGATACGGAGCTCGAGTGGTTCTACCCGACCCGCGGCGGCCGGAGCGCGGCCTCCCACGCATCGAGCATGGACTCGTAGGAGAAGCGCTCCCGGGCTCTCTTCAGGCCCTCGCGCCCCATGGCCTCGCGCTTGGCAGGGTCGTCGAGAAGCCTGCTCAGGGCCCGGGCGATCCCCTCCGGATCGGGCTCCACGATGACGCCGGGGGCTCTTCCCTCGTCGTCCGGGGCCAGCGCCTCCTCGGCTCCCGACACCAGGGTGCTCACCACCGGAACGCCGGCAGCCATGGCCTCCAGCATGGCGTTGGCCATCCCTTCCTTGTCCGACGTGAGGGCGAAGACGTCGAAGCTGCGCAGCACCTGCGCCACGTCTCCCCGGTACCCGAGGAAATGGACGCGATGGGAGATGCCCAGCCGCTCCGCCTGGGCACGCAGATCGGACTCCAAGGGGCCTTCCCCGGCGAGGGCGACGTGGGCCTGCGGCAGGAGCGAGGCGGCCGCCAGCAGACGGTCGAGGCGCTTCTGGTCCGAGAGGCGGGTCACCGACCCCACCACCGACACGCCCTCGGGAAGGCCCAGCGCGGCTCGGGCGGCGGCCGTGTCGCCGCCCCGGTCCGGCCCGAGCTCCACTCCGTCGTACACGGTGCGCACCCGATCGCCGTAAGCGGCCGGAAGGTCGCCGACGAAGTCCCGGCGGATCCCGTCGGCGTTCACCAGGACGCGGTGGACCCACCGCCGGAGGGCCAGCCTGTACGTCCAGTGCCGCCGGGGCAGGTCGGTGTCCAGGCCGATTCGGGACACCACCACGGGGACCCGGGCGAGCCGGCCCGCCATCGCTCCCAGCCACACCTTCTTGAAGGTCGTGAGCACGAGGGCGTCCGGGGCAAAGCGCCGGACCTGGCGGGAGAGCCTGACGGCGTGGGGAAGCATGAGCTGGCCGCCGAGCAGTCCGAGGGATGCCGGCACACCCTCCCGGCGGGCCCGCTCGCCCACCTCACCGCTGTTGCAGAAGAGGTGGACGGCGTGGCCTCGCTCCCGGAGTCCCCGGAGGAGGAGGACCGTCCACTTCTCGCCGCCCCCGTATATGAGGGAGCCGTTGTGGGCGGCTATGCGAAGGGGCCGGCCGCTCACGCCTCGGCGTCCACTCGGCCCATCGGGGATATCACTCCCGCTCGGCCAGGGACCCGTCCCACTCGATGCGCTTGTGCGTGCTGTCGCAGAAGGGCTTGTTGGCCGACCGCCCACAGCGGCACAGGTAGTACGGGCGTCCCTCCCGGGTAGGGATCCGATTGCCGTCCCCGTCGAACAGGGGCACGTCGCCCTCGATCTTGTAGAAGCCGTCGGGGGATACGGTGATCTTCATGGGAGCCGGGGTGGTGAGTCTCTTTCGTCGGGCCGTCACGACTCAACCCCCGTGGCTTCGGCCGGTTCCGGTCCGCGTGGAACCCCAGGGAGCGTCCGGGTAGATTCCCCGCGTCCCAGCCCGTCCGGTGGACCCCACCCAACCGAAGGACACCGAGAGAGCCGTGATCCGCGTGGAGCGCAGGAAGACCGTACCCGTCGATGTCGGTGGCGTCACCCTCGGCGGCTCGGCGCCGGTGGTGGTGCAGTCCATGACCAACACCGACACGGCCGACGTGGCGTCCACCGTGGAACAGGTGAAGCTTCTGGCGGACGCGGGGAGCGAGCTCGTCCGCGTCACGGTGAACAACGATCAGGCCGCCCGTGCCGTGCCGGAGATCGTCCGGCGGCTTCGCGACCAGGGCTATGGGACGCCCGTCATCGGGGACTTCCACTACAACGGGCACCTGCTGCTCACCAGGCATCGCGACTGCGCGGAGGCCCTGGCCAAGCTGCGCATCAACCCCGGCAACGTGGGCACCCGGCACCGGGACACGAACTTCCAGCAGATCGTCCGGGTGGCCATCGACCACGCCAAGCCGGTCCGCATCGGCGTGAACTGGGGATCCCTGGACCAGAGGCTCCTCACGGAGCTGATGGACGCGAACGCGCGTCTGGAGCGGCCGAGGGAAGCGGGTGACGTCCTCCTGGACGCCATGGTGGAGAGCGCCGTGCGCTCGGCCGAGCTGGCCGAGGAGACGGGGCTGGGTCACGACCGCATAGTCATCTCGACGAAGGTCTCGTCGGTCCGGGAGCTCATCGCCGTCTATCGGAGGCTCGCCGAGCGCTGCGACTACCCCCTGCACCTCGGGCTCACCGAGGCGGGGCTGGGCGCCAAGGGGATCGTGGCCACCACCGCGGGGCTCGCTCCCCTGCTTCTCGAAGGGATCGGTGACACCATCCGCGTGTCGCTCACGCCGCGCCCCGGCGGTGACCGGGCCGAGGAGGTCCGCGTGGCCCAGCAGGTGCTGCAGTCCCTGGGCATCAGGAGCTTCGAGCCCCAGGTGACGTCCTGCCCCGGCTGTGGCCGGACCACCAGCACCTTCTTCCAGGAGATGGCCGAGGACATCACGTCCTACATCCGGGAGAACATGCCGGAGTGGCGGAAGCGGTATCCGGGGGTGGAGGGGATGGAGGTGGCCGTCATGGGGTGCGTGGTCAACGGACCGGGCGAGTCGAAGTACGCCGACATCGGCATCAGCCTTCCGGGCACCTTCGAGGAGCCCAAGGCGCCGGTGTACATCGATGGCGCCCACGCCACCACGTTGAAGGGCGACGGCCTGGTGGACGAGTTCAAGGAGATCCTGGCGGGCTACATCGAGCGCACCTACGGCGCCGAGGCCGAGGAGGGGGAGGCGTCCGGGTAGGCGGACGCCGGACCGATCATCCGCCGGCGTCCACCCGCCGGAGGAACTCCACGAGAGCCAGGACGTGCACGTCCTCCAACGAGCGCGGGGCGAGCATCTGGACCTCGTACGTGTCCTTCAGCTCCCTCGCGACGGGATCCTGAACGGTCATGGAGTCGGGGCGCAGCACCATGCTTCGGATCCACCCGAGGTCGCGGCGCCGGGTCACGCCGGCCAGATCCGGGCCCACCCGGCTCTCGCCGGTGATGGCATGGCACGCGGAGCATCGCTTTCGGAAGATGCGCGAGCCCACGTCGGCGAGGGCGGTGTCGACGGGCGCGCCGGGAGACGGGAGAGCGACGCCGGCGTACGGAGCGAGGGCCTCTGCGATGCGCCGGGCCTCGGCAGCCTCCCCGAACCACCAGAGGGTGACTCCCACGGTGACGACGGCGACCAGGGCGGTCACGGCGGTGACGCCGCTGCGCCGGGCGGACGAAGGGTTCGGGCTCATGCCGCGTAAAGTATCCTGGGGGTCGACGCGGACAAGCAGGGAGCCGGCGCCGGGCGGCAGGCAGGCCTCATGGTCCCCGGGAGGGAGACCTGGCGTTTCCTGCCCGCGGCAAGGATCCTCTACAGGTGTCGGCGGCAACGATTCGCGCCTGCCGAGACGTCTCATGAACGGTTCCGGACCGGATTCGTGGGCTGCCGGGCCGGAGGGTCATTCACGTCCCACCCAGTGACATCCATGGACTTCTCACGACGGACCTTGAGCCTCGTCACCATCGTGCTCATCCTGGGCGCCCTCGCCGTCGGGGTGTGGTGGCGCCTGGGCGGACCCGGAGCGGGCGGGGAGGGGGAGGGGGCGGCGCAGAACGGGGAAGCGGCGGGCTCGAGCCTCCCGGAGGCCGGCAGCGCCGCGCAGTTCGCCACCGACGTGCCCCAGCCCGTGACCGGGGCACAGGTCATCCGTGACACCCTCTGGATCCGGGTGAGCGCGTCCGGTCAGGCGGAGGCCTTCCGGCGGGCGACGCTGAACGCCCAGGTGGAAGGGGTCCTCACCGCGGTTCCCGTCCGGGAGAACCAGGCCGTGACGGGATCCTCCCGCCTCGTGCAGATCGACACCACCGAGTACGCCCTGGAGGTCGCCCAGGCCCAGGCGGACCTGGCGGCGGCGGAGGCCGACTTCAGGCAGCTGGTGCTCTTCGACGACGAGATCGATGACCCCGCGGTCCGGGCGGAGCGGGAGCGCATCGCCCGCACCCGCAGCCAGCTGGACCAACGACAGGTCGCCCTCCGCCAGGCTCAGCTCCGGCTGGCAAGGACACGGGTGCTGGCTCCCTTCTCCGGCAGGGTCGCCGACGTCGAAGTGGTGCCGGGGCAGCACGTGACGGCCGGAACCGAGCTGCTCACCGTCGTCGAGCTCGACCCCATCAAGGTGGAGGTGCAGGTGTTGGAGGCCGAGCTCGGCTCCCTCACCCAGGGTCGCCGGGCGCAGGTGAGCTTCGCCGCGTATCCGGGCGAAGTCTTCGAGGGGCGGATCGAGACCATCAACCCGCTGGTGGATCCCGAGAGCCATACAGGTCGCGTGACCGTCCTGTTGCCGAACCGGGATCACCGCATCAAGCCCGGGATGTACGCGGACGTCTCCCTGGATGCCGAGGCTCTGCCGGACCGGATTCTCGTTCCCCGGTCGGCCATCCTCGAGCGGGGTCAGGGCGTCCGTCGCACCATGCTGTTCGTGTACGAGTCCGACGGCGAGCGCGGGCTGGCGAAATGGCGGTACGTCGCCACCGGCCGGGAGAACGACCGCTACACCGAGATCGTGCCGAGCGAGGAAGGCCGGGTGGAGCCCGGGGAGGTCGTGCTGGTGGACGGTCACCACTATCTGGCCCATGACACGCCGGTGCGCCTGGTGGAGAACGTGGCGGCGGAGGGGGGGAGGCCCGGACGATGAAAGCTCGAACGAGGTGGATGGGGGGCTCGGTGTGGCTCGGGGCGTGGGTCACCTTGTCGATCGGCGCCGGGCCCGGCTGGGCCCAGGAGACACCCGTGCTCACCCTGGCCAGGGCCCTGGAGATCGCCGAGGCACGGAACCCGGCGTTCCGCCAGGCGGACAACAACGTCCAGCTGAACCGTACCGAGATGCGGACGACTTGGCTGGACCAGATCCTGCCGCAGGCCAACCTGACGCTCTTCAATACTGCCTTCACCGGGAATCTCCAGCGGCGGGCGACGGACAACTTCGGCAACCCCATCGCCAACCCCGACGCCGATTGGGTCTACTTCTCCAGCACCCGGCAGGCGTTGGACCTGAGCTGGCGCGTCCAGGGGGCATCGCTCTTCCAGGCCTTCGGTCGTCAGCGGCTCACGAACCGTGAGCGGGACGTGACCCGCGAGGGAGCGCTCACGGAGTTGGACGTGTCGGTGCGACGCCTCTTCATGGACGCCCTGGAGCAGCGGGATCTCATGAGGGCGGAGGAGGAGCTGGTGGCCGCCCGCGAGGTGGACTACCAGGTGGCCGAGCGGCTGTTCTCGCTGGCCATGCGCACGCGGGTGGACGTCCTCAACGCCGAGCTGGCCATCGAGCAGCAGGCCCTGGCGCGCCAGCAGCAGCGGGCGCGCTTCGAGCAGGCCAAGCTCACCCTGCGCACGGAGCTCGGAGACGACGAGCTGGGAGACTTCGACCTGGCCGACGAGCCGCTGCCCATCTTCGATCCCTCCGGGCTCGACGCCGAGGTTCTGGTCCGGCGAGCCCACGACGTCAATCCGCAGCTACGGCAACGGGAGGTGGCGGTGGAGGGTGCCCGGCTGGGGGTCGCCGAGAACCGCAACTCGTGGTGGCCCACCCTGGATCTTGGCCTGCGGGTGAGCCGCATCGCCCAGACCCAGGAGACCGAGGCGCTCTTCGACGTGTCCTTCGACGAGGACCTGGACAGCAACTTCTACATCCAGCTTTCGGTGCCCATGTTCAACAGCTTCGTGCAGAATCGGCAGAGCATGCACCGGGCGGAGGTGGAGTTGGACAATGCCCGGGAGGCCCAGCGGGAGGCGCGCCTCCAGGTCGAGGGGACGGTGAGAGGGGCAGTGCTGGAGCTCTCGAACCAGTGGGAGAGCCTCCGACTGGCGGAGCGTTCCGCCGAGATCGCCCAGGAAGCGCTTCGACTCGCTCGTGAGGAGTACCGCATCGGGACCCGCACGTTCGAGGACCTGCGGCAGAGCATCGACGAAGAGGCGGGCACCCTTCGGCAGGTGATCCAGGTGCGACACCAGTTCGTCGACGCGCTGTTGAGCCTGGAGGAGGCCGTGGGGGCCGAGATCAGGCCCGGAAGTACCGGGGGAGGGATCTAGGCGTGTCCATTCCAGGCACCTCCACCCGGCGCCCCGTCGCCGTCTGGATGCTGTTTCTGGCGGTGATCCTCCTGGGGCTCATCTCCTACGTTCGGCTTCCCATCGATCTCCTACCCGACGTGAGCTACCCCCGGCTCGTGGTCTACACGTCCTACCCGGACGTCGCGCCCGCCGAGGTGGAGCGCCTCATCACCGAGCGCATCGAAGCCGAGGCGGCGGCGGTACCCGGCGTCGAGCGTGTCACGTCGGTCTCGAGAGAGGGCGTGAGCCTGGTGACCCTGCGCTTCGGCTGGGGCACCGACATGGACTTCGCCATGCTCAACGTCCGCGAGCGTCTGGACAACGCCCGCGAAGCCCTGCCGGAGACCGCCACGCGGCCCGCGATCCTCAGGGTCGACCCCGAGTCCGAGCCCATCATGGTGCTCAGCGTCGTCGGAGGGGCCGACCTGTGGGAGACCAAGGAGCTGGCCGAGACCGTGTTCCGCCGGAGGTTGGAGCAACTCGACGGCGTAGCGCAAGCGGCGGTGACCGGGGGACTCGATCGGGAGATCCAGGTGGAGGTGAATCCGCGCCTTCTGGAGGCCTACGGCCTCACCATCGAGGAGATCTCACGGGCCCTGGATCAGGCCAACGTGAGCGCGCCCGGGGGCACGATCCTCCAGGGACGATACCGCTATCCCCTGAGGACGCTCGGCGAGTTCCGCACCGTCGAGGAGATCGCCGGCGTGGTCGTGGCCCGCCAACAGCCGGGGGCGGCAACCGGGGGGCAGGGGGCCGGCGGGACGAGCCCGGAGGGCGTGCGGCTCGTTCGTCTGCGGGACGTGGGGCGGGTCATCGACGGCTTCGCCGAGCGGGAGGCCATCGCCCGCTACAACGGTGCGGAGGCGGTGGGCCTCCTGGTCTTCAAGGAATCCGGGGCCAACACCGTGACCGTGGCGGAGTCGGTGAGCGAGGTCCTGGGCCAGCTCGCCGACGAGTACCCGGGGATGGTCGTGGACGTCGCGTACAGCCAGGCCGGGTTCATCAGCGACTCCATCTCCAACGTGGTCCAGGCGTTGGTGATCGGAGGCGTCCTGGCGTTCCTGGTGCTGTTTCTCTTCCTGAGGGATCCCCGCTACCCCGTGGCCATCGCCATGGCCATCCCCATCTCCGTCGTGGGGACCTTCGCGCTCATGGAGGCGGCCGGTGTGTCGCTGAACATCATGAGCCTGGGGGGCCTGGCCCTCGGGGTGGGCATGCTGGTGGACAACTCCATCGTCGTGCTCGAGAACATCTTCCGTCACCGGGAGGAGCTGGGCGCAGACGCCCGGGCGGCCGCCGCCGCCGGCGCCGAGGAGGTGCAGGCTGCCATCACGGCCTCGACCCTCACCACCATCAGCGTGTTCGGGCCCATCATCTATGTCGAGGGCGTGGCCGGCGAGCTGTTCAAGGACCTGTCGTTGGCCGTCGCCTTCTCCCTCATGGTCTCCCTCCTCGTGGCGCTCACGTTGCTGCCGTCCCTCGCGGCTCGCTTCGCAGGGGGAGAGCGGGCGGACGAGCCGGCGGCGACGGCCGGGCCCGCCCTGGGCCGGCAGCCGGGAATCCTGGGCGGCCTGCGATGGGTCGCCACCGGGGTCGTGCGGGCGCCCGTCCGGCTCGCCTCGGGGGCATGGCAGCTCCTTCGGGCCCTGGTGCTGTTCTGGGTCCGCGGCATCACGGCCTTCCTCGGTCGGGCATTCGGACCCCTGCTTCGGGGCTTCGACCGGCTCTTCGATCGGTTCGCCCTCCGGTACCACGCGGCCCTGGAGTGGTCGCTGGTCCACCCCGGCCGCATTCTCGGCGGGGCGGCTCTCGCGCTCCTCGCGGCCGTGGCCCTCGCGGGCACCCTGCAGCGGGACCTGCTCCCCCGGGTGGATCAGGGGGCGTTCCAGGTTCGTCTGGAGCTGGAAGAGGGAACCGCCCTGGATGCCACGGCGGAAGCCGCGGTCGGCATCGAGGCCGCGGCGCTGGCCGATCCGGGCGTGGTGGCGCTGTTCAGCAACATCGGCCGGGACGTCCAGGCGTACGCCGAAGGTGAGGAGGCCTCGGGCCTCCACACGGCCACGTTCCAGATCCGGGTGGCAGACGGATTCCGCTCCGATGCCGTGGCCGAGCGCATGCGCGGAGAAGCGAGGCGGTTTCCTCCGGGCGCGCTCTCGGTGGAGACAGGTCAGGCGACGGCCCTGGGCGCGATCCTCGGCGGTGGTGAAGCGGACATCGCGGTCCGGGTGCGGAGCGAGGACCTGGAGGTGGCGTTCGCCACGGCCGAGGAGGTCGAGCGCCGTCTCGCTTCCCTCACCGCGGTGGGGAACGTGCGCATCGGCACCGAACGGGGCCAGCCGCAGGTCCAGGTGGAGATCGACCGTGCGGCGTGCGCCGCCTTCGGCGTCGATCCGCGGGTGGTGGCGGAGACGGTGGACCGTGCCATGCGGGGGGATCGGGCGACGCAGTTCGTGGACTTCGATCGGAAGATCGACGTGGTCGTGCGGTATCCCGACGAAGCCCGCCACTCCATGGAGACCCTGTCGGGGCTGCGGGTCCTCGGCGTGCCCATCAGGGAGCTCGTGGACATCCGGGAGGCGGTGGGCCCGGCGGAGGTGCACCGGGAGGACCAGGCACGGGTCGTTCCGGTGTACGCCGACGTCGTGGAGGGAGGCCTGGACCAGGCCATCGTCGCCGTTGAGCACGCCCTCGCCGATCTGACCCCCTCCCGCGAGGTGCGCTGGGAGGTGGGTGGGGAGAACGAGGAGATGCGTCGCTCCTTCCGGGACCTGGCCTTTGCCTTCGGCCTTGCGTTGATACTCGTCTACATGATCCTGGCGGCCCAGTTCGAGTCGTTCGTCCACCCGTTCACGATCCTCATTTCGGTTCCGCTGGCGCTGGTGGGAGCGGTCCTGGCCCTGATGGCGAGCGGACAGGGGCTCAACACCATGAGCCTCATCGGCGTCGTGATCCTGGTGGGCATCGTGGTGAACGACGCCATCGTGAAGGTCGATTTCATCGTCCAGGCCCAGAAGCGGGGCCTTCCGCTCAGGGAGGCCATCCTCGAGGCGGGCCGGGTCCGCCTCCGTCCCATCATCATGACGACGGTGACCACCGTGCTGGGCCTGTTCCCCATGGCGTTGGGCATCGGTCGGGGCTCGGACCTCCGGGCCCCCCTGGCCATCGCCGTCATCGGAGGGCTCATCGTCGCCACCGGCCTGACGCTCATCGTGGTGCCGGTGGTCTATCAGACGGTGGAGCGGATCCGTGAACGGCTACGGGTGCGTATCGGGCTCGCCGAGGCGCTGCCTGTGGAAGGAGACTAGGGACTTGGGCAGGGGGAGAGGGACATGATTCGCTTGAGCATCCGGCGTCCGGTGGCCGTGGCCATGACCTACACCGCGGTCGCCCTGCTGGGCGTGGCCGCGTGGCGCAACATCCCCATCGAGCTCCTGCCCGACACGGAGCTCCCTCGTCTGACGGTCCGTGGCACCTGGCGGGGAGCCTCCCCGGAAACCGTGGAGGCCTTCCTCACCTCGCCCCTGGAGTCCGTCATCCAGCAGGTGCAGGGTGTCGAGAAGATCGTATCCGAGTCCTTCGAGACCAACGGGGTGGGGACCGCGGAGATCGAGGTGGAGTTCGCCCGGGACACCGACATGGATTTCGCCCGACTCGAGCTGTCGGAGCGCATCGCCACGCTCGAGGAGGACCTTCCCCCGGACGCCGATCGGGTGGTGGTGGAGCAGTATGTTCCCGAGGAGTTCCAGGAGCAGAACCGTCCGTTCATCCGATACACGTTCACGGGCCCCTACACCCTCGAGGCCTTGCGGCGGCACGTGGACGACATCGTGGCGCCGGAGATCAGCCAGGTGGACGGCGTGGGCGTGGTGCGGGTGTCCGGAGGCCGGGAGCGGCGCCTCGAGATCCACCTGGATGAGAAGCAGATCGCCTCTCTGGGACTGGATCCCTGGACGGTGCGCCAGCGGATCCAGGAGCTCGACCTGGTCCGGGAGGCGGGCGTCATCCGCCAGGGAGCCACCGAGCGAACCATCACCATCGTGAACCGCCCCGGGAGCGCCGAGGACGTCCGCAACGCCGTGCTCACCTCGGCGGGCGGGACGCCGGTCCGGGTGGCCGACATCGCGTCGGTCCACGACACCTACGAGGAGGCACGCCGATACAGCCGCATCAACGGACGTCCCGCGGTGACCTTCGTGGTGACCAAGGAGACGGGAGCCAACACCGTGCGGGCGGCCGACGGGGTCAAGGCC
>JBDHGI010000098.1:0-15103 GCA_039589955.1 Gemmatimonadota bacterium | reverse complement strand
GAGTCACGGTGCGCTCCGGAAAACGGCTGAGGGGAAGCACCGGCTCGGCACGCCCGCCCCCCACCGCCACACGCTTCTCCACCGCGGCCGGCATGGCTACCGGCGCGGCTTCCCGCCTGACCTGCGGCTGGGGCCGTGGCGTACGGAAGTCGGGCCGGATCACCCCTTCCTCCTCCTCCGACGAATCGAAGCCCGTGGCGATGACGGTCACCCGCACCTGACCCTCGAGCTCCCGGTCGTGGACGGCACCGAAGATGATCTCGGCTTCGTCCCCCGCCTCTTCCTGGATAATGGAAGAAATCTGGGTGACCTCGTCAATGGCGAGATCGAGGCCTCCGGTGATGTTGATTAGGACGCCCTTGGCGCCGGCGATGGACACGTCGTCCAGGAGGGGCGACGAGATCGCCTCCTGCGCCGCTTCCTGCGCACGGTTGTCGCCCTCTCCGAACCCGGTGCCCATGAGGGCCGGACCACGGCAGGCCATGACGGTGCGGACGTCGGCGAAGTCCACGTTCACGTCACCGGTCACGCGGATGAGGTCGCTGATGCCCTGCGTCGCGTGCAGGAGGACCTCGTCGGCCTTCTTCAGCGCCTCACGGAAAGACGTTCCCTTGGGCACCACCGAGAGCAGCCGGTCGTTGGGCACGACGATCATCGTGTCGACGGTGCGGCGGAGCTCTGCCAGGCCGAGGTTGGCCTGACGCTCCCGCTTCCGGCCCTCGAACGAAAACGGGCGCGTCACGATGCCGATGACGAGCGCACCCATGTCCCGCGCGATCTGGGCCACCATGGGCGCGGCGCCCGTGCCGGTTCCGCCCCCCATGCCCGCGGTGACGAAGACCAGGTCGGCACCGTCCAGGGCCCGTCGGACGTCCTCCTCGCTTTCCGCGAGGGCCTGGCGGCCGATCTCCGGCCGAGCGCCCGCCCCGAGGCCGCGGGTGAGCTTCTTGCCGATCTGGAGCGTCACCTGGGCGCTTGATTGCTTGAGGGCCTGGGCGTCGGTGTTCATGGAGATGAACTCCACGCCCCCCAGCTCCTCGTTGATCATGCGGTTGACGGCATTGCCGCCCGCCCCGCCGACGCCCACGACCTTCATCTGGGCCGTCCGGATCGGGGTTTCCTCGAATTCGAAGATCATCATGTGGTGTTCTCCCTCCTGATTAATGATGAACCTGCGTTCGCACCGTGACCAGCCATTTATTAGAAGAACTCCTTGAGCCAGGTGCCGAGCTTCGTGATCACACCGGATGTGAGGGTCGAGGCGCCTTCCCCGGTCTCCAGGAACCGATCGGCGCCCCAGAGCGCGAGACCCGTGGCCGTGGAGAACTTCGGCCGGGCCACGGATTCGGCGAGACCGCCGAGCCCCTCCCGGGGGACCCCGTAGCGGACGGGCGCCGCGAAGATCTGCTGCGCCAGCTCCACGACCCCCGGAAGGGCGGCCGTGCCGCCGGTGATGACGATTCCCGCCGCCAGACGGTCGAGGAGGTCCTGCTCCTTGAGCTCCCGCTGGACCAGGCCCAGCATCTCGTCCATGCGCTGCTCGACGATGTGGGCGATGAGCTCCCGGGCCACGGCACGCCGTTGGTTCGGGGAGGGACCGGGCAGCTCCACCGTCTCCCGGGGATCCACGAGCTGGGCGAAGGCCGTGGCGTATCGCTCCTTGGCCCGCTGGGCTTCCGCGTAGGGAACGGACAGCCCGCGCACCAGATCCGCGGTCAAGGTCATGCCCCCGAAGGGGAGGACCACGACGTGGCGGATCTTGCCTTCGTAGAAGGCCGCGACGTCCGTGGTGGAGGCGCCCATCTCCACCATGCACACGCCGACTTCCTTCTCGTCCTCCGTGAGAACGGCGCGGGCCCCTGCCAGGGGCTGCAGCACCAGCTCCTGGACCCGGTACCCCGCGCGGTTCACGGCCCTGCGGATGTTGGCCGCAGCCGTGACGGCGGTGGTGACCAGGAAGACCTCGGACTCCAACCGGACGCCCGCCATGCCCAGGGGGTCCTTGATGCCCTCCTGGTTGTCGACGCGGTACTCCTGGGGGATGGCGTGCAACATCTCCCGGTCGGGAGGCAGCGCCACGGCGCGGGCCACGATGTGGACCCGCTCCACGTCGTCGCAGGAGACCTCCTCGTCCGATATGGCGACCACGCCCATGGAGGTGGACGCCCGTACGTGGTCCCCGCCGATCCCCGCATAGACGCGGTCCACCGTCGCGCCGGCCATGAGCTCGGCCTCCTTGACGGACGCGCGCACCGACTCGGTCATCTCCTCGATGTTGGTGACCAGGTCGCGACGGAGCCCGCCGGTCCTGGCCTGGCCCACGCCCAGGATGGTGAGGCCGGGTCGCCGGGGTTCGGTCGTCACCTCCCCGATGACCGCGCAGGTCTTCGTCGTTCCGATGTCGAGGCCGGCGATGAGGTTGGCGCGCATGGGCTCCTTGAGGCGTCAGGGGTCGAGGCGGACCACCACCTGGTCCACGAATCGCAGGTCGATGACCCGCGGCGGTCGGTCGGGGCTGCGGGCAAGGGCGTCCGCCAGCACGGCCAACCCCTCCCGCAGACGCCACGAAGGCGTGTCCTCGGGGAGGAGGAAGTCCACGGAGGGCTCGCTCCACCGGACACGCAGGGAGCTGGCGTCCTCCCACGTGACCTCGGACACCCGCTGGAGGAAGGCCGTGTCCGCCTCCATGATGCGGGAGACCTCGCCGGCGAGCGTCCGACCGGCGGCGCGCAGGAAGCGCGCGTCCGGCACCGGCGGAGCGGTCCCCATCACCGGGAGGTCCAGCGCGTGCTCCGAAGGGTCGAAGGGGAGGCGCCGGCCGCGGGCGTCCACGGGCTCCAGCGTCGGCGTCGTTGCCAGGGCCACGGGCCTGGTCTCGCGCACGTCCACCACGAGCTTGGCGGGGATGCGCCGACGTATGCGAACCGACTCCGCCAGCGGGTGGGCCTGTACCCGTTCCGCCCACTCCCGGGTGTCCCCCCACACCGAGGCCCCCTCGGGCAGGTCCAAGAGGTCCAGCACCGAGCCGCGATCCATGAGCTTGACGCCCACGACCTCGACCTGACGGACGCGGAAGGTGTCGAGCCCCGCGACGGCGTCGGAGATCTTGCCACCGACGGTCCACCCCACCGCCAACACGAGGGTCGCGAGCACGATCCGCAGCTGGCTACGCATGCGCTTCGACCTCCAGAGCCCGGAGGACCGCCGCTCCCAGCTTCTCCACCGACCCGGCCCCGAGGGTCAGCAGGAGATCCCCCTCACGGAGCTCCCTGGCCAGAACCTCCGGTAGCTCCTCCAGTTCGGCGTGGTAGCGGACGTCCCCTGCCCCGTTGCGCCGCACGGCCTCGGCGACCATCCCTCCCGTCACGCCGGGGATGGGGAGCTCCCGGGCAGGGAAGATGTCGGTGACGAACACCAGGTCCGCGCGGGCGAGCACCGCACCGAACTCGTCGCAGAAGTCCCGGGTGCGAGAGAAGAGGTGGGGCTGGAAGGCTGCGACCAGGCGCTGGCCGGGGAAGGTGGCACGGGCGGCCTCGAGTGTGGCCGCGATCTCCGTCGGATGGTGGGCATAGTCGTCCACCACGGTGATGCCCCGGACCTCGCCGAGGAGCTCGAACCGTCTTCCCACGCCGCGGAAGCTCTGCAGCCCGCGACGCACGTCGTCCCACTCCACGTCGAAGCTCCGGGCCGCGGCGGCGGCGCCCAGGGCGTTGAGGAGGTTGTGGAGCCCCCCCAGGGGCAGGCTCAGGGGGCCAACGTCGACTCCATCCTCGAAGACTCGGCAGCGGGTGCCGTCGGGACCGAGCCGTACGTCCACCGCCCGGAGCCTGCTGCCGGCGGAAAGCCCGTAGCTGTACCCCTCGGGGCCGACGGAGGCCAGGAGCGCCGCCGCCCCATAGTCGTCGGCGCACGCGGCGATCCGGCCACCGGACCGGACACCCCGGAGGAAGGTCTCGAAGCCCACACGCACGCCGTCCAGATCTCCGTACACGTCGAGGTGATCCGCCTCCACGTTTGTGACCACGGCGGTATCGGGCGACAGCGTGTGAAACGAGCGATCGTACTCGTCGGCCTCCACCACGTAGATCCCGTCGGACCCGAAGCGGAGGTTGCCGTCCCAGGAGGCCACCCGCCCCCCCACCAGCCCGGTGGGTTCGAGGCCCGCCGCGGCCAGGATCTCCGTGGCCATGGCGGTGGTGGTCGTCTTGCCGTGGGTGCCCGCCACGGCGAGGACGCGACCCTGGCTGACCCAGGCCCCCAGGGCCTGGGCGCGCTTGAGCACGGGGATGCCGCGCTCGTGGGCGCAGAGGAGCTCGGGGTGGTCCACCGGGACGGCCGAGGTCACCACCACGGCGGAGGCCTCCACCGTATGGGCCGGATCGTGGCCGAGGAAGATCTCGGCCCCTAGGCCGCGGAGCTCCCGTACCGCCACGGATTCCTTGAGGTCACACCCCGTCACCCTGCCCCCGCTCCGCACCACCAGCTCGGCGAGCGCGCACATGCCGGCGCCTCCGATGCCGATGAAATGCACCGGACCGGCCTGTGCCAGGCCGCGCAGGTCCACGTTCACCCGAATCACGAGCCCTCCTCGGGGAGAAGGTCGGCAATGGCGCCGGCGATCTCGCCAGCGGCGTGAGGGTGGGCCCGACCTCGTGCGGCCGTCCGCATCCGGGCCCTCAGGTCCGGGTTCCGGAGGAGACCCAGAAGCCGCCGCCACAGCCCGGCTCCCGTGAGCTCGGCCTCCGCCATGCACACGGCGGCACCGGCCTCCTCGAGGGCGGCGGCGTTGCGGGTCTGGTGATCCGCCGCCGCCGTGGGGAGTGGAACCAGAACCGACGGTAGCGCGTGGATCAGGAGCTCTGCGGTCGTCATGGCCCCGGCCCGGCTCACGGCCACGTCCGCCGCCGCCATGGCGGCGGGCATGTCCTCGGCGTACGGCAGCACGTGCACCCAGGAGGGGCTCCCCAGGCGGCCGAGCTCGGCCACGATCCCTTGGTGGTTGCGCGGTCCCGTGACCCACAGGAGATGGACGTTCCCGCCCGAATCGAGAGTCCCCGACTCCACGCCGGTGACGGCGTCCAGCACGGCTCGGTTCAGGGCCGCTGAGCCCTGGCTTCCGCCCGTGACCAGGATCAAGCTCCCGTCCCGCGGAAGCTCCAGCGCTGCACGGGCGGCCTCCCGGGTCAGGGAGGAGGCCGGACGCACCGGGTTACCCGAGACGCGCACGCGGGGGCCTGGCGCCAGAGGCAGGTACGAGGCTGCCTCGGGAAAGGCCAGGTGCACCTGGGTGGCCCAGCGACTCAGGATCCGGGTCGTCACGCCGGGAACGGCATTCTGCTCCTGGAGCACCAGTGGGATCTTCATCGCTCCTGCGACGAGCCCGGCGGGCCCCCCTGCGTACCCGCCGGTCACGACGACCACCTCCGGCCGCAGGGAGCGGAAGTGCCGCCCGACGCGAAGGAGCGAGGCCGCGAGGGCCGGAGCCACGCCAAGCGCGGCGAGGCGCCGGCCCCGGGCAATGCCCCGCACAGGAAGAAGCAGGTGCTCCAGGCCCCGCTCGGGAAGGATGCGCGCCTCCAGGCCCCCCTCGGCGCCGACGAAGCAGCAGCGTACGCCCGGTCGGGCACGGACGAGGGCATCGGCCAGGGCGAGGGCCGGATAGAGGTGTCCGCCGGTGCCGCCACCGGAGAAGACGACCACGGGCCGCGAGGCATCATGCACGTGCCCCCTTCGGCCCCTGGGCGCTCCGGGCCACCGAGATGAGGATTCCCACCGCCGCCAGTGTCACGATGAGGTTGGAGCGCCCGTACGAAACCAGGGGCAGGGCCAACCCGGTGGGAGGTAGCAGGTCGAGCCCCACCGACATGTGCAGCACCGCCTGCACGGCCACGAGGCTCGTCACGCCGATGGCCAGGAGCTCGCCGAAGAGGTCCGGTGCCCGGCGTGCCACGCGGAAGCCCACGAGGATCACGGACGCGTACGTCAGCACGAGGAACAGAACGCCCAGCAGGCCCCATTCCTCACCCACCATGGCGAAGATGAAGTCGTTGTGGGCCTCGGGCAGGAAGCCGAACTTCTGTCGCCCCTCGCCGAACCCCACGCCCGTGAGACCGCCGGATCCCAGGGCCACGAGGGATTGGCGGACCTGGAAGCCCGCCCCGGTGGGATCGGCTGCGGGGTCCAGGAAGGCCGCGATCCGGTCGGCGCGGAACCCCACGGCCAGCTGGCCCACCAGCACGGGGACCACGGCAAGGCCGAGGACGGCGAAGTGGGCGATCCGGGCGCCGGCCGCGAACACCACCGTCAGGCCGAGGAAGGCGATCAGGCAGGCGGTGGACAGGTCGGGCTCGAGGACCACCAGCAGGAGCACGGCACCCCACACGACGAAGAACGGGCCCAGGCCCCGGGTGAGGCTCCCGAAGTGCTCCCTCTTCCTCACCGCCATGAACGCCGTCCAGACGACGACGGAGAGCTTCGCCAGCTCCGAGGGCTGCATGTTGGTCCCCATGACGCGCAGCCACCTGCGGGCTCCCTTGATCTCCGGGGCGATGCCCTCGGTGCCGGGAAGCACGAGCACGAGGAGCAGGGCCAGGGAGACGAGGATCATGGGCCAGGCCAGGAATCGCCACGCCCGGTAGGGGAGGACGGCACAGACACCCATCGCCATGAGCCCCCCACAGGCTCCCATGGCCTGACGCAGCACGTAGTAGGTGTCCGGGTAGCCCTGACGGAGCGCCAGCACCGAAGAGGCGCTGTACAACGTGACCAGCCCGAACGAGAGCAGGAGCATCGTCAGCCCGAGGATGGTCGCGGCCTCCCAACCGCCGCCGAGACCCGAGTCGGGCAGCCGCACGGGCCCGACAGGAGCCAGATCCACAGGGCGCGCCATCAGAGGGCCTCCAGGACCAGCCCGGCGAATCGACGACCTCGCTCCTCGTAGCTCTCGAACATGTCGAAGCTGGAGCAGGCCGGGGAGAGGAGGACCACGTCCCCTTCCCGGGCGCGAGCCGCCGCCGCACGCACCACGTCCTCGAGCCCCCCCTCCACCCGGTCGATGGGAGCCGCTCCCTGCAGCGAGGAGGCCAGTCGAGGGGCGGCCGCACCGAAGACGATCACCGCGCGGGCGTGGCGGGCTACCGCAGCGCGCAGGCGGCCGAAGTCCTCGCCCTTGTCCTTCCCGCCCAGGAGCAGGATCACGGGACGGGACAATCCCCTCAGCGCGCTCTCGGTGGCCGCGACGTTGGTCGCCTTCGAGTCGTTGACCCACAGGACCCCGTCCCTCTCTCCCAGGGGCTCGAGGCGGTGGGGAAGCGGCGAAGCCGTCCGCAGGCCGGCGGCGACGCCGGCCCGCTCGGCTCCGGCGAGGCGAGCGCACAGCCCGGCGGCCAGGGCGTTCAGCTGGTTGTGCTCGCCCAGGACCCGCAGATCGTGGGCGGGGACGAGGGCCTCCTCCCGGTCCAGGCGGAGGGTGAGGGTCCCGTCCCGCAGGAAGGCGTGCACCCCCGCTCCCTCCTCCAGCGAGAAGCGGTACCGCCGGCCCGGAGCGTCCCCCACCACGGACTCCAGGGCCGCCGAGGGCTCGGGGAGCACCCAGCGGCTGGCGCTGTCCGCGGTATCGAAGAGGCGTGCCTTGTCGGCGTAGTAGTCGTCCACGGTCTCGTACCGGTCCAGGTGGTCCGGCGAGAGATTCGTGACGACGCCGATATCCGGCCGGAACCGCTCGATCCCCGCGAGCTGGAAGGAGCTCATCTCGAGCACGTACCAGTCCGGCGGATCGGGCCGCAGTGCCAGCTCGGACGCGGCGGGGGCGAGCCCGCCACCCACATTGCCACCGGCCGCTGCCCGGAAGCCGGCCGCCTCGAGCAGATGCGCCACCAGAAGGGTCGTCGTCGTCTTGCCATTGGTGCCCGTGACGGCGATCAGTGGACCATCGAGGAACCGAAAGGCGAGCTCAGGCTCGGAGATCCATCTCGCGCCGCGCTCTCCGAGGGAGCGGAGCACCGGCGCGTCCGGGGGGATGCCGGGGCTGACCACGACGAGGTCGGCCGACGCCATCCAGTCGACGTCGTGCCTCCCCCATTCCACTCGGGCCCCGAGTGCCGTGAGGTCGGCTCCACCAGCTGCAGCTGGGGCATCAGCGCGCGAATCCGAGACATAGACTTCTCCTCCTCTGGCAAGGGCCAATCGGGCCGCGGCTTTGCCGCTGGCTCCGAGGCCGATGACCGCGACCTTGGCTCCGTCGAGTCCAGTCGCGCCCGTTTCCGTATCCATTCCTTAGCTCGCACCATATCCGCTAACGGATCTTGAGGGTGCTCAAAGCCATCATCGCGAACATGATTCCGAGGATCCAAAACCGGATGACCACCTTGCTCTCGGGCCATCCGAGCTGTTCGAAGTGGTGATGGATGGGTGCCATCCTGAAGATCCGGCGCCCTTCCCCGAATCGGCGCGCCGTGTACTTGAAGTACGATGTCTGGAGCATCACCGAGACGCCCTCGAGCACGAAGACGCCGCCCGCGATGACGAGCAGGAACTCCGCCTTGAGCAGGATGGCGACGACACCGATGGCACCACCGAGGGACAGCGAGCCCGTGTCCCCCATGAAGACCTCCGCCGGATGGGCATTGAACCAGAGGAAGCCCACGGCCCCGCCCGCCAGGGCGGAGGTGAAGATGGAGAGCTCCCCGGCCCCGGGGAGATGGAAGATCCCGAGGTATGCCGACGTGTCGAAGCGACCCTCGACGTAGGCAAGGACTCCGAAGGTCATGGCCACGATGGCGGTGAGGCCCGCGGCCAGCCCGTCCAGCCCGTCGGTGAGGTTCACCGTGTTGGAGGTTCCCGAGACGACGATGGCTACGAACACCACGAAGGCCGGTGACCAGAACACCGCCACCCAGTCGGAGAAGAACGGGACGGCGGTCCAGGTCGTCGGGTACGAGGAGACTGGATTGGCGAGGAGCAGGCCGCCCAGCGCCAGCCCGAACACGATCTGACCCACCATCTTGTAGCGAGCCACCAGGCCCTTCGGATGGCCGCGCACGACCTTCAGGTAGTCGTCGAGGAAGCCGATGCCGCCCATCCAGAGCAGCGCCACCAGCGCCAGGATCGTGTACCAGTTGGTGAGCTCGGCCCACAGGAGCGTGGACAGGGTCGCCGCGAGGATGATGATCACGCCACCCATGGTGGGAGTCCCGGCCTTCTCCAGGTGGGACTCGGGCCCCGACTCCCGGACGATCTGACCGACCCGCATCCTGTCGAGGCGTCGGATGACGGCGGGGCCGACCACGAAGGCCACGAGAAGGGCCGTCACCACGGCTCCCGCCGCCCTGAACGTGAGGTAGCGGAACAGATTGAAGACGATGTGGACGTCGGAGAACTGGGGCAGGAGGTGGTACAGCATCAGCCCACCCCCTCCCCACCGGCCTTGGCCGGCGCGCCGAAGTCCGCCTCCAGCAGCTCCAGGATCCCCTCCAGCGCCACACCGCGGGACGCCTTCAGGAGAATCACCTCGTCCCCTCCCAGCCGCTCCCGGAGCGAGGGATAGGCGCTGGCCCAGTCGCGTCCCCTCAGCAGGCGGTCTCCTTCGGCCTCGCCGGGGGCGTCCACCGCGTGGAACTCGCCGGTCGCCACCACCAGGTCCACATCCCTGGACAGCGCGTCCAGGAGCACCTCCTCGTGGAGCGATGGCGAGGCCGGACCCAGCTCCAGCATCGTGCCCAGCACCACCACCCGGCGGGCGCCGCCGTATCCCTCGAGGACGTCCAGCGCCGCACGCACGCTCGGAGGGTTCGCGTTGTAGCAGTCGACTACGAGGGTAAGCCCGCCGACCTGGCGGATCTCTCCTCGCAGCCGTCCGCTCTCCACCGCCGCCAGGCCGGCCACTGCCGCTCTCGGATGGACTCCGAGGAGGTCCGCCACGGCGAGGGCGAGCAAGGCGTTGGTGACGGAGTGGCGTCCCGGAAGGCGGAGCTCCACCATGTGGTCCCGCCACCGGAACCTGTGGGCTCCCCAGCAGTCCACCTCCACCGTCTCGGGGCGGAGACCCTCGTCCGCACGCTCGCTCCACCCGGCGACCCGCACGTCCGGGCAGATCCTGCGAGCCGCCTCGGCGAGATGACCGGGCTCGTCGCCCACCACGCACCGCCCTCCGGAGGCCAGGCCCCGGAGGAGGTCCAGCTTCTCCTCCAGCACTCCCTCGACAGAGCCGAGCTTCTCCAGGTGGCTCTCTCCCACGGTGGTGACGACGCCCACGTCGGGTCTGGCCACCGCCGCGAGCGCCGCGATCTCCCCCGGCTCGTTGGTGCCCATCTCCAGGACGACGGCCTCGACATCCTCCGGCGTATCCAGGAGGGTCAGAGGCAGCCCGACCCGGTTGTTGCGGTTGCCCTCGGTGGCGTGGACCCGAAGCGCTCCCGCGAGTGCGCCCCGGGTGAGGTCCTTGGTGGAGGTCTTCCCCACCGAGCCGGTGATCCCCACCACCGGGACCGCCAGCTCCTGCCGTCGATAGGCGGCCAGCGACCCAAGCGCGTCGAGCGTGTCGTCCACGAGGTAGAGCTGGGTCGCCTCCCCTTCCACGGGCCTCGACACGACGGCCGCCCGGCACCCGCGGGCCAGCGCCTCGGTCACGAAGTCGTGCCCGTCGAACCGGTCCCCGACCAGCGCCAGGTACAGCTCGCCTTCGGCGACCGTCCTGGAGTCTGTGGAGATTCCGGCAAAGTTCATGTCACCCGCCCGGTCGAGGCGGAGTCCGAGGGCCTCCCGGACCCGGGCGTCGGTCCACGTGAACGTGCTCACGCCACCTCCAGGTCGGCGAGGCACTCTCGCACGATGGCCCGCTCGTCGAAGGGCAACTTCTCCCTACCCACCACCTGGTAGGTCTCGTGGCCCTTGCCGGCCAGCACCACCGTGTCCTCGGAGCCCGCTTGCTCCAGGGCGTGGCGGATCGCCGACCGTCGGTCGGCGATCCTCATGTATTCCGATCCCTCGAGGCCCTCGGCCAGGTCGTCCAGGATCCGCTCGGGATCCTCGGTCCGGGGATTGTCGGAGGTGATCACCGCGACGTCGGCGAAGCGCCGCACCGCTTCGGCCATGGGTCGGCGCTTGGTGCGATCGCGGTCCCCACCCGCCCCGAAGACCACAATGACACGCCCCCTCGCGAGGCGCCTCACGGCCCCGAGCGCTCCTGCGAGCGCGTCGGGGGTGTGTGCGAAGTCGATGACGACGTGGCAAGGTGTCCGGGTCACCGTCTCCAGGCGCCCTGGCACCGGCGGGGTGGTGGACAGGCGCCGGGCGATGTCTTCGGCCCCCATTCCGCGGATCGCCGCCACCGAGGCTGCCCCCAGGGCGTTCTCCACGTTGAACGCACCGAGGAGGGGCAGCCTGACGAGCGCCTCCTCGCCGTTGACGAAAAGAGTGAACTGCGCACCTGTGGTGTCCATCCGGACGTCGCTGGCGCGGACGTCAGCTGCGGAGTCCAGGGCGAACGTACGCACGGGCCGACCGTCGGGATCGAGGTCCGCCCAGGCCGCCTCGCCCTGGTTCACGACGATCGTGCCGCCCCTCTCCACGAGCTCGATCAGCCGGGCCTTGGCGACGAAGTAGGTCGCCAGATCCTGGTGGTAGTCCAGGTGGTCTTGCGAGAAGTTGGTGAACACGCCCACGTCGAAGCGCACGCCGTCCAGTCGCTTCTGGTCGAGGGCGTGGGAGGAGGCCTCGACGACGACCGTGTCGGCACCCCCGTCCACGAGCTGCCGAAGCCACACGGCCACCTGGACCGGACCGGGCGTGGTGAGACCTTCGGTGTCCGGGCGGACGCCGTCGTCGTCCATGACTCCCAGGGTTCCTATGGCCGCCGTGCAGTGCACCTCGGCGAGGACGTATCGTGCCAGGTGCGCCGTCGTGGTCTTCCCGTTCGTCCCCGTCACGCCCACCATGAAGAGGTGTCTCGAGGGGAAGCCCATCACCGCCTCGGCTGCGAGGGCCGCCGCGCGACGGCCGTCGGACACCACCAGGAGCGGTATCCCCACGTCGACGGGACGCTCCACCACGGCCGCAACGGCTCCGGCCCTGGCGGCGTCGCGCACGAAGTCGTGGGCATCCCTCTCCGTGCCCTTCCACGCCAGGAACAGATCGCCCCGCTGGGCGTCCCGGCTGTCCTGGATCACGCCCCTTACGGCGACGTCCTCCGGACCGTGCGTGTCCCGAAGGAGACCGGCCGACCGGAGGACCTCGCCCACGGCTCCCAGCGTCACCGGGGGCTCAGCCATCGCCCCTCCTCCTGGTCCTCAGGCGCACGGTGTCCCCGGGCTGGACACGTGCCCCCGGGGAGGGAACGGTGCCGACGACGTCTCCCGTGCCCTCCTGACGCACACGGAGGCCGAGGGCATGCAGACGCCGGACGGCCACTCGCGTGGCGAGCCCCGACACGTCGGGTACGCGCAGCGTCGAGCCGGCTCGGAGCACCATCTCCTCCCGGTCCGGCTCGTTCCACTCCACCTGCGGGGCCGCCAGGTTGTACGTGGCGAACCGAACCGGTGACGATTCCCCGGGCTGGCTACGCCGAGGCGTGGGAAGCAGCTTGGTCCGATCCAGAGGCGTCACCCGCGCGGCCAGGGCGGCTTCCATCGTGGCCCGGGTCACCGGGGCAGCCACCGCCCCGCCGTAGTAGGCGCCCTGGGGATCATCCAGCTTCACGAAGACCACGAGCTCCGGATCCTCGGCCGGGAAGAAGCCGGCGAAGGATGCGTAATAGCGCCCGGGCGCGTACCCCCCCCCGTCCCAGGCCCTGCTCGTTCCGCTCTTTCCCGCTACCCGGAGCCCCCCGAGCTGGGCAGCCGTGCCCGTGCCGTCCTCCACCACACCCACCAGCGCCTCGCTCACCGACCCGGCGACCTCCGTGGACACCACCCGTCGGACGGCTCGGGGCTCCGTACGCTCCACGGTGCGGCCACGGTTGTCCCGGATCTCTTTGATGATGTGGGGTTGCATGAGCATCCCCCCGTTGGCCAGCGCCCCGTACGCCATGGCCATCTGGAGCGGTGTCACCGAGATCTCGTAGCCGATGGCGAGGGAGGCCGGTGACTGGGCGGACCAGTCGAGAGGACGCGGAAGGCGGCCCCGGGCCTCGCCGGGAAGCTCGATGCCCGTCAGGGTGCCGAAGCCGAAGTCGCGCAGGTTCTCGTACTGCTCACCCGGCCGGAACGACTGCGCCGCCTTCGCGATGCCGACGTTGGACGACTTCCGGAGGGCATCGGACACCGTCATGACTCCCTCGGCGTGCACGTCGTGCAGGGTGCGGCCGGCCACCCCCCAGGTGCCGTCCTCGACATCGACGGAGTCGTCGAGGGAGCCGACGCCGAGCTGGAGGAGCCCGGCCACGGTGAAGGGCTTCAGCGTGGAGCCGGGCTCGTAGGGAGTGTTGATGGCTCCGAGGCCCGTCGTCCGGCCGTCCCGCAGGGAGACCATGGCCAGGATCTCGCCCGTGTGGGGATCGGTCACCAGCACGTCTCCGCCTCGCGCCTCGGTGGACGTGACGGCCTCGTGGAGCGCCTGCCGGGCGATCTCCTGGAGGTCCACGTCCAGGGTCAGCACCACCTCTCCACCGGGATGGGGCGCCGCCACCTGGAAGGTCTCTCCAGGGATCGGGCGACCCCTGCTGTCCCTCGCCACGACCTCCCGACCGGCTGTTCCCCTCAGCCAGGCGTCCAGCTGCTGCTCGATCCCCCCCTGCCCCTCGCCGTCGATCACCGATCCGAGGATGCCGCGTGCCAGGCCGCCGTGGGGGTGGGAGCGCTCCAACCGCCGCTCGGGATGGATCCCCCTTACCCCGTTCAGCTGCTCCCTGACGGCGGGGGAATACGTTCCTGGGATGACGCTCCATCGGCGATCGGGAGACACCACCTGCCGAGCCCTTCGTGCCGAGAGGCCCACCGCCGCCTGGAGCAACGCGCGAGCCTCGGCGGGATCCTGAAGCTCCTGGGGCGCCACGCCGATCTTGTACCTCTCCTGGGAGACGGCGAGGGGTGCGCCGTCCCGATCGAGGATCGCTCCGCGAGCCGCGGCGATCTCCATGTCCTTGGTCTGCTGGGCTTCGGCCGTGGCCCGCCAGGTCAGGCTTTGCACACCCTGGACCTGGCCCGACCGTGCGGCCACGCCGAGCAGGGCCAGCAGCCAGCCAGCCAGGATCAACCGGCGGCGCCAGCTGGGGCGGCGACGAGACGTTGCCTTCCGGCTCACGGCTTCACCTCCGGTAGAAAGACCATCTCCTCGGTGACCGCCAGATGCATGCCCAGGCGCTCACGGGCAGCGGGAACAACCCGGACACGGCTCTCGAGGGCCTGGATGGTCCGGACCAGCTCCACGCGCTCGGCCTCGGCCAGGGAGGTCTGCCGTTGGAGGCTCTCGAGTCCCGCCAGCGACTCGAGGGCCCGGCTCTGCCTCCACGTCACGAGGCTCAGGGAGCCCAGCAGCGTGACGACGGCGAACGAGACACGGAGCACACCGGGGATGCGATTCACGCGGCCTTCCTCCATGCGCGTAGCCTCGCGCTCCGTGCCCGAGGGTTGCGAGCGGTCTCCGCCTCCGAAGGCCGGATGGGCCGGCGCGTCAGGACCTCCCCCAAGGGCCTTCCCCGACATGCGCACAGGGGGAGATCCGGTGGGCACACGCACGCCTGGCTCCATTCCCGGAAGGCCCTCTTCACCATGCGGTCCTCGAGGGAGTGATATGCGATGACCACGAAGGCGCTCCCTTCTCTCAGAGCGTCCCGCAGCATCGGGAGAGCCCGCTCCAGGGACTCCAGCTCCGCGTTCACGGCGATCCTTACGGCCTGGAAGATCCTGGCCTTGTCCTGGGCGGAGGGGGTCCTGCCCAACGCGATCACGAGCGCTGCCACCAGATCGTCGCTCGTCGTCAGGGGCTCGGTGGACCGACGCTTGGCGACCTCCCGGGCCAGCCTGCGGGCTCGAGGCTCCTCGCCGAGCTCACGAAACACCCGGGCCAGCTGTGCCTCGTCGGCCTCGGCCAGGAGCTCGGCGGCGGTCCGTCCCTCGCCGGCATCCATGCGCATGTCCAGGGGAACCCCCCTGCGGAAGGCGAAGCCCCG
>JBDHGI010000097.1:0-15122 GCA_039589955.1 Gemmatimonadota bacterium | reverse complement strand
TCGAGGCGGTGCGGCCCCTGGTTCGCGGGTTCCACATCAGCGCTCCGGGAGGGCTGGTGGACATCGCCCTGCGAACCCTGAGGGACAGCGGCGTCAGCGCCACGGCGTGAGGTCGCCGTCAGACCAGCGCCATGATCCTCCTCAGGCGGGCCCGCGTCCTCCGGTTCCCCAGGTTGCTCACGTAGATCTTGTCGGCACCGACCCGGCGCAGCTCGCGAATGGACCGCGCGCAGATCTCCTCGGGCTCCATCCCGGCCTCGAACTCCCGGGTGATGTCCTCCGCCGGCACGGGGAAGAACCGCCCCAGCGTCGAGAGCGTGGCCGGGTTGGCGCTCCTGTAGAAGAACACTCCGAAGACCACGGGGAGGGACGACCCGCTGGCGCCTAGGACCTCGAGAAAGCGCTCCACCTCCTCCAGGGAATGGTGGGACACGACCTGGCCGAGGGCGAAATCCAGCTCGGCGTCGCCCGCCGTAACGTACCCGATCTGCTCCCCTGGGTCCTTCAGCGGGTTGACCCAACCTCCGAGGGTCAAACCCGGCGAGCGAGCACGGATGATCCGCCTGAGATCCCGGGCGCGGGGGACACAGCGGGGCGGGCCGACGCTATCGTCGCCGCCCAGCACCGTCAGCGTGTCGAAGCCCTGGGACGCCGCCCGGGTGGCGAAGAGGGTGCAGTACTCCAAGGCGTGCTTGCAGGTGAGGATCGGAACGATCCGCCTTGGATCCGCGTCGTCGCCGAGGTTGGCGCCCACGTGGGCCAGGCTTTCCTCCTCGGCCGAGCCGACCGCGTTGTCGGTCAGGAACGCGAAGACGCCCTCGCGGGTGAGTCCCCCCAGGGCATGGTGCAGGTCGATCCAGGCCCTCATGCCCGCCTCCGGCCGGAGCTCGCTCCGGGGGGGACGGAGCTCCACGGTCAGCAGGGGCTCCGGAGACCTGAGCCGTCGGAGGAGGAGGGATGGGGCGCCACCGGCTTCGGTGGTCCGGATCACGAGACCCCGCCGGCCAGGGATTCCATGTCGTCGGCCGAGGTCGGAAGAAGGGCTCCGGTCAGGTTCTCGGGACCGTCTTCGGTCACCAGGACCTCGTCCTCGACCCGCACGCCGATACCGGCGTAGCGTGCGGCTCCGCCCTCGGCTCCCGCCGGGAAATACAGGCCCGGCTCCACGGTGAGCACCATGCCCGGCTCCAGACGTCGGGACCTGCCCTCCTTCGCGTAGTCACCCGGATCATGCACGTCCAGACCCAGCCAGTGGGACGTCTGGTGGGGAAAGAAGGTCTCGTGCGCCTCCTGATCCATCAGCTCGTCCAAGGTGCCGTCCAGCACGCCGAGCTCGACCAGGCCGGTGGTCAACACCCGCACGGCCGTCTCGTGGACCTCGGCGACGGAGCGACCGGGTGCGGCCGTTGCCACGGCCTCGGCTCGAGCCGCGTCCACCACCTCGTACACGTCCCGCTGTTCGGGAGAGAAGCGGCCGGAAGCGGGAAACGTCCGGGACATGTCCCCCTGGTACAGACCCACCTCCGCCCCGGCATCCACCAGCACGAGGTCACCGCCCTCGATGACCCGACCGTTGGCCACGTAGTGGAGCACGCACGCGTTGGCCCCGGAGCCGACGATGGTGTCGAAGGCCGGGCCCCGGGCCCCGTGGCGGCGGAAGGCGGCGTCGATCTCCGCCTCGACGACCCACTCCCCCCGGCCGGGCCGGGCCGCCGCCAGGGCGACGCGGTGTCCTTCCGCGCTGACGCGGGCCGCAGCCCTGAGGCGCTCGATCTCGTGCCGGTCCTTCACGAGGCGGAGCTCGTCGAGCGCTTCGCCGGGATCGACCAGTGAGCGGGGCCCGATGCCCTTCCGCTGTCCTCTCGACCGGGAATAGGACAGGGCCTCGAATATCATGCGGTCCAGAAGCTCCCTCCGGCCTGCGCGGTAGTAGATCGCATCGGCTTCGCGGAGGAGCGCCGGCATCGAGGTCTCCAACTCCGACAGGGAGTGGGTCTCGTCGGCACCGAAGCGCTCTTTCGCCGCCTCCGGGCCCAACACGGGACCGGACCATCGCTCCGCCTCCGGGTCCCGATCCCGCACGAACAGCACGAGGCGAGCCTCGTCGCCTCCCGCGAGGACGGCCACTGCGTCGGCCTCGGTGCACCCCGTCAGGTAGAACAGCTCGCTGTCCGGGCGGTACCTAGTCTCCGTGTCCCGTGATCGAAACAGGCGCGGTGCGGAGGGCAAGACCAGCACGCCTCGACCCAGGACCGAAGAGACCGACGCTCTTCGGGCACGAAAGACGTCGGCGGGTATCCCCGCCATGGGATCGCTGTGCGTCATGGGCCGAACCTAGCAGACGGGCCGCGACCCGGCGATGGTGGAATCGCAACCTCTCGGGAATGGCGCCGTAAGCTTCACATGGTGAAGCGCGATGAACCCTCATGTTCTAGACTAGGGTCATGGTACGATCTCTACTTGCCGCGATCGTGGCGTCGGTGCTTCTCGTGGGGACCGCCCGGGGACAGGTCGTCCGGGGCGTGGTGGTGGAGGAGGCCTCCGCCATCCCCATCGAAGGAGCCATGGTGATCCTCCTCGACTACGCGGGCGAGCCCCTCGAGCGTGTACTGACCGATGCCGACGGCGAGTTCATCATCGACGCGGACCGTCCGGGTCCCCATTTCATCCGCGTGGACCGCATCGGATACGAGAGCATCACGACCGAACGGTTCGCGGTCCCGGTCGGAGGCACATACCGGCGGGTGGAGGTTCCCATCCGGGCGGTGCAGCTCGAGGGAATCGACGTATCGGGCTCGCGGCGATGCGAGGTGCGCCCCGAGGAGGGCCGCGCGACCGCCCAGGTCTGGGAGGAGGCGAGGAAGGCATTGGAGGCGGCGGCGTGGACCGTGTCGTCGGGTGCGTATCGCTACACGTTGCTGCACTATACCCGGGAGCTGGATGCCTCGGGCCGACGTGTGCTCGAGGAGGATCGCCGCTTCGACCGCTCCTGGGGCCAGGCCCCCTATGTGAGCGCTCCCGCCCAGGAGCTCTCGGATCTAGGCTATGTCCGCCGGAATCCCGACGGCTCCAACACGTACTTCGCGCCGGACGCCGAGGTGTTCCTGTCGGATCCCTTCCTCGACACCCACTGCATGCGCCTGGACCGCGTGGAGGACGGCCTCATCGGCCTCGAGTTCGAGCCCGTGCGGGGTCGACGTCTCCCCGACATCCGTGGCACTCTCTGGATCGAGGCCGCCTCGGCGGAGCTGAAACGCCTGGAGCTTCGATACACGAACCTCCCATGGGAGCTCGCCAACGCGGATGCCAGCGGCTCCGTCATCTTCGGGCGCCTACCCAACGGGAGCTGGATCGTCCGCGAGTGGTACATCCGCATGCCGCGGATGGCCTCCGCCGGACTGCATCGGCGCCCGATCCAGACCGGGTACTTTCAGGATGGTGGCGTTGTCTGGAGGGTGATCGACCACGACGGCACCACCCTCCTCGAAGCGGAAACCGTCACGCTCGCGGGAACCGTCGTCGATTCCACCGGCGCCAGGCCCGTGCCCGGCGCGGTGGTGCTCACCGATGACGGCTTCTCGCGAGACACCACGGGCGAAGCCGGGTCCTTCCTGCTGCCCGGTCTCGCCCCCGGCCTCCAGCGCCTGACCTTGCATCACCCTTCGCTGGACACCCTGGGCCTCGGGCCGGTCTCCGTTCCGGTTGAGGGCGAGCCGGGCGAGATCACACCCGTGACCGTGGTGCTCCCCGGAGTGGCGTCCAGGCTCTCGGAGGCCTGCGGCGAGGTGCGCGGGGACGATCGGACGCCCGTCATCCTGCTGGGAAGGGTGCTGACCCCGGGGGAATCGGTGGAGGGCGCACGCGTTCGTCTCCTTTGGCACACGGGAACGCGGCGAGGTTTCGACATCCCCACCGTCGCCGCTCCCCCGAGACCCGACACGCCAGAGGCTCGGGTCCCGGTGTGGGCCCCGGTAACGGACCGGGATCGGTGGCTGGAGACCACCTTGGACGGGAGGGGCGTCTTC
This sequence comes from Gemmatimonadota bacterium, assembly GCA_039589955.1. Lineage (GTDB taxonomy): Bacteria > Gemmatimonadota > Gemmatimonadetes > Longimicrobiales > Gaopeijiaceae > SZUA-318. The sequence goes on along the minus strand of JBDHGI010000097.1, from coordinate 11,097 downwards.
CTCGTCTGTGGCGGGCCCGCGGGGACCCAGGTGCGCATCGAAGCGGCCCTGCCCGACGGGCCCGAGGCCGTCCGCAACCTGACGATCCCCTCCCACGTCCGCGTCATGACCGTGACCCTGAACCTGCAGGGAGGGTGACATGACCTCGGAGCGTGGCATGCCCGGCGGCCTGAGGATGGGGTGGGCCGTGCTCCTGACCTTCTTCCCGCAAGCCGCCCCCGTCTCGTCCCAGGAGCCTCCCGACTCCGTCGTTGAGATCGAGCCGGTGCTCGTACGGGTGCTCAGGAGCACCGTCGGCAGCGGCGCCCCGTACCCCGTCTCCGTCGCCTTCCGTCCCGAGCTGCAGAGAGGCACGACCGGAGCATCCCTGGAAGAGGCCCTCCGGGCTCTTCCCGGCCTCCAGATCCAGAACCGCTTCAACCTCGCCGCCGGCGAGCGTTTCGTCATTCGGGGTTTCGGAGCACGTTCCCAGTTCGGCATCCGGGGCATCCGGGTGCTGGTCGACGGGATCCCCGCGACGCTGCCGGACGGCCAAACCACCCTGGATCACGTCGACCCGGGCTCGCTGGAGCGCGTGGAGATCCTCAGGGGACCGGCTGCCGCCTCCTACGGAAACGCGGCGGGCGGCGTTCTCCATCTCGAGTCCCTTCCTCCCACCGCCGGCCCCGCCGAGCTAGAGGCCCGTTCGGCGGTGGGATCCGACGGACTTCGAAGCCACTACGGAGCCGTGACCGGAAGCTCGGGGTCAATCGCGTACCGTGCCACGGCCTCGCGATACGCATACGACGGCTTCAGGATCGACCCCGTTGCGGGCGACGGGAGCACCTACGGGCGTTCGACACGCACCGTGGTCAACGGGGCGCTGGCCATGCCGGCTGGCTCCGGCACCCTGAGGGTTCATCTCAACGCCCTGGACATGGCGTCCGAAAACCCCGGGTCTCTTTCATCCACACTCCTGGCTGAAGGAGACCGGCAGGCCTATCGGTTCAACGTCATCCAGCAAACCGTCGAGGATGTCCGCCAAGGACAGATCGGCATGGCCTGGCAGGGGTCCGTGGTTGGCCTCAAGACCGAGCTCGCCACCTGGGGCATCCGCAGGGATTTCACCGGACGTATCCCGCCCAGCGTCATCGCCTTCGATCGGAATGCAGGCGGGGTCCGGGCGCTGACCCGCGGCACGCGGCGGATCGGCCTCGGGGACTTGGCCTGGAGGGCAGGATTGGAGATCGAGCTGCAGCGGGACGACCGAAGGAACTGGGAGAACGACGCCGGCGAGAAGGGCGCATTATCCCTCGATCAGCTCGAGCGTGTCCGGGGGACAGGTGCATTCCTGCAGGCCCGCCTCGACCTGAGCCCCCGGATCGCGGCTTCGGCGGGTATTCGCTTCGACCGGTTCCGGTTCGAGGTGCGGGATCGGTTCCTGGTCGACGCCACGGACGACAGTGGCTCGAGGGCGATGCAAGCCGTGAGCCCCTCCGCCGGGCTGGTGTTCACCACCGGCGGCCGGGTGGAGCTGTTCGCGTCGGCCTCGACCTTCTTCGAGACACCCACCACGACGGAGCTGGCGAATCGACCGGACGGCGCGGGAGGGTTCAACGCCAGCCTCGATCCTACCCGGGGGTGGACGTGGGAGGGAGGGGCGCGAGCCCACGTCGGAGACGCGTGGAGCACCGAGATCGCTCTGTTCCGGACCTCCCTCGAGGAGGAGCTCGTCCCCTTCGAAGTCCCCACCGACCCCGGGAGGACGTTCTTCCGTAACTCCGGAACCTCTCATCACCGAGGATGGGAGATGACGGTGGAAGGGCGACCCACTCCGGGCCTGTGGACCCGTGTGGCCTATACCCGAGTCGACGGGCGGTTCGACGAGTACGTGTTCGACGGAGCCGACTTCCGGGGGAACCGGATCCCGGGCCTGGCGCCCTTCCGCGTCGACGGACGCATGGCCCTCGTGCGAGCCGCCGGCTTCGCCGAGGTCCGTGTGCTCTATCAGGACGCGATGCCCGTGGACGACGCCAACACCGCTGAGGCGGCTGGGCACGCCGTCGCCGACATCCGGGTCGGCCTCGACGGTCTGGCTGCGGGTGGGCTCAGCCTGTCCCCCTTCGCCTCCGTGTCCAACGTCCTGGATCGGACCTACGACGCGTCCGTCGTCGTCAACGCCTTCGGGGGCCGCTACTACGAGCCCGGACCCGGCCGCAGCTTCCAGCTCGGTTTGCGCGCATCCTGGGGCACCTCCGATCGCTGATCACCTGCCGGTCCGCTCCTTGCAGGCGGACCGATCCCGCACCACGGCCAGGGCGTTGACCACCGGACGCTCTCCCGTCTGGTCCGAGGGGCTGTTCCGCACACGGCCCCGGACCACCATGACCGACGATCCGCCCCCGTCGAGGTTGAGCGCCTCGTCCACGCCAAGCGCCTCCAGCAGGTCCGTGAGCTCGGGGAGGGTCATGCCCACGGAGAAGGGGGCCTGTCGCCCGTCCACCACCACCAGCCACAATCGACCTCGCTCGGTCTCGTAGCCCACGGCTGTCCGTGGATGCCGGGTGGCCGCGGAAACGCCCAGCTCCTCGACCCGCACTCCCTGCTCCAGGAGCTTGGGGAAGCCCCCCACCACCTCCATGGGTGCGTCCCTCGAACCCAGCGTCACCCACCAGCCCACCCAGAGGGAATCGCCGCTCACAGAGCTGCTCCCCATCCACGGATCCTCCCCCGGACGCCAGGAGAACGCCGGCCGCGTTCGGGCCGCCCATACCCGGCCGCCCGTCACCTCCGGACCCACGGTGGATCCCTCGGGAGTGAAGAAGTCCGCGTTCACCGCGGCCATGACCCCTTCGCCGGTCCGACCCACCATGGAGCTGACCCTCTCCCGCCCAAGTCCACCACCCGCCCGTGCCTCCGCCTGAAGAGCCCGCAGGGCGAGATCGCAACGGGTCAGGTCGGCCTCCAGCACGTGGACAGCCCACGGTCCGCCTTCGGCCCACAGATACCGATACCAGATGCCCTCGCCGACCCAGGCGCCAACCACGGTATCGGGCTCCAGGAGCTCCAGTACGGCCTCGGGCACGCCCCGTCCGGACCGCTGGGGCCGATCGGGGGGAGCACATGCCGTCAGCATCAGCACGAGCATGCCGATGGCCACGCGAGGGAAGGCGTGGACCGACCCGCCCCGTCTGCCTATACTCCGGCTCGCATGGCACCCACTCGAAACTCCCGCTCGCGCGACCGCGTCCGGTCCCTCCTTCTCGCCTCGTTGATGACGGCGGCCGCCACCGTACCCGTGTGTGGCCAGGGCTCCCGGGCCGGGACAGGCATGCGGGTGGGCGTATCCTTCGGGGGAATCGCCACATTCGGACTGACGGCCGAGTACTACGACGGGAACGAGAGCCTCGATCTCACCGTGGGCACGTGGTCGTTCCGGGACCTGAGCGTCGCCGTGGTCGCGCGGCATTACTTCGGCGCGGGCGAGGCGCTTCCCTTCGTGGGGGGAGGGCTCTGGCTGGTCGCTGCCCGACCCGAAGACGGACGCGCGGGCTTTGCCACCGTTCTTCACGCCCCGCTGGGCGTCGACCTTCAGCCGGGTCACCGCCACGCAGTCGGACTCGCGCTCAACGTGAACCGGGCCATATGGGTGCGACGCACCGACCCCGACGACGATCTGCCGCTCAACCGCCGGCTTGTCCCATTGCCGGGCATCTACTACCGGTGGACCCGCTGAGGGCACACACCTCCGAAACCTCCCTACCATTCCTCGGGCTCGTCCCAGGTCTCGGTCCAAAAGCGACGCTCCTCCTCGTCGATCTCTTCGAGGTCGAGAGGCGGATCGTCCTCCGTGGTGAGCACCCCCTGCTCCAGGATCGTCCGGATGGCCTGGTCGTCCACGACCAGCGTCTTCCGACCCAGTCGCTCCCGAAGCCTCAGTCGCAAGTGCACACCAGAGGCGACGACCAGCCCCACCAGGAAGGCGGACAGGAGCGCGAGGGCAAAGGACAGCATCGTGACCGCTTCAGTCCAGGGGGCTCATGCCCACATACTTCAGGCCGCTTCCGGTATTGAACAGCACGACTTCGTCGTCCTCCGAGATCAACCCCCTCTCCAGGAGCCTGGGCACCGCGGCGGCCGTCGCCCCTCCTTCGGGTGCGGCGAATACGCCCGTGGCCGAGCCGATGGTCTGCACCCACTCCCGCATCTCGTGGTCTGTCACCGCCACGGCACCGCCGCGGGACTCACGCAACGTCCTCAAGATGAGGAAGTCGCCCACGGCACCAGGAACACGCAGCCCCGAGGCATACGTGGCCGCGTTCTGCCACGGCTCCGCATGGTCGTCACCGCGCTCCCACGCCCGAACCATCGGTGCGCACCCCGCTGCCTGCACCGTGAACATCCTGGGTCGGTCCGAGCCTATCCAGCCGAGCCGTTCCATCTCGTCGAAGGCCTTCCACATCCCGATGAGCCCGGTGCCGCCGCCCGTGGGATACACGATGGCATCCGGCAGCCTCCTTCCCAGCTGCTCGAACAGCTCGTAGCCCATCGTCTTCTTTCCTTCGACCCGGTAGGGCTCCTTCAGGGTCGACAGGTCGAACCAACCGTGCCTCGCGACACCCTCGGCCACCGCTCTGCCGCAGTCGCTGATGAGCCCGTCGAGCAGCCTGAGGTCGGCTCCCAGGGCGGAGATCTCCTCCAGGATGGGGGCAGGGGTGTCGTTGGGTACCACCACATGAACCGTCAGCCCGGCTGCGGCTCCGTACGCAGCGGCTGCGCTCCCGGCGTTTCCGGCGGAGGGAAGGGCGACCTCCTTCGCTCCCAGCTCGAAGGCCCGGGACACTGCGAGGCCCAGCCCCCGGGCCTTGAATGACCCCGTCGGGTTCTGCCCCTCGTCTTTCACCCACACCCGACGTACGCCCAGACGATCGGCGACGCGCGGAGCGTCCAGCATCGGCGTCCAGCCCTCTCCCAGGCTGATCCGACAGTCCGGATCTCGCACGGGGAGGACCTCCTCATAGCGCCAGAGATCGGCCCGACGTCCCTCGACGGCGTCGGGCGTGAAGGAACTCCGGACGGCCTCGAGGTCGTATCGGGCAAAGAGCGGTTTACCTGCGGAAGAAAGCCCCATGAGCCGCTCACTCTCGAATCGGTCTCCGCTCGCCGTGCACTCCAGGTGAGAGGCGCCGCGAAGCCTGGCCCCTGCCGTCATCGTTCCCCCTATCTCGTCGAAGTCGTCCACGTTGCCGAAGGAAGGAGCGGGTCCGGCGGTCACCCCGGAGCGAGGCGTCCCGACCGGTCGGGAGGTCACCGCGCCCCGTGGACCGGTCTCGGCACCGCCGGGTAGGTACCCGAGGCTACCTACCCCCTGTCCGGGGGGCAACCGTCTGCGGTTCCGCAGGCATCCAAGTTAGCAGACAAGACAAGAAGAACCCCACGGGAATGACGGAAAACCAGCTGATCCGACAGGCCGCAGAAGGGGACGCCCGGGCGATCCGGTCGCTGTACGATCGGTTTGCTCCCCGGGTGTACGCCGTGGTACGTCGAATCGCCGGGGACGACGAGCTGGCCCAGGACTATGCGCAGGAAGCGTGGATCCGCGCCATCCGCGCCCTTCCTTCCTTCCGGGGAGACGCTCGCTTCTCGACGTGGCTACACAGGATCGCGGTCAACTCCGCGCTCCAGGCTCTGCGAAAATCGCAGACTCGAAAGAAGCGGGAGGGGCCGTTTCCGGAACAGGTTCCCGTGGCGCCGCGAGAGGGAGACACCCTCCTTCAGCGGCGTCTCGAGGGCGCGCTGGACCGGCTGCCCGAGGGCATGCGGAGGGTGCTGATCTTGCACGACGTGGAGGGCTATACCCATGACGAGATCGGTGACGTTCTCGGTGTTACCTCGGGAACGTCGAAATCACAGCTGTTCAAGGCGAGGGCCAAGATGCGGGAGATGCTCGCGGCCCTGGACGGCGAGACGAAAGAGATGGGAGTTGAAGCATGGGGCATCTGAGCACTGAGACCCTTGCCCGGCTCGTCGACGAGCCACCTCGAGAGGAGGAAGCGAGGCACCTGGCCGGATGCCGGCTGTGCGCGGCGGAGCTCGACGCTCTTCGCGCCCAGACGCAGGCACTGGCCGCCCTCCCGGAGGTCCGGCCGCCCCTGGGCGACTGGGAGTTCCTGGAGGCTCGACTCCGGTCGGAAGGCCTCGTGGAGGAACCCAGACTGCTGAACCGCCTCACCATGGGGAGGACGCCGGGCTGGATGCGGGCTGCTGCCGCCGCCGCCCTCTTCCTCGGGGGAGGCATGTTCGGGGCCATGTTCACGAACGAATTCGGTCTCGATACAGGAAGCGGGGCGATCAACGGAGCCGCCCGCATGGCGACGGTGACCGATCTGGACGACGCCGCCACGGCGGTCCGTACCGCCGAGGCCGACTACATGTACGCCCTGGCCCGGTATCGAGAGCTCCTCGGGGTCGAGGGCGGCGGTGCGGAAATCGGCGACCCCATCACGAGCCTCGCGGCCTTGGAGTATCTGGTGGCAGCGGGTCAGGCGGCGGTGCGACAGGCCCCTGCGGATCCGTTCCTCAACGGACTGCTCGCGTCGACCCTGGCCGAGCGGGAAGCGGTGCTGCGCCGCATCTCCACGCAGCGGGACAACTGGTTCTGAGCATGATGCGCAGGGCTCGGATCCTCACGCTTCTCCTGGCAGCGGGACTGTCGCATCAGCCCGTGGAGGGGCAGGTGGTCACGTCCCGCCCCGGAGCACGGGGTTGGATCGGGATCTCCATCGACATCCCCATGGTGCGGGCCGCCCCGGGGGAGCACGGCTTCGTCACCATCACGGAGGTGAGCGAGGGTAGCCCCGCGGAGGCTGCCGGCATCCGCGTGGGGGACCGACTGATCTCCATCAATGGCCATGGGTGGGAGGAGGGTTTCGGAAATCCCTCAGGGACCCTGCGTCCCGACGACGAGGTCCGGATGGTCGTCCTTCGAGAGGACCGGCGGCGGATCTTCGTGCTCAGGGCGACCGCGCGGCCGGAAGGGTGGAATCCGGCCCCCGTTCTGGCGCTGACCGTGCGTGCGGACACCATGGTCGACCGGATGTACCGTGCCATGGACTCCCTCAGGGTTCGCCTCGCGACGGAGGGACGGACCCTGGTCCAGGTCGTCGGGACTCCGCGGCTGGCCGATTCCGTCCAGACGGTCGTCCGTCTCCGAGAGGACGCCGGGCTCAGTGGGGAGGCCCGGGACAGAGAGCGCGTGCTGCTCGACCGGGAGGGCTTTGCCACCTTCGTGATTCCGGAGTTGAGCCCGCCCTTCGGCTTCTTCACCCTCAGCGGCGAGCTGCCCGATTCCCTCCTGAAGGAGTTGGAGTCCCTGAATCGTGAGATCGTGGGACTCCGCTCGCGGGAGGTGTCGAGGCTCCGGACACTGGCGGCGGACGAGGGCCGGATCGACCAGGAGGACCTCCAGCTCGTGCAGCTGCGGAGAGCGCTGGAAGACGCCGACCGGCGTAGCCGGGACCTCCGGAGCGTCATGGAGCGGGTCGCCCGCGAGCGGTCCGCCGAAGCGAGCAGGTCCTCCGTCACGTGGACCTTCGGGCCGGACACCGCCCTGGACTCCCGCACGCTCAGGCCGCTCGCACCCTACATGCTGGGTCAGAATCGGGCGGCCGGGGCCGAAGTGGTGGACCTCCGCCCCGAGCTTGCCGAGTACTTCGACGTGGAGGGAGGGGTGCTGGTGGTCGACGTCCCGCCGGGCACTCCCGCGGCTGAAGCCGGGATACAGCCCGGGGACGTGCTCACCCACGTGGATGGGCTGCCGACCCCCTCCATACGCGCGCTGCGCGCCGGCCTGGCCCGCGGAGGTATCGACCTGACGGTGAGGGTAGTGAGGAAGGGCCGACCTCTCGAGGTGCTCCTGCACCGGGACTAGCCTCGGTGGAGAAGGCCCGGCAGCCGAAATCGGCTGCCGGCCCCCCTCACATGCCGCCACGAGATCCGGTCGGCCTATTCGTACCGGAGCGCGACGATGGGATCGAGTCTCGCTGCCCGCTGGGCCGGCCAGATCCCGAAGAACAGCCCGACCCCGGCCGAGAACGCCAACGCGGTGACGATGGCCGCCGGGGACACCACGGTGTCCCACTCCTGGAGGCGCGTCATCAGCTCGGCACCACCGATCCCCGCACCCACCCCCAACAGCCCACCGAGGATACACAGGAACAGCGACTCGATGAGGAACTGGATGAGGATGGCCCGCTTCGTCGCACCCAGGGCCTTGCGGACGCCGATCTCCCGGGTCCGTTCGGTCACGCTCACCAGCATGATGTTCATGATGCCGATCCCCCCCACCAGGAGGCTGATGCCCGCGATGCCCGCCAGGAGAAGCGTGAACGTCTGGTTCGTCTCGTTGAAGGTCGCCAGCAGATCGGCGGAGTTGCGGATGTTGAAATCCCCCTCCTCTCCGGGCCGGATCCGATGCTCACGCCGCATGATCCGGTCGATCTCCGCGTACGCCATGTCCAGCTGCTCGGGCGTCGCCGTGGCGGCGTAGATGGCGTTGATACGGTCACGACCCCCGAACACCCGATACTGGGCGGTCGAGGTGGGGATGAAGATCTGGTCGTCTGGCCTCATCCAGGCGGCGTCGCCCTTCTCCTCCAAGATGCCGATGACCTCGAAGGGGACGCCTCGGATCTGGATGGTCTGACCCACCAGGGCCGCTGGAACCTGGTCGCCCAGGGTCTCCGGGAGGTTGAAGCCCAACACCGCGACCCTTCGGCGACCCTGCAGCTCCCCCTCGTTGAAGAACCGCCCTCCCTGGAGCTTGTGGTCGTAGATGTCGAAGTACTCGGGCCACACGCCCTGGATCTGGGTGTTCGAGTTCCAACGGAGGTACGTCACCTGAAGCCTGGACGAGATCTCCGGAGAGACCTGCAGCAACCCGTCGGTGCCGTCACGCAGTGCTTCCGCGTCATCGACGCTCATGTTGCTGTCGCCCCGGGAGATTCCCCCCCACATCTGCTGACCCGGACGGATGGTGAGCACGTTGGTGCCCATCCGCTGGATCTGCTGCTCTACCCGGGCCTGGGCTCCCTCGCCGAGCGCCACCATGGCGATGACGGCCGCGACGCCGATGATGATGCCCAGCGTGGTCAGCACCGAGCGGAGCACGTTGGCCCGAATGGCCGCCAGGGCCACCATGACGATCTCGTAGACGAGCATGACGGCTCCTAGCGAGGTCCTCTGCCACCCATCCCAGGCCCACCGAAGGGGCTGCCGGAAGTGCGGCTACGGATGTTGTTGAGCCATTCCTGCTGCCGGGCTTGGAGCTGGGCGGCACCGACCACCACCAGGGTCTCGTCGCCGGTGAGTCCGTCGACGACCTGGGTGTTGTCCCAGTCGTTGAGGCCCATCCGGATCAGGCGGGGCTCCGGAATGGAGTCGGACCCGAGTACGAAGACCACGGCCGGGCGGGTCTCTCTGGGTGGCACGGAGGCGTCCCCCGGCGTCGCGGCTGCTCCCGGGAAGCGGCCCAGGCCTCCCTGTGCCCTCAGGGACTGCAGGACGGCCCGCATGGAGTCCTGGCTGATCTCACCGGCCTCCACCTGTGCACGGAGCTGCTGCATCCGGGCCTGTGGATCTCCACCTGTCGCCCCCTGGACGTCCCCACCCGGCTGCGGGCTGGCCTCCTGGGTGCGACCGGCCGGGGATTCGGCGTCGCCCTCGGCCCCACGGAAGCGTGCATTCCCACGACCCGCTCCCATGAGCTGGCCCAGGTCCAGGGACTCGACGTCGAGCCCCAGCGCCAGGGCCGCCGGACCCACGTCCTGGATCTGCACGATGGCCGTGTTGGGTACCAGGAGCACGTCGATGGCCTGATCGATGAGGATCTCGACCTCGGCGTTCATGCCCGGCTTCAGCAGGCCGGATCGGTTGCCCAGGTTCACGATGACAGGGAACATGGTGACGTTCTGCTGAACCTCGGCCTGAGGCTCGATCTTCTCCACCTCTCCCCGGAAGGTGCGATCGGGGAACGCTTCCACCTTCACCGTCGTCTGCATGCCGGCGCGTAGCTCGCCCATGTCCGTCTCGTCCACGAGGGTCCGCACCTGCATCTCGTCGAGGTTCGCCATGATGAAGAGGGTCGTGCCGCCCGAGACGTTCCCGGAGGCCGACTGGATGACCTGTCCCTCCTCGACGTCCTTCTGGATGATGGTGCCCTTCATGGGGGCCCGGATGGTGACGTCCTCGAGCTGCAGCTCGCTGAGCTCGAAGTTCGTCTCCGCCTTCACCTGGTTGGCCAGGGCATTGGCGTGGTCCAGCCGCTTCGTCTCGTGCTCCTGCTCGGCGATGACGCCCGCCTCCAGCAGCTCCTGCGAGCGCTCGAGCTGCGCCAAGGTGATCTCCGTACGTGCCACGGCCACGTCGAGATCGGCCTTGGCCTGCGCGTACCCGTTGCGCACGTCCCGGGGATCGATCTCGGCCAGCAGGGCGCCGGGCTGGGCCTCGTCCCCCACGTCCACGTGCAGCCTGAGGATCTCACCCGATGCCTTGGACTTCACCTCAACCGATCGAATCGGCTCCACCGTGCCGGTCGCCTCCGCCCGGATGTCCAGATCCCCCCGGGATACGGTGGCGGTCTGGAGCCTCGGCGCCTCTTCCGCGGCCTCGCCGATGGAGCAGGCCGCGACCCCCAGGAGCAGCACCGCAGCGCCGCCCCATCCTCTGATTCTCGCGTTCATGCGGGCGTCTCCGCGTGTGCGTTGAAAAAGTCCCTCTCGATCATCCCGTCCAGCAGGTGGACTTCCCGCTTCGAATACCGGGCAATGTTGGTCTCGTGCGTCACCAGAAGGATGGTCTGCCCTTCCCGGTTGAGGCCGGCGAGCTGGTCCATGATCTCTTCGCCGGTCACCGAATCCAGGTTTCCCGTGGGCTCGTCGGCCAGGAGGAGGGCCGGCTCGTTCACCAGGGCCCGCGCGACGGCCACCCGCTGCCGCTGCCCTCCTGACATCTCCGGTGGGCGGTGGTCCATGCGATCGGCGAGCCCCACGAGCTCGAGCTTCTCCTGGGCTCTACGCCTGCGCTCCCTGGCGCTCACGCCGGCGTAGATGAGGGGAAGCT
>JBDHGI010000096.1:0-15663 GCA_039589955.1 Gemmatimonadota bacterium | reverse complement strand
ATCGCTGCCGTCAGCGTCGTCTTCCCGTGGTCCACGTGCCCGATCGTTCCCACGTTCACGTGCGGCTTCGTCCGCTCGAACTTCGCCTTGCCCATCGCTATCCTCTTCGCTCGTCTGCTGGGGTGTGCGGTGAGATCAGTCTGCGCCGTTGGCGGCCATGATCTCGTCTGCCTTCGATTTCGGGACTTCCTCGTAGTGCGCGAACTGCATCGTGTAGACGGCCCGACCCTGACTCAGGGACCGGAGCGTCGTGGAGTATCCGAACATCTCGCCGAGGGGCACCGAGGCCCCGATGACACGTGCGCCCGCCCGCTCGGTCATCCCTCCGACCCTTCCCCTCCGGGACGAAAGGTCTCCGATGAGGTCGCCCATGTACTCGGCGGGGGTGACCACTTCCACATCCATGACCGGCTCGAGCAGGACGGGGCTCGCCTTTCGGATCCCCTCTTTGAGGGCCATGGATCCGGCGATCTTGAAGGCCATCTCGCTGGAGTCCACGTCGTGGTAGGAGCCGTCGACCAGCTCGACCTTGACGTCGATCACCGGATAGCCGGCCAGCACCCCGTTGTCGAGAGCCTCCCGGACACCGTTCTCCACCGAGCCGATGTACTCCCGGGGAATCACCCCGCCCACGATCTTGTCCTCGAAGACGAAGCCGGTTCCGGGCTCGCCGGGCTCGATGTTGATGACGACATGGCCGTATTGCCCACGGCCACCCGTCTGGCGCACGAACCTCCCCTCCACCTTCTCGGCGCGCTTCCGGATGGTCTCCCGGTACGCCACCTGGGGGCGTCCGATATTCGCCTCGACCCCGAACTCCCTCTTCAGACGGTCGACGATGATCTCCAGGTGGAGCTCGCCCATGCCCGAGATGATGGTCTGGCCCGTCTCGGGATCAGTGAAGACCCGGAACGTGGGATCCTCGTCAGCCAGCTTCGCGAGCCCATTGGACAGCTTGTCCTGGTCGGCCTTGGTCTTGGGCTCCACGGCGACCGCGATGACCGGCTCGGGGAACTGCATGGCCTCGAGGATGATGGGCGCCGTCTCCAGGCAGAGCGTATCCCCCGTCTTCACGTCCTTGAACCCGATGGCAGCAGCGATGTCCCCGGCGAACACCTCGTCCCGTTCTTCACGCTTGTTGGCGTGCATCTGCAGGATCCGCCCCACCCGCTCCCGGCGGCCTTTGCTGGCGTTGTAGACGTAGGAGCCCGAGGGCAGGGAGCCCGAGTACACGCGGAAGAACGTCAGCTTCCCCACGTAGGGGTCCGTCATGATCTTGAACGCGAGAGCCGAGAACGGGGCGTCGTCGGAGGCCTCCCGGACCTCCCGGGTCTCGTCGTGATGTGGCAGGTGTCCCTGGATGGGAGGGATGTCCACCGGCGAGGGGAGATAGTCGATCACGCCATCCAGCAGCTGCTGCACGCCCTTGTTCTTGAAGGCGCTCCCGCAGAAGACGGGGAAGATTATGCCCTTGTTCGTCGCGGCGCGGATCGCGTGGCGTAGCTCCTCGTCGCTGAGCTCCTCCCCCGCGAGGTACTTCTCGATGAGCTCGTCGTCGTGCTCGACGGCGGCCTCGAGGAGATTGTGGCGGAGCTCCTCGACCTTGTCCCTGAGGCCGTCGGGGATCTCCCCCTCACTGAACTTCGCGCCCAGCTCGTCCTCGTAGACGTACGACCTGCGCGTGACGATATCGACGACTCCGGTGAAGAGCTCGCCCTCACCGAGGGGATACTGGACCGGGTGGGCGTTGGCACCCAGCCGGTCCCGCATCATCTCGACCACGTTCACGAAGTCGGCGCCGATCCGGTCCATCTTGTTCACGAACGCGATGCGCGGGACGCCGTACCGATCCGCCTGGCGCCAGACCGTCTCGGACTGGGGCTCCACTCCCCCCACGGCGCAGAACACGGCCACGGCGCCATCGAGCACCCGCAGGGAGCGCTCCACCTCGGCGGTGAAGTCGACGTGCCCGGGGGTGTCGATGATGTTGATGCGGTGCTCGGTGCCCTCGCGGACCCAGTAGCAGGTCGTCGCGGCGGAGGTGATGGTGATCCCCCGCTCCTGCTCCTGCTCCATCCAGTCCATCGTGGCGGCGCCCTCGTGGACCTCACCCATCTTGTGGAGGCGACCTGTGTAGAACAGGACGCGCTCCGTCGTGGTGGTCTTTCCGGCGTCGATGTGCGCCATGATGCCGATGTTCCTCAACAGCGGCAGTGGCGTGATCCTGGGCATCTATGGGGTCCTTCTCGTTGTTCTGTCCTGTTGCCTACTCCGGCAACGCGCCGGGGCGAAAAAAAGAGCGCGGCTTTGCTCTCTGCAGTCCCCGAGAGGATGTGCAGACCGTCCGCGCTCACCGTGACCGGAGAGGGCCCGCAGGCCATCGCGCGTCGCGAGTTGTCCTATCTCGATGCCCCCCTCCGACGGGGGCCGCCTTCTACCAGCGATAGTGGGCGAACGCCTTGTTCGCCTCGGCCATCCTGTGGGTGTCGTCCTTCTTCTTGATCGTGGAGCCCTCCCCCCGGCTGGCCGCCAGCAGCTCTCCCGCGAGACGGTCCGCCATGCTCTTCTCGGAGCGGCCGCGGGCGAAGCCGATGAGCCAACGGATGGCCAGTGCCGTCCGGCGCTCGGGCCGTACCTCGATGGGGACCTGGTAGGTCGCGCCACCGACGCGCCTGCTCTTCACCTCCAGGGCCGGCTTGGCGTTGTTCAGCGCCTGCTGAAAGACGTTGATGCCGGGCTGCCCGGAGCGCTCCTCGACGATGTCGAGGGCACCATAGAAGATGGCCTCGGCGGTCGACTTCTTCCCGTCGAGCATCAGGTTGTTGATGAACTTCGTGACGGTCGGCGACTCGTAACGCGGATCCGCAGGAGTCACCCTGCGCTCGGCCCGGGAACGACGGCTCATCTTCTATTCAGCCTTTACTTGGGCCTCTTGGCCCCGTACTTGGAGCGACCCTGCCGTCGATCGCCGACTCCCGACGCGTCGAGCGTGCCGCGGATGATATGGTAGCGAACACCGGGCAGGTCCTTCACACGACCACCCCGTATGAGCACGATGGAGTGCTCCTGGAGGTTGTGCCCCTCTCCCGGGATGTAGGCCGTCACCTCATAGCCATTCGTGAGGCGCACACGGGCCACCTTCCGCAGCGCCGAGTTCGGCTTCTTCGGCGTGGTCGTGTACACCCTCGTGCAGACCCCCCGCTTCTGGGGGTTCTTCTGGAGAGCCGGGGCCTTGTTCTTTTTGTGAACGGCCTGGCGGCCCTTCCTCACGAGCTGGCTGATCGTCGGCATGGATCCTCTGATCGTGAAAAAACGCGCCTCTCGGCGCGCTGTCCTGGTCTCTCAACGAGAGCTGATGCGACAGAGCAAGAAAAGGTAGAAGAGGTCCCAGGGAGTGTCAACGGCCTTCGCGCCCGGGTCCGGACGCCGCGCCAGGGGCGACGAGCCAGTGAGGCGGCCGTCGGCCGACCCGACGAGGCCGTCGGGCCGGAGCCCACGAGGGAGCGCTCTGGCTCGAGCGCTCCCTCGCGGCAGAATGCCGGGCGTCGCCGGTGAGGCCCTGGTCTAGTCGGCCTCCTGGAGCTCCAGCCCGAGGTCGTCTCCTCCGAGCCCGAGACCCGGCAACAGCTCGCCCTCGGACAGGGGCAGGATCTCCTCGTCATAGAAGGCCTGCTCCACCATGAACTCCACCTCCTGATAGCGATGGACCCCGGTGCCGGCCGGGATGAGGTGGCCGATGATGATGTTCTCCTTGAGGCCCTTGAGGTCGTCCCTGGCTCCTCGGACCGCGGCGTCCGTCAGCACCCGGGTGGTCTCCTGGAACGACGCCGCCGAGATGAAGGCCTCCGTGGTGAGGCGCGCCTTCGTGATCCCGAGGAGCAGCGGTTCCGCGCGAGCGGGCTTCTTGCCGTCGACCATGGACTGCTGGTTCACCTGGCGGAACTCCGAGCGATCGACGTTCTCCCCTTCGAGCAGGTCGGTCTCGCCGGAATCGGTGATGCGCACCTTCTGCAGCATCTGGCGCACGATCACGCCGATGTGCTTGTCGTTGATCTTCACTCCCTGAAGGCGGTACACCTCCTGAATCTCGTTCAGCAGGTACTCCTGAACCGCCCTCGGCCCCTTGATGCGAAGAATGTCGTGGGGGTTGATGGGGCCTTCCGAGAGCCGGTCACCCGCGCGCACCTGGTCTCCCTCGTGGACACGCATGTGCTTGCCCACCGGAACCTCGTAGGTCCTGGGCGGCCCGTTCTCCGGTGTCACGAACACCTCGCGCTTCCCGCGCTTGATGTCACCGAAGCTGATGGATCCGTCGATCTCGGTGATGACTGCCGGGTCCTTGGGCCGCCGGGCCTCGAAGAGCTCCGCCACCCGCGGGAGGCCACCGGTGATGTCACGGGTCTTGTAGACCTCCCGGCTGATCTTCGCCAGGGTGTCACCCGGATTCACCTTGTCGCCGTCGTGCACCGTGAGCTGGGCACCGACGGGAATGATGAACTCCTTCAGCTTCTCGGCCTTCTTGGTGTCCTTCCGGATCTGGATCGTGGGGTGGAGCTTCTTCTCGCGATCCTCGATGATCGTCATCTGGCGCCGACCGGTCGACTCGTCGAGCTCCTCACGCATGGTCTGCTCCTCGACGATGTCCACGAAGTGGATGACACCGCCCGAGTCGGCCACGATGGGCTCCGAATACGGATCCCAGCTGAACAGCAGGTCGCCAGCCTCGATGGCCTGTCCCTCCTCCACCGCCAGCGTGGCGCCGTACGGCACCGAAAGACGGCTGCGGACCTGACCTTCTTTGGTCTTGAGGATGATCTGACCCTCGCGCGAGGTGATGATCCGATCCTCGTTCGGCGTATCCACGGTCGTGACCCGGTCCAGCGCCACGACACCTTCGATCTTGGACTTCCTCTGGGTCTGGGCCGCGATGCGAGCCGCGGTTCCCCCGATGTGGAACGTCCTCAGAGTCAGCTGCGTTCCCGGCTCACCGATGGACTGTGCCGCGAGGATGCCTACAGCCTCACCCGGATCCACCATCTTCATGGTGGCCAGGTTCCGGCCGTAGCACATCTGGCAGACCCCCCGTTTCGACTCGCAGGTGAGGACGGAGCGGATCTTGACCATCTGGATCCCCGCATCCTCCACGGCATCGGCTGCCGCTTCGTCGACTAGGGCGCCGGCCTGGATGAGCAGCTCGCCATCGATGGGGTCGTAGACGTCCTCCAGGGCGACGTTGCCCACGATACGGTCGGCCAGGGGCTCGATGATGTCCTCACCCTCCTTGAGGGCGGTCATCTCCAGGCCCAGGATCGTGCCACAGTCCTCGGAGGTGATCGTGACGTCCTGGGCCACGTCCACCAGGCGGCGGGTCAGGTAACCGGCGTCCGCGGTCTTGAGAGCCGTGTCCGCCAGCCCTTTTCGGGCGCCGTGCGTGGAGATGAAGTACTCCACCACGCTGAGGCCCTCGCGGAAGTTCGACTTGATGGGACTCTCGATGATCTCGCCGATCCCCCCCGTGAGCTTCTTCTGGGGCTTCGCCATGAGGCCGCGCATCCCCGCCAGCTGACGCATCTGGTCCCGGTTACCCCGGGCACCGGAGGTCATCATCATGTAGACCGGGTTGAAGCCGTCCTTGGACCGCTCCAGGTGCCTCACCATGGCGTCCGCCACGTCGTTGTTGGCGTGCGTCCAGGTGTCGATGACCTTGTTGTAGCGCTCCCCGTTGGAGATGAAGCCGCTGGAATAGGCCCGCTGGAACCGCGTGACCTGCTCGTCGGCATCGTGCAGGATCTCCGCCTTCTCCTCGGGCACCTCGAGATCCTCGATGCCCACGCTGATGCCGCCCATCGTGGCATAACGGAACCCGAAGTCCTTGAGGGCGTCCAGGAACTCGGTCGTCTTCTTGAGCCCGACGTTCGTGAAGCACTCGAAGGCCAGGTCACCCAACTCCTTCTTGCCGAAGGTGCGGTTCAGGTAGCCCAGCTCGTCGGGGATGATGGAGTTGAAGAGCACGCGGCCCGCCGTGGTGCGATGCCACCGGCCGCGGACCTCTCCGTCCTCCGAATCGGTCTCGCGGGCCCAGTACCACACCGGAGTGTGGAAGTGCACGAACTCCTGAGCCAGCACCATCTCCACTTCCCCGTAGCTGGAGAATCGGGGAGCGCCGTCGAAGATCTTCCGAAGCGCCTCCTCGGCCTTCTGCCTCCGGCTTTTCGCCACCTTGGGGTCGTCGACCGCCTTCTCCAGGTCGGTGATGTGCAGCCCCGGATTGGTGAGGTAGTAGGAACCGATCACCATGTCCTGGGACGGTGCGGCCACCGGCCGTCCGTTGGAGGGCAGCAGGATGTTGTTCGACGACAGCATGAGGACCCTCGCCTCGAGCTGCGCCTCGAAGGAGAGAGGCACGTGCACCGCCATCTGGTCACCGTCGAAATCGGCGTTGAACGCGGCGCACACCAACGGGTGGATCCTGATGGCCTTCCCTTCCACCAGCACCGGCTCGAAGGCCTGGATGCCCAGACGGTGGAGGGTCGGCGCTCGGTTCAAGAGCACCGGGTGGTCCTTGATGATGTCCTCGAGGACCTCGTAGACCTTGGGGTCGTCGCGCTCGACGATCTTCTTGGCGCGCTTGACGGTCTCCGCCTCGCCCCGCTTCTCCAGCTCGTGGATGATGAACGGCTTGAAGAGCTCCACCGCCATGGCCTTGGGCAGGCCGCACTGGTGCAGCTTGAGCTCGGGGCCCACGACGATGACCGAGCGGCCAGAGTAATCGACCCGCTTGCCGAGGAGGTTCTGACGGAACCGCCCCTGCTTGCCCTTCAGCATGTCACTCAGGGACTTGAGCGGACGCTTTCCCCTTCCGCGGATGGCTTTGGACCGACGCCCGTTGTCGAACAGGGCGTCGACGGCCTCCTGGAGCATGCGCTTCTCGTTCCGGAGGATGACCTCCGGAGCGCGCATGTCGATGAGCTTCTTCAGACGGTTGTTCCGATTGATGACCCTGCGGTACAGGTCGTTCAAGTCGGACGTGGCGAACCGGCCCCCATCCAGGGGCACCAGGGGACGCAGGTCCGGCGGGATGACCGGCACCACGTCCATGATCATCCACTCGGGCTTGTTGCCATCGTCGCCCGAGTCGCCCGAGTTCCGCAGAGCGTCCACGACCTTCAGTCGCTTCAGCTTCTTCTTCTTCCGGTGCTGGGACGTCTCTGTCGCGATCTCGACGCGAAGCCACTGGGCCAGGCGACCCAGTCCTTTCCCGTCGGTGTTTCGGTCGGCGATCTTCCTCTCGGGCGAGTCGAGCATGCGCAGGAGGGTGCGCGCGGCCTCGGCCCCGATCTCGGCCTTGAAGTGGTCGTCACCTTCCTCCCGGGCCTTCACCCTGAGGTCGTAGTACTCGTCCTCGTCCAGCAGGTCGCGGAACTCCACCTCCTGCTTCCCGGGATTCGTGACCACGTACGCCGCATAGTAGATGACCTTCTCGAGGTCCCGCAGCGTCATGCCCAGGAGGTACCCGAGCTGACTTGGCAGAGTCTTGAAGAACCAGATGTGGGCGACGGGAACGGCGAGCTCGATGTGACCCATCCGCTCGCGGCGAACCTTGGACAACGTCACTTCGACGCCGCACCGATCGCACACGTGCCCCCGGAATCGGATGCGCTTGAACTTCCCGCAGTGGCACTCCCAATCCTTCACCGGACCGAAGATGCGCTCGCAGAAGAGGCCGTCGCGCTCGGGCTTGAACGAACGGTAGTTGATGGTCTCGGGCTTGGTGACCTCGCCGAAGGACCAGCCGCGGATCTCCTCCGGTGAAGCGAGCTTCACCCGGATGAAGTCGAAGTCCGCGCTACGCTGTTCCCGCGTTCTCGGAAAATCGATCATGTCGCTTACTCTTCCTCGCCCAGGGTCACAGACAGGCCGAGTGCCTGAAGCTCCTTGACCAGCACGTTGAACGACTCGGGGATTCCAGGTTTCGGCAGGTTGTCGCCCTTGACGATGGCCTCGTAGACCTTCGAGCGCCCCTGCACGTCGTCCGATTTCACCGTGAGGATCTCCTGGAGGGTATGGGCCGCTCCGTAGGCCTCCAGCGCCCACACCTCCATCTCCCCGAACCGCTGACCGCCGAACTGGGCCTTGCCGGCCAGCGGCTGCTGAGTCACCAGGGAGTAGGGCCCGATGGACCGCGCGTGGATCTTGTCGTCCACGAGGTGGCTCAGCTTGAGCATGTAGATGGCCCCAACGGTGATGGGGAAGTCGAAGCGACGCCCGCTCCGGCCATCTCTGAGCCAGGCCTTACCGTTGGGGAGGATCTCGGCGTAGTCCATGAGCTCCACCACCGCATCGTCGAGCCCGGTCTTCACCGCCTTTCGCCCCTTCAGCTTCTGAATGGCCGGGAACAGGTCGCCGAGCTTCTGCTCCCTGCGCTCGGCGATCTCCTCACCCGCGGCGAGAAGGAACCCGACGAGGTCGTCGAACACCTTCTGCTGCTTCTTGGAGAGATCGGTCGCCAGATAGGCATCCAACGACTGACCGATGCCGTGGGTGCGGCCCACATGGTCCGAAGGACCCTGGCCGTTTCCGTTTTCGCCGGACCCGGCCATGACCACGGGCACGGAGCTGGTGGCGCTGATGAGCGTCTCGATCTCGGCCAGGTCCGTCGGCGCCTTCGCCTGGAGGTCCAGCGCCGCGTTGAGCCACTTCACTCCGGCGAGCTTGAGCAGGGCGCCTACCTCGTTCTCCGTGGCGCCCTGGAACACGGGCGTCTTGGCCTCGAATCCGAGGATGCGGGCGGCCCACCCGAGGTGCGTCTCGAGGATCTGCCCGACGTTCATCCGGGACGGCACGCCCAGCGGATTGAGGACGATCTCCACAGGAGTGCCATCCGGAAGGAAGGGCATGTCCTCTTCCGGCGCGATGCGAGCGATGATGCCCTTGTTCCCGTGCCGGCCCGCCATCTTGTCGCCCACGGAGATCTTCCGCTTCTCGGCGACATACACCTTCACCAGCTGGACGACGCCCGGTGGCAGCTCGTCGGGCTGGAAGACCTTGTCGATCTGCTCCTCGGTCTTCTCGCGGACGCGCTGGATCCGCCGCTGGGCCTCGTCCACCACGCGACGGATACGCTCGCTGGCGTCCTTGTTCTGGACCTTGAGCGTGGCCAGGTCCACCTCGTTGAAGTTCAGCCCGTCGATGTCCTCGGGGCTGAGCTTCGTGCCCTCGTCCATTAGGGGCTGCACCGTGCCTTTCTTGAGCATCAGCGCCACGGTCTGTCGACGGAGGATCCCGCGGAGCTCCTCGTCGCGGGCCTCGGCGATCCGCTGGATCTCCTCCCGCTCGAGGTTCCGGTAGTCGCCGATCTTGGCCCCGTGCTCCTTCTCGAGGAGGGGGTCGTCGATCCGGCGGGAGAAGATCTTCACGTCGATCACCGTGCCGCTCATCCCCGGCGACACTCTCAGGGACGAGTCCTTCACGTCTTTGGCCTTCTCCCCGAAGATGGCCGTGAGGAGCTTCTCCTCCGGAGACAGCTCCGTCTCCCCCTTCGGCGTGATCTTGCCAACGAGGATGTCCCCCGCCTTGACCCGGGCACCGATACGCACGATACCGCGCTCGTCCAGGTCTACGAGGCTCTCCTCGGCGACGTTGGGGATCTCGCGTGTGATCTCCTCCATCCCCCGCTTGGTGTCGCGGACGTGGAGCTCGAGCTCCTGAATGTGGATGGAGGTGAAGCTGTCATCCTTCACCAGCTTCTCGCTGATGACGATGGCGTCCTCGTAGTTGTAGCCGTACCAGGGCATGAAGGCGACCAGCACGTTCCGGCCCAGCGCAAGCTCGCCGTTGTCGGTGCTCGGCCCGTCGGCGATGATCTCTCCCGCCGCCACCTCCGCCCCCTCTCGCACCAGAGGACGCTGGTTGATGGCCGTGTCCTGGTTCGTCCGCCAGTACTTGCGCAGCCGGTACCGGTCGAACTGGGCCAGCTTCGCCAGCGGCTGGTCCACGCTCCCCGGCTTCACGGAGCCAGTGTCGATGATGACTTCGTCCGCGGTCACGTGGACGACCCTGCCGCCGCGCCGGGCGGTGATGACCGCGCCGGAGTCCGACGCCACCTTGGCCTCGAGTCCGGTGCCGACGAGGGGGGCATCCGTGTACAGGAGCGGGACGGCCTGCCTCTGCATGTTCGAGCCCATGAGGGCCCGGTTGGCGTCATCGTGCTCCAGGAAGGGGATCAGCGCCGCAGCCACCGACACGAGCTGGTCGGGAGCGACGTCCATGTAGTCGATGTCCTCCGGCCTGAGAAGCGGGAAGTCACCCCGCTCCCGGCACAGGACGAACTCGTTCCGGAAGGACCCGTCTTCCATCAGAGGAGCGTTGGCCTGGGCGATACGGGCCTCCTCCTCCTCGTTGGCCGACAGCCACTCGATCTTGTTGGTGACCTTGCCCTTGGAGACCTTGCGGTACGGTGTCTCCACGAAGCCCAGCGGGTTGATCCGCGAGTAGCAGGTCAACGACGTGATCAGCCCGATGTTGGGACCCTCGGGCGTCTCGATGGGGCACATGCGCCCGTAGTGCGAGTAGTGGACGTCCCGCACCTCGAATCCCGCACGCTCTCTCGTGAGCCCCCCGGGGCCCAGCGCCGACAGCCGGCGCTTGTGGGTCAGCTCCGCCAGCGGATTGGTCTGATCCATGAACTGGCTGAGCTGGCTGGACCCGAAGAAGGCCTGGATGACCGCGGACACCGTCCGCGCATTCACCAGGTCGTCGATGTTGATCTTCTCGGGGTCCGTGTTGATGGACATCCGCTCCTTCACGAGGCGGGCCATCCGGGAGAGGCCCACCGAGAACTGATTCGCGATGAGCTCTCCCACCGTGCGAATCCGGCGGTTCCCCAGGTGGTCGATGTCGTCGGTGAATCCCCGACCTTCGTTCAGGTCGATGAGGAACCGGACGATGGCGACGAAGTCGTCCTTCGTGAGAACCGTCGTGTTGCCGGATGCCTCGACCCCGAGCCGCTGGTTGATCTTGTAGCGGCCCACGCGTCCGAGGTCGTACCGCTTGGGGTTGAAGAAGACCCGATCGAGCGCCGTCCGGGCAGTCTCGACGTTGGGAGCCTCACCCGGCCGGAGGAGGGAGTAGATGGCATGGAGCGCATCCTCCTCGCTCTCCGTGGGGTCCTTCTTGATGGTGTTCTTGACCAGGGGGCTCTCACCGCGCAGGGCCTGGCGGGAGCTCTGGTAGACATTGATCCTCTTGACCCCCAGTCGCTCCAGAATACCAAAGACGTCCTCGTCGATCTCGTCGGCTTCTTCGACGAGCACCTCGCCCGTCTCCGGATCGACGAGCTCCTCCGCGATGACCTTGCCCAGGAGCTCCTGGTTGTTCTCCGCACCACCCTTCCCGAGCTTGACGGAGCCGACGTCGTAGAAGAGCTGGAAGATGTCCGCATCGGTAGAGTACCCCAGAGACCTCAGCAACGCCGTGGCGGGGAACTTCTTCTTCTTGTCGATGTGGACGTAGCAGACATCGTTGATGTCGATGGTGAATTCCACCCAGGATCCCCGGAAGGGGATGATCCGCGCGCTGTAGAGCCGGGACCCGTTGGGGTGGATGCTCTCCTCGAAGACCACCCCGGGAGACCGGTGGAGCTGGCTCACCACGACGCGCTCGGCGCCGTTGATGATGAATGTGCCGAGCTCCGTCAGCAGCGGGAGGTCACCGAGGTACACCGCCTTCTCGATGATGTCCTTGGGTCGGCGCTCACCACCGTCCTCGAGCTCCTCCCAGACGATGAGCCGCAGCGTCGCCTTCAAGGGCGCCGCGTAGGTCATGTCCCGCTCGATGCACTCCTCGACCGAGTACTTGGGCTCGCCCAGTGCCGCGCTCACGTACTCGAGCGTGAAGTTCTCGTTCACATCGGAGATGGGGAAGATCTCGCCGAAGACGCGGTCGAGACCGAAGTCCCACTGCTCCTCGGGCGAGACATCCGACTCGATGAGCTTCTCGAAGGAGCGAAGCTGAACGTCCAGCAGGTTCGGCATCGGCATGATGGCGTCGAGCTTGGCGAAGCTGACGACGGGCCGATTGTCTTTACGCAGTTCCAACGTGTGTCCCCCTTACAGAATCCCGCCGTGAGCGGCTTCCGGGCATCTCGGGTTCGACTTGGGCAAGCACGTTGAATCCCCGTCGCACGGGCACACCCCTCCTTCGGGGGACACCCACGACGGGGACCCACGTCGCTGACCCTGGGCTCGCACGTCGCGCACGGCGAGCCGGGATTCGGAGTCCTTGCCGTCCTTGCACGGACCGGCGGCGCCTCCGCTCTACCTTGCTTACTTCAGCGCGATTGCCGCGCCGACCTCCTCGAGCTTCGACTTCATCTCCTCGGCCTCGGCCTTGGAGGCACTTTCCTTCACGGTGTTCGGAGCGCCGTCCACCAGCTCCTTGGCCTCCTTGAGCCCAAGTCCGGTGAGCTCGCGCACCACCTTGATGACCTGGATCTTCTTGTCGCCGACACCCTCGAGAACAACGTCGAACTCGTCCTTCTCCTCCTCGGCAGCGCCGGCGTCTGCTCCGGCGACGGCACCGGGCATGGCCACCGGGGCGGCCACGGCAGTGACGTTGAACTTCTCCTTGAAGGCCTCGACGAACTCGGAGAGCTCGAGAACGGTCATGTTCCCGATGGACTCGAGCAGCTCTTCGTGCTTGGTCGCCATGGTTCCTGCTTCCTCCTGACTGTTTCCGGCCACCGCCGGCGATTGGGTTGACCCTGCTGTCTCACCAGGGACGCGCCCGCGTCCCCCTACCTGCCCGGGAACCGGGCGCTCTAACCGCCCGCTCGCTCACGCTCCTCACGGAGCGCGTCGAGGAGGCCGGCCGTCTCTTGCAGCTTCGCCTCCAGGGCGCTGGCCAGCGCCGCCATTGGCGCCTCCAGGGCGCCGGCGAGCTCTGCCAGGAGCTGTTCCCTGGGCGGAAGCTTGGCCAACCGGTCGATGTGCTCGGGTTGGAGAATCTGATTCTCCAGGATGCCGAGCTTGAAGACCGGCTTGCTGTCATGCTGCTTTGCGAACTCCGTGAGGGCCTTCGCCGGCGTCACCACGTCATCGTAGCCCAGCACCATGCCGGTGGGCCCCGTCATGTCCTCGAAGATGTTGGGGAGATCCGTCTCCTCGAAGGCGAGCTTGGCGAGGCGGTTCTTCACCACCACATACTCGGCCCCCGAGTCCTTCAGGGACCTCCGGAGCACGGTGATGGCCTTCACGTCGAGCCCGCTGAAGTCCGTCAGATAGACCACGGGTGCCTTGCTGATGCGTTCCCGGAGCTCCGAGACGAACGACTCTTTCTCGGTGCGGTTCATCGTCAGCCCCCCCTGCGATAGAGGTTCGGGTCGATGGATACGCCCGGCCCCATCGTGCTGGAGACGGTCACGCTGCGGACGTAGGTCCCCTTGGCCGCGGAGGGCCTGGCTCGGACGATCTGATCCATGAACGTCGCGAGGTTCTCGTGCAGCTGATCCTGGGAGAACGACACCTTCCCTATGGGCGCGTGGACGTTCCCGGTCTTGTCGACCCGAAACTCGATTTTGCCCGCCTTGATCTCCTTGACAGCCCTGGCGACGTCGAGGGTCACCGTCCCGGCCTTGGGTGTGGGCATCAGGCCCCGTGGTCCGAGCACACGCCCGAGAGGACCGACCTTGCCCATGAGATCCGGCGTGGCCACGCACACGTCGAAGTCCAGCCAGCCACCCTTGATCTTCTCGATGTAGTCGACCCCCACGTAGTCGGCGCCGGCGTCTTCCGCTTCCTGCGCCTTTTCGCCCTGGGCGATGACAAGGACCCTCGCGGTCTTCCCCGTGCCATGGGGAAGGACCACGGTACCCCGGACGATCTGATCCGCTTTCCGCGGGTCAACGCCCAGGCGGGTCGCCACCTCGACCGTCTCGTCGAACTTGGCGAACGCAAGCTCCTTCACGAGCTTCACCGCCTCGTCCGGAGCGAATCTGACGCCTGTCGGCACGGCCGTTCGGGCTGCGGCGAAGCGCTTGCTTTGTTTGGCCATCCTGTTCGAGCCGTCTCGTGAACCCTCCCACCGCTGGCGGCTCTCATGCGGTGGTACTCGGGTGGCGGCCGGTCATGGCCCCGAAGGGACACCGATCCCGCCGCAGTCCTCTCTCCTTCCTAACCCTCCACCTCGACGCCCATGGATCGGGCCGTTCCCGCGATCATCCTTACGGCGGCGTCCAGGTCGTTGGCGTTGAGGTCCGGCATCTTCATCTCAGCGATCTCCTCCATCTGCTTGCGGGAGATCTTCGCCACCTTTTCCCGGTTGGGCTCACCGGAGCCCTTCGGAATCCCCAGCGCCCTCTTGATGAGCACGGCGGCGGGCGGCGTCTTGGTGATGAAGGTGAACGAGCGATCAGCGTAGACCGTGATCTCCACGGGGATGGTGATCCCCGCCTTGTCCTGCGTCTTGGCGTTGAACTGCTTGCAGAACTCCATGATGTTGACGCCGTGCTGACCCAACGCGGGTCCCACCGGCGGCGCCGGATTGGCCTGGCCGCCCGGTACATGGAGCTTGATGAACCCGATGACTTTCTTCGCCATGGCCTATCGCCCTCAATAACCCTTCAACTGTGTGTAGTCGAGCTCCACGGACGTGGGGCGGCCGAAGAGGGAAACTTCGACCTTCACCTTCCCCTTGTCCGCGTAGACCTCTTGCACCGTCCCGGAGAAGTCCGTGAACGGTCCCTGAGTGATCTCCACGACCTGTCCGACGTGGAATGGAATGTCCTCCTGCGCCCCGGGTTCTTCTTCGACCTCTATCCCGAGGATTTTGTTGATCTCCTCTTCACGGAGGGGGTGAGGAGCCCTGCCCGACCCGACGAACTTGATGACGCCCTGGATGTTGTTGATCGCGTGCATGGTCCGCTCGTTCATGACCATGCTCACGAGCACGTAGCCGGGATACAGGCGTTTCGTGACCGTCACCCGCTTGCCGTTGCGGATCTCCACAACCTCCTGCGTCGGCACCAGGACGTCCTGAATCTCCCGCTCCCCCGGATCCCCAGGCTCCTCCTCGATCCGATGCTGGATCAGCTTCTGGACCTTGTTCTCGTGCCCAGAATAGGTCTGGATGGCGTACCACCGCGCCTCGGACATCAGGCGCCGAAGATCCCCATGATCTGGTTCACCAGGAATCTCACCACTCCGTCCATCATCCAGATGACGAGCGAGATCGCGATGGTGAAGGCGACCACCACCAGGGTCGCGTTCTGGAGCTGATCCCGATCGGGCCACGTGACCTTGAGGAGCTCGGCCCAGCACTCCTCGAGGAAGATTCTCGTTTCCTGGATTCTCTGAACGACGGCCATCGCTACTTGGTTTCCTTGTGCGTCGTATGCTTCCGGCACCGAGGGCAGAACTTGCGGTGTTCCACGCGCTCGGGATGTAGCCGCTTGTTCTTCGTGTTGGTGTAGTTCCTCTCCTCGCACACGGTGCAAGCGAGAATCACTCTGTCACGCGGCATGGCTTTCTTCCCGTTCTTCTCTTGGCCCCTACACTACTCGATGATCTCGGTGACGACGCCGGCGCCCACCGTGCGACCGCCCTCCCGGATCGCGAACCGAAGCTCCGGGTCCATCGCGATCGGCGTGATCAGCTCCACTTCCATCTG
>JBDHGI010000095.1:0-30448 GCA_039589955.1 Gemmatimonadota bacterium | reverse complement strand
AATTCGCCACTCCCCTGGGGCCCGAGGGAGCCTCAGCTCCCCCCGACCGGCTCCAGACGGACGATGGCCGTCGGATCACCCCCACGGTCCTCGATGGCCACGTAGATGTACCCGTCGGGACCCTGGCGCACGTCGCGCACCCGCCCCCGCCGGTGGAGGATCGTCTCCTCGGAGACCACCGCCTGCCCGTCCAGTGTGAGCCGGGCGATCTGCTGTCCGGCCAGGCCACCCACGAAGAGGCTGCCCTTCCACTCCGGGAACCGGTCCCCCGTATAGAGCATGAGGCCGGACGTGGCGATGGAGGGCACCCAGAAGTGCGCCGGGGACTCCATCCCCTCCCTTTGCGTACCCTCGTGGATGGCGGCGCCTGAGCCGTAGTTGACGCCGTACCCGACCACGGGCCATCCGTAGTTGCTGCCGGGGAGGATGAGGTTGAGCTCGTCGCCTCCCTGGGGCCCGTGCTCCGTCGCCCAGATGTCACCTGTCTCGGGGTGGATGACCAGGCCCTGCTGGTTCCGGTGCCCGTAGCTCCAGATCTCCGGGCGCCTGCCCGCCTGCCCGACGAAGGGATTGTCCTCCGGGACCCGGCCGTCGTCGTAGACGCGGTTCACCGTGCCGTGGTTGTTCGACGGATCCTGGGCCGGATGCGCCTCCAGGTCGCCTCGGGGCGGTGCCTGCCGGTCCCCGACGGTGATGTACAGGTAGCCGTCGGCGTCGAAGGCCAGCCGTGAGCCGTAATGACCCCGGCCCTGGCTGTCGGCCTCGAAGATCTCCTCCACGTCACTCAGGCGGTCGTTCTCGAAGCGGCCGCGGACTACTGCCGTGGTGGAGCCCTCCCCCACGGGCTTGGAGTAGCTGAGGTAGACGAGGCGATTGGAGGCGAAGTCCGGGTGCAGGACCACGTCCAGCAGCCCGCCCTGGCCCTGGGCGAAGACCTCGGGGACGCCGGGCACAGGACCGATCAGGAGGGTGCCGTCCCGGATGACGCGGGCGTCCGGGCCGTTCCGTGACCAGCATGTCACCACCGGGCAGGAAGGCCATGGACCAGGGGTTCACCAGCCCGTCCGCGACGGTGACCACGCGGTAGTCGTGAAGGGCGGAGCGGAGGACGGGATCCTGGGCGCACGCCGGTGCGACGACGGTGAGAAGAAGCCCGGCGGCGAGGAGGGCAACGGGGGTCCGGAGCATGGAACGGTACCTCGTGTAGAACGGATGATGCGACCAAGTCGGCATGCTGCACGCGGTTCAGTGGACCCCGCGGGTGCATCTGGGTTCCGCGACGGCGCCGTGTCGCTCGAGTGGATCGGGAAGGAGCGCCCGTGAGGAGGTGTCGGTGAAGATCCGAGGTGCCGGGGCCCGGGACGCCGACGTCTGGCTGCGCCTCCGGGAGAGGCTCTGGCCCGGATCCGAGGTCGAGCACGCCCGGGAGATCGCCGCGTATCTCGGCGGGGAGAGTCGACGGTGGGCCTGCCTCGTGGCCGAGGATGACTCCGGCGAGATCGTCGGGTTCGTGGAGGTGGGGGTCCGCGACTACGCCGAGGGGTGCCGCACCTCGCCGGTGGGCTATCTGGAAGGAATCTACGTCGACCCGGAGCGACGGTCGTCGGGTGTGGGCCGGGCCCTGGTGCAGGCGGCGGAGGACTGGGCCCGTCGCCGGCGGTGCACCGAGATGGCCAGCGACCGGGAGCTGCACGACGAGGCCAGCGGGCGCTTCCAACGCGCCGTGGGCTACGACGAGGTGGAGCGGATCGTCTGCTTCAGGAAGGACCTCCGAGGCGCTTGAGCATCACCGAGCGGAACTGCACCGGATGGCTCTCGCTCTGGAGGGCGATGAAGCCTCCCGTCAGGGGCAGGCCGTCCACCTTCACCGCCTCGTCGTGCCGGTTGACGTTGCCTCCGCCGACGACGGGCCTGGCGTACTGAAGCACGGTGTCACCGTCCACCAGGTGAGTGACGAGGCTGTCTCCCAAGACCTCGAGCTCCACGGTGACCCAGGCGTCCCCATGGACGGTCGGTCCCCGGGCGGTGACGCAGTGGCTCTCCACCAGGCTCCCGTCCATGACCACGTGGCTTCCCGGCGTGCACAGATTGGCAGTGGGCCGCTCGTCGGTGCCGTTGCCGCCCAGGAACTGAGCCTCCAGGGAGATGGGGAAATCCTGATCCCTGGTCATGGACTCCGGGCTCTGGGCGTGGAACATGACGCCGCTGTTCCGCCACGCCCACCCGGGCCCTCCGGCCACCTGCTCGCCCACGAAGCGGTACTCGACGCGGAGCCGATAGTGGGCGAGGGGCTCGGCGTAGAAGAGGTGCCCGAATCGCCCTCCGAACTCGTCGTATCCCTCGTAGCCGACGGTGAGGAGCCCGTCCTCCACCCTGAACGTCCCCAGGGGGTCCGCTCCGAGGGCGCTCCCGGTGATCTTGGGCGTCCACCCCTCCAGGTCCCTGCCGTTGAAGAGGGGGATCCAGGCGTCGGAATCCTGGGGTCGACTCCCGTCACGAGCGCACGCCGCGGAGCCGGCGAGGGCGAGGAGTGTCACGATCCGGGTCCAGGCCGTATTGTGCATGGCGATCAAGGTGGCGGATCGGCCGCGTCGACGCGAGGGTCCACGTCGGACGCCATCCGCCAGCCAAGGAACCACCCGGAATCGGAGAGGGCACCGGTCCACCGATGCGCCCGGCCGCTTGGCTCATCCCGCTCATCCTGGTCGCTCCCCGGGGCGCCGCGTCCCAGGATCCCGCTCCGGGAGACACCCGGAGCCTGACCATCCCCGGCACCGACGTCTCCTTCAGCTTCGCGTTCGTGCCCGGAGGCACCTTCACCCTGGGCAGCCCCGGGACGGAGGCGGGCCGGGACGACGACGAGGGCCCGACTCGAGCCGTGCGGATCTCTCCGTTCTGGATGGGCGTGCACGAGGTCAGCCACGCCGAGTTCGCCCTGTTCCGGCATCGTCGACTGGACGACGACGTCGGCCCCGCGGCCGACGTCCCCTTCGATGCCGACGCGGTGAGCCGACCGAGCCCGCCCTACGATGACCCGACCCACGGCATGGGGCAGGATGGGCATCCTGCCGTGGGCATGACCCGGTGGGCGGCGCTCCACTACGCCCGGTGGCTCTCCCTCAAGACGGGGCGCCTCTTCCGCCTCCCCACCGAGGCGGAGTGGGAGTACGCCTGCGAGTCGGGAAGGGGGACCGCGTCCGAGGCCGGGCCGCCGGACGAGCTGGACGCCGTCGCCTGGTACGAGGACAACAGTGGCGGTGTCTATCATCCCGGGGGCACGAAGGCTCCCGACGCCCTGGGGCTCCACGACATGCAGGGCAACGTCGCGGAGTGGGTCATGGACGGGTACGCCGCCGACGCGTACGCGGGGATCCCCGAGCCGGAGCCGGCACGAGATCCCGTGGCGGGCAACCCCGCCCGGGGCAGGGGCGTGGTTCGGGGTGGGGCCTTCGACGACCCGGCCCATCGGCTGCGCTGCGCCGAGCGCTTCCCCGAGACGCCGGCGTGGAAGCGGCGGGACCCCCAGATGCCCAAGAGCCGCTGGTGGAACACCGACGCACCCCACGTGGGGTTCCGGCTCGCGAGTCCCGTCGGCTCCCACACCATGGACGAGATACGAGCGTATTGGGCCGAGATCCTGGGCGACGGAGGGTCGGCCCCGGGCACAGAACTTCAGGAGACGACATGGACAGGCGAGATTTCGTGAAGGCCGGGGCCGCGGCGGCGGTTGGTGGGATCCCCCTCGCGTCACAGCCGTTCCCCCTGCGGGCGCAGGCCTCCACCGCGGAGGCCATACGGGTCGGGGTCGTGGGGTGCGGAGGCCGAGGCACCGGGGCCGCGGTACAGGCGCTGAGCACCGCCCAGGACGTGAAGCTGGTGGCCATGGCCGACGCCTTCGCGGACCGGGTGGAGCGCAGCTACGCCATGCTGACCTCCCCCGAGCAGGAGGACTGGCTCGGGGATGTGGATCTGCGACCCCGCATCGACGTGCCCGCCGAGCGGCGCTTCTCGGGATTCGACGCCTACGAGAAGGTCCTCCCCCTCGTCGACGTGGTGATCCTGGCGACTCCTCCCGGATTCCGACCCATCCACTTCGCCGCCGCGGTGGAGGCCGGGAAGCACGTCTTCATGGAGAAGCCCGTAGCCACCGACGCCCCGGGGGTGCGAGCCGTGCTGGAGGCGGCGGCCCGCGCCAAGGAGGCCAGGCTCAACGTGGTGGTGGGGCTGCAGCGACGCTACCAGATCGTCTATCGGAAGTGGGTGGACCGCATCCACGCCGGCATGATCGGCGACGTGGTCCTGGGCCGCGTGTACTGGAACAGCTCCGGCGTCTGGGTGCGTCCCAGGGAGCCGGGCCAGACCGAGATGGAGTACCAGATGCGCAACTGGTACTACTTCAACTGGCTGTGCGGGGACCACATCGTGGAGCAGCACATCCACAACATCGACGTGGCCAACTGGGTCCTCCGGGGCCATCCCCTCCGCGCCCAGGGTCAGGGGGGGCGACAGGTGCGAGACGGGCCTGACCACGGGGAGATCTACGACCACCACTTCGTGGAGCTCGAGTACGAGGGCGGCGCGCGCGTCCTCAGCCAGTGCCGCCACATCCCCGAATGCGCCAACCGGGTGTCCGAGGCGTTCCACGGCACCAACGGGGTCGCGCCCCGCCCGGGCCTCATCGTGTCCGGCAGCGGGGGCACCCTCCTGGAGCACGACGACGCCGAGGACCCCAACCCCTACCAGGTGGAGCACGACGAGCTGTTCGCCGCGGTGGCCGCCGGAGCCTTCAAGTACGCCGACGCCGAGGTCGGCGCCGAGGCGACCATGAGCGCGATCCTCGGGCGCATGGCCACCTACTCCGGACAGGTGGTGGAGTGGGACGAGGCCCTCGCCTCGGACCTGAGCCTGATGCCGACGACGTTCGCCTGGGACGCACCGCCGCCGGTCGTTCCCGATGACGCCGGCCGGTATCCCATTCCCACGCCGGGGGTCACGCGGGCGTTCTAGGCGGACCGAGGAGAGAGGGCGTGGGCATGCCTCGGGGGCTCGGGTCCCTCTTGTGCATGATGTCATGCTGCGTACCGCAACAGATTAATGCTCAAGAATTTGTACGGTTCGACTTCGTGCAGAACATCATGGGCAGTCCCTTCCGGATCGTCGTGTATGCAGGGGACGGGGCCTCGGCCGAGGCCGGCGCCCGGGCCGCGTTCCGCGAGGTCGAGCGCCTGGACTCCCTGTTCAGCGACTACCGCCCCGACAGCGAGATCGCCTTCCTGGCCGAACGGAGCGGAGACGCCGGGGGCGTGTCCGTCAGCCAGGACCTGTGGAACGTGCTCCGCACCGCCCGGAGCTGGTCGGAGCGCACCGGGGGCGCTTTCGACGTCACAGCCGGCTCCCTCACGAGGCTCTGGCGGTGGTCCGCCCGACGGGGCGAGCTCCCCGATCCCGACCGGCTCCGCTCGGCGCTGAGCGCAGTGGGCTTCCAGCATCTGGTCCTCGACCCCTCGGGGCGGACGGTCCGCTTCGCCCGGCCCGGGATGGCGCTGGACCTGGGGGGCATTGCGAAGGGGTACGCCGCGGACGCCGCCCTGGAGGAGCTCGGAAGCCGGGGCCTGGAAGCGGCGCTCGTGGACGCCGGGGGAGATATCGTGGTCGGGGAGGCCCCACCGGGGGAGGCTGGCTGGAGAGTGGTGATCCCCGGTGGCCAGCACCTCCTCCTCAAGCGCGCGGCGGTGGCGACCTCCGGCGACAGGCACCGGTACGTGGAGATCGAAGGCGTCCGCTACTCGCATGTCGTGGATCCGCGGACCGGCCTCGGGTGCGCCGACGCGCCCACCGTGACCGTGGTGGCGGCGAGCGGGACCACCGCCGACGTTTTGGCCTCGGCCCTGACGGTCATGGACGCTCAGGCGGGGCACGCGCTGATCCGTGGGGTCCCGGGTGCCAGCGCCCGGGTCCAGGGCGCCGAGACGTGGACATCCGAGACGTTCCCGCCGGCCGAAGCGCCGGCATCAAGGAGACGAGGGTCATGAGACGACGCGACTTCCTCACCGCCACGGCCGCGGCCGGTGCGGCCGCGGCCTGGGGGGCTTCCGACATCGGGGCCCACTCAACGGCCGCGGCCCAGACCCGGTTCGGCCTGGACTTCGCACCCCACTTCGGGATGTTCCGGGAGCACGGCGGACGGGACCTGATGGGGCAGATCCAGTTCATGGCGGACCAGGGCTTCCGCTCCCTGGAGGACAACGGCATGCGGGGTCGCTCCGAGGGCGAGCAGGCCCGAATCGCCGCGGAGATGGGCCGGCGGGGCATGCGCATGGGCGTCTTCGTGGCCCACACCATCCACTGGCGGGAGCCGAACCTGGCCAGCGGGGACGCCGGGAAGCGGCAGGAGTTCCTCGCCGAGATCCGCGGTTCGGTCGACGTGGCCCGACGGGTCAACGCCACCTGGATGACCGTCGTTCCCGGCCATGAGGATCTCCGCCTCCACCCGGACTACCAGACCACCAACGTGGTGGAATCCCTCAAGCAGGCCGCGGCGATTCTCGAGCCCCACGGCCTCGTCATGGTCCTCGAGCCCCTGAACCCCCGGGACCATCCCGGGCTGTTCCTCAAGGGGATCCCCCAGGCGTACCAGATCTGCAAGGCCGTGGACAGCCCCGCCTGCAAGATCCTCGACGACCTCTACCATCAGCAGGTCACCGAGGGGAATCTCATCCCCAACGTGGACGCCGCCTGGGAGGAGATCGCCTACTTCCAGATCGGGGACAACCCCGGGCGGGACGAGCCCACCACCGGGGAGATCAACTACCGCAACGTGTTCCGGCACATCCGGGACAAAGGGTACCAGGGTGTGCTGGGCATGGAGCACGGGAACTCCAGGCCGGGCCGGGAGGGCGAGATGGCCGTGATCGAGGCGTACCGGAGCGTGGACCCGGGGTAGTGCGCCCGGGCGTTCCGACACCCATATTCGCCCTCTCCCAGAACATCGCCTTCCCCCAGCGAGGCGCACGCCATGTCCCCACGTGACATCACCCGTCGCACCTTCGTCGCGGGTGGATCGACGGTGGCTCTCGGTGCCATGATCGTTCCCCGACACGTCCTCGGCGGCCCGGGCTACCAGGCTCCCAGCGACACCCTCAACATCGCCATCGTCGGCGCCGGCGGCGTGGGCACCGAGAACGCCCAGGAGTTCGGCACGGAGAACATCGTCGCCGTGTGCGACGTCGACTTCGGCTACGTCGATCGACGGGTGGAGGAACGGACCAAGGACGGCGAGGGCAATCCCCGGGAGAAGGGTCTCCGGTGGAAGGAGCAATACGGACAGGCAGCCCGGTACGCCGACTACCGGCGCATGCTCGACCGGCAGCCGGACATCGACGCCGTCCTCATCGCCACGCCCGATCACGCCCACGCCCCCATCGCGAAGGCGTGCATGGAGGCCGGCAAGCACGTGTACGTGCAGAAGCCCCTGACGTGGTCAGTGCAGGAGTCCCGCATGCTCCGGAAGCTGGCCGACGAGACGGGGGTGGTGACCCAGATGGGCAACCAGGGCCACTCCGGCGACGGTGCCCGCCTCATCAACGAGTGGGTGCACGCCGGGATCATCGGGCCGGTGCGGGAGGTGCACGTGTGGACGAACCGGCCCATCTGGCCCCAGGGCCTGCCCGCTCCGGTCCCGCCGGGGGAGATGCCCGAGGACGACAACTGGTGGCCCGGGCCCACCAGCCAGCGCATCGCGTCGGCAATAAGTCGGGACTACGAGAAGCCCGATACTCTGGACTGGAACCTCTTCCGGTGCGCCAACGCCGAGGAGACGGCCTACCACCCCATCTACCATCCCTTCCACTGGAGGGGGTGGACGGCCTTCGGCGTCGGGGCCCTGGGGGACATGGGCGCGCACCTCATCGACCATCCGTACTGGGCCCTGGGCCTCGAGTATCCCACCAGCGTCGAGGCCACCTCGACGCCCTGGGGCGGGCCCGCGGCGAACCCCGTGAGCTATCCCGTGGCCATGACGGCCCACTACCGCTTCCCCCGGCGGGGGATGATGCCCCCGGTGGAGATGCACTGGTACGACGGGGGGCTCATGCCTCCCCGCCCCGAGGATCTGCCCACCGACGTAGCGCTGGACCGCACCGGCGGCGTGATCCTCGCGGGCGAGCGGGGGATCCTCATGCACGAGACCTACGGACGGAATCCCCAGCTCTTCCCGGAGGGCCTGACGGAGGAGGCAGCCACAGTGCCGCCGTCCTACGAGCGCATCGAGGACAGCCACGAGATGAACTGGGCCAACGCCTGCAAGGGGCAGGGCGACGCCACGTGCCCCTTCAGCTACGCGGCGCCCCTCACCGAGGTCATGCTCCTGGGGATGGTGGCCCTCCGGGCGGGGCAGGGGCGCAAGATCTACTACGACGGGCAGAACATGCGCATCACCAACGACGAGGAAGCCAACCGGTTCCTGACACGGGAATACCGGGACGGCTGGGGGATGTGAACCGATGAAGGCGATACTCGCGACCCTATCGACCGTGCTGTGCGCCGCGTGCTCCGGCGCCCAGCCCCCCGAGGACGACTCCCTGGCCTCGGACGATCCGGGCCAGGAGCAAGTCGCCCCGAACACCCTCACCCCCGAGGAGCGTGCAGCCGGATGGCGGCTCCTCTTCGACGGCGTCTCGCTGGACGGATGGCGCGGCTATGACAGCGAGGAGGTGCCGGAGGGGTGGCGCGCCGAGGACGGCACGCTCCACCGCTTCGGCGGAAGGGGCGACATCGTGACCGTCGAGGCCTTCACCGACTTCGAGCTGTCCCTGGAGTGGAAAGTGGGGCCGGCCGGGAACAGCGGGATCATGTATCTGGGCGCTCTCGGGTCACGGTACATGTACCACAGCGCCCCGGAGTTCCAGGTGCTCGACGATGCGGGCCACGCCGACGGAGCCGATCCCCTCACCTCCGCAGGGGCCAACTACGGGCTCCACCCCGCGCCCCGGGGGGTCGTGAGGCCCGCGGGCGAATGGAACCACGCCCGCATCGTGGTCCAGGACAGGCGCGTCGAGCACTGGCTCAACGGCCAGAAGGTCGTGGAGTACGTCCTCGGCTCCCCCGAGTGGCAGGAGCTGGTGGCGGGCTCGAAGTTCACCCAGTGGCCGGAATACGGGACGGCGGCCACCGGACACATCGGCCTTCAGGACCACGGCGACCCGGTCTGGTACCGGAACATCAAGATCCGGGCGCTTCGCTAGCATGGCGAAGGCCCAGGAGGAATACGACGCCATCGTCGTGGGCTCCGGAGCCGCCGGGGGCATGTGCGCCCTGATCCTGGCGGTCCACGGGGTGAAGGTCCTCATGCTCGAGGCGGGTCGCCACTACGACCCCCTCACCGAGACCCCCATGTTCCAGCTTCCCGACGAGGCGCCGCTGCGGGGCGCGGGGACGCCGGAGAAGCCCTTCGGCTTCTACGACGCCACGGTGGACGGGGGCTGGAGGGTGCCGGGTGAGCCGTACTCCAGCGCCGAGGGCACGGACTTCCGCTGGTGGCGGGCGCGCATGCTGGGAGGCCGGACCAACCACTGGGGCCGCATCTCGCTGCGGATGGGGCCCTACGACTTCAAGCCTCGCTCCCGCGACGGGCTGGGATTCGACTGGCCCATGACGTACGAGGATCTCGCCCCCTACTACGACAAGACCGAGGCCCTCATCGGCGTGTACGGATCCAACGAGAGCCTCGAGAACACGCCGGACTCCTCCCCTGGCGTGCTCCTGCCGCCGCCGGCCCCCAGGGTCCACGAGCTCCTCACGCAGAAGGTGTGCGGAGAGGAGCTGGGCATCCCGGTGATACCGGCCCACCTGGCCATCCTCTCGGAGAGACAGGACCACGAGGGCTGGCCGGCGCGGCTCTTTCCCGGCAACCCGCTGGCCCAGCGGGTGGTGGCGGAGTCCATGCGCTCCAGGGCCGCCTGCTTCTGGGCCACGCCCTGCGGCCGCGGCTGCTCCATCAAGGCCAACTTCCAATCCCCGACGGTGATGCTGCCCCCGGCCCTGGCCACGGGGAACCTCCAGGTGCGCACGGACGCCATGGTGCGCGAGGTCACGGGGGACGCCCGCGGACGGAACAACGGCGTGCACTTCATCGACAAGAGGACGCGCCTGGCCGAGCACGTCCGTGGCCGGGTGGTGATCCTGGCGGCCAGCGCGTGCGAGTCGGCCCGCATCATGTTGAACTCCCGGTCGGGCCTGTTCCCAGACGGGATCGGCAACGGCACCGGCCTCGTGGGCAAGTACGTCATGGACACCGTGGGCGCCGGCGTGGGCGGGCAGATCCCGGCCCTGGAGAACATGCCGCCCCACAATCAGGACGGCGCCAGCGCCATGCACCTGTACATGCCCTGGTGGCTGTACGGCGAGCAGGCCGGGGGAAGCCTGGACTTCGCCCGGGGCTACCACATCGAGTTCGGGGGCGGGCGTGGCATGCCCGGGCCGGGGATCTTCGGCGGATTGGAGCGCTTCACCGGGGGTGCCTACGGCTTGCGATTCAAGGAGGAGGCGCGCCGGTTCTACGGCTCGTTCCTGTGGTTCGACGGTCGCGGGGAGATGATCCCCAACGAGGACTGCTACTGCGAGGTCGACCCCGACGGCGTGGACCAGTGGGGCATCCCCACGTTGAGATTCCACTGGAAGTGGTCGAGGCACGAGCTGAACCAGGCACGGCACATGCAGCACACCTTCCGGGACATCATCCAGGCCCTGGGGGGCACCGTGACGAGCCCCGTCCACGACGACGGCGCTCGGGCCATCGCGGCCCCGGGGCAGATCATCCACGAGGTGGGCGGCGCCATCATGGGCTCCGATCCCACCCGATCGGTCCTGAATCAGTACTGTCAGTCCTGGGAGGTTCCCAACCTCTTCGTCACCGACGGAGCGGCCTTCGTCTCCAACGCCGACAAGAACCCCACCTTGAGCATCATGGCCATCGCCTGGAGGGCATCGGACTACATCGTGGGCGAGATGAGCAGGGGCTCGTTCTCGTGAGCGCCCGCATGAGTCGTCGCTCCGCCATCAAGGTGATCGCGGCGGCCGCCGCGGCGCCCACCGTGGTGGGGTGCGAGGCAGGCACCGACGATGCCGCATCCGCCGGCGCCGGATCGCAGGGTGGCAACCCGTTGGCCGCCGGGACTCCCTGGGACCCGGACCTCGTCGCGGCTGTCGTTCCCTGGGAGCGGAGCCTCGGCGACGACGAGCTGGAGACGCTGGCCGCCCTGTGCGACGTGATCATCCCTGCCGACGATCGCTCACCGTCCGCCAGCGCCGTGGGGGCTCACGACTTCATCGACGAGTGGGTGAGCGCGCCGTACGAGGGGATGCGGCGAGACGGGGTGCTCGTGCGCGGCGGTCTGGTGTGGCTGGACACGGAATCGGCCCGGCGCTTCGGATCCGGCCGACGCTTCCGGGATCTGTCTGCCGAGGAGCGGCACCGGATCTGCGACGACATCTGCTTCCTGCCGGAGGCCTCAGCGGACCTGAAGACCGCGGCCCGGTTCTTCGCCCGGGTGAGGGACCTCGCGGCCATGGCCTTCTACACCACCCGGGAGGGCATGGACGACCTGGGCTACGTGGGAAACACGCCGCTGGCCCGCTGGGGGCCGCCGCCCCCCGAAGCCCTTCGACACGTGGATCTCGAATGAGCCCCGCCCACCGACCAACCCCGACAATGCACCCATGACCCACTCGAGCCCCGCCAACGCGCGACGCCTGTTCATCGGGAGCTGCATCGCCCTCATCGCCACCTCCGTGGCCTTCGCCACCGTGGGGGCCATCATGCTGGCCCTGAAGCGGAACTTCGTCCTCACCAACGAGGAAGTGGGCTGGATCGGGGGCGCGGCCCTGTGGGGCTTCGCCGTCTCCCAGCTCATCTTCGCGCCCATGTGCGACACCCTGGGGATGCGCTTCCTGCTGCGCATGGCCTGGGTGGGTCACCTCCTGGGCACGCTGGTGATGATCTTCGCGCCGGGCTTCTGGGCGCTGTTCGGCGGCGCCCTCATCATCGCCATGGCCAACGGGCTGGTGGAGGCCGCCTGCAATCCATTGGTGGCGGCCCTCTATCCCGACAACAAGACCGTGAAGCTGAATCAGTTCCACGTCTGGTTCCCGGGAGGCATCGTGCTCGGCGGCCTGGCGGCCTACGCCCTGGACGCCGTCGACGTGGGCGCCTGGCAGGTCAAGCTGGCGCTGATCCTGGTGCCCGCCCTGGTGTACGGCGTGATGCTGCTGGGTCAGCCCTTCCCGGCCACCGAGGGTGTGCAGGCCGGCGTGAAGGTGTCGGAGTCGTTCAAGGCAGCTTTCGGCACCCCGCTCATGTGGGTCTTGCTCATCGCCATGGCCATGACCGCCTCGGTGGAGCTGGGGCCCAACCGGTGGGTGCCGGCGGTGCTGGAGGCGGGGGGCACGCCGGGCCTCCTGGTCCTGGGGTGGATCAGCGGCCTCATGGCCGTGCTCCGCTTCCGGGCCGGGCCGGTGGTCGAGCAGCTCTCTCCCACGGGCGTCCTCCTGGCCTCGGCCATCCTCTCGGGGCTGGGGCTGCTGGGCCTCTCGATCTTCGGCGCCGGGGCCATGACCTTCGTGGCGGCCACCGTCTTCGCCGTGGGCGTCTGCTACTTCTGGCCCACGATGCTGGGCGTGGTGTCCGAGCGCGTGCCCCGGAGCGGCGCCCTGGGCCTGGGGCTCATGGGTACCGAGGGCATGGCCACCGTCGGGCTGGTGACCTCTCCCGTCATGGGCGGGATCGCCGACGACTACGCCCATGAGCGCCTTCCGGTGGTCGAGACCCTCGCCGTCCTGCAGGCCGGCGTGTCGGCGCTGGAGGGAGTGGACGATCCCGACGCCCGCCTCGCCGCCGAGATGGCGCGGGAGGTGGTCGACGGATTCCAGGAGCAGGGTCAGCTCGCTTCGCCTGCGACGGCGAACGCGCTGCGTGCCATCATCTCCTCGGACGTGGACGCCGAGCCGGTGCAGGAGGCCCAGGCGATCCTCGGGCCAGCCGACAACTACGGTGGACGGATCTCCTTCCGGTACGTGGTGCCCCTGTGCGGCATCCTCACGGTCCTCTTCGGCGTCATGTACCTGAGAG
Organism: Gemmatimonadota bacterium; assembly: GCA_039589955.1. Classification (GTDB taxonomy): domain Bacteria; phylum Gemmatimonadota; class Gemmatimonadetes; order Longimicrobiales; family Gaopeijiaceae; genus SZUA-318. Next base: position 17,325 of record JBDHGI010000095.1, on the reverse strand, counting down.
ACCGGCGGGCAGGGGGATACCGGGTCACCCACATCGGTGCGGAAGCATGACGGTGCGCTACGGGATGGTCGGGGGTGGCCCCGGAGCCTTCATCGGCGCCGTCCACCGCATGGCGGCGGCGCTGGACGGCCGCTTCGAGCTCGTCGCCGGCGCCTTCTCCTCCGACCCGGCCCGAGGCCGGGTGACGGGGCGCGAGCTCGGCCTGGACCCGGCCCGGGTGTACGCCTCCTACCAGGAGATGGCCCGCCAGGAGGCGGCCCTCCCCGCCGACGAGCGCATCGAGGTGGTTTCCATCGTCACCCCCAACCACCTGCATCATCCCGTCGCCAGGGCGTTCCTGGAGGCCGGGATCCACGTGATCTGCGACAAGCCGCTCACCACCAACGTGACGGACGCCGAGGATCTCTGCCGCCAGGCCGCCGACCGGGATCTGGTCTTCTGCGTGACCCACAACTACTCGGGATATCCCATGGTGAAGGAGGCCCGTGAGCGGGTGCGAGCCGGGGAGCTCGGAGAGGTTCGCAAGGTCGTCGTGGAGTACTCCCAGGGGTGGCTCTCCACGCTGCTGGAGGCGGAGGGTCACAAGCAGGCCGCCTGGCGGACGGATCCCGAGCAGGCGGGAGGCTCCTCCGCCCTGGGCGACATCGGCACCCACGCATTCCACCTCGCCCGCTACGTGACGGGGCTCGAGGCCGAGAGGCTCTTCGCCGACCTGGGCGCCCTAGTCCCGGGACGGGGCTTGGAGGACGACGCCGCCGTGCTCCTGCGCTACAGGGGTGGGGCCCGGGGCGTCCTGCTGGCGTCCCAGGTCTGCGTCGGGGAGCGCAACCACCTGCGTTTGCGGGTCTACGGAAGCGAGGGGGGGCTGGACTGGTGCCAGGAGACCCCGGACCGGCTCCGCCTCACCCACGCCGACGGGTCGGAGCGGATCCTCCACGATGGCGGGGAGGGGCTCTCGGAGCGGGCCACCGTCCACCAGCGGCTGCCCCAGGGGCATCCCGAGGGGTTCATCGAGGCGTTCGCCAACCTCTACCGGAACGTGGCCCGCACCCTGGCGGCTCGCAGCGGCCTGGCGCCCGCCGGGCCCTTCGACGACGATTTCCCCACGGTGCGCGACGGAGCCCGCGGCGTCCACTTCATCGAGGCCGCCCTGCGCAGCAACCTGGAGGGTGCGTGGGTGCCCATGGGCTACACACCCCCAAACTGAGGACGCATTCCATGTCGCGAGTCGTGACGCTCTTCACCGGTCAGTGGGCGGACCTGCCCCTCTCCCTCCTCGCCGAGAAGGCGGCGGCCTGGGGGTACGACGGGCTGGAGCTGGCCTGCTGGGGGGACCACTTCGACGTCCGCCGGGCCGCCGAGGACGCCGACTACTGCGTGGCCCGGCGGGAGCTGCTCCAATCCCACGGACTCGACGTGTGGGCGATCAGCAATCACCTGGTGGGACAGGCGGTGTGCGACCGCATCGACGAGCGGCACGAGGCCATCCTGCCGGCCCACGTGTGGGGAGACGGCGACCCGGAGGGAGTGCGAGCCCGCGCAGCCGAGGAGATGAAGCTCACCGCGCGAGCGGCGGCGAACCTCGGGGTGGAGGTGGTCAACGGATTCACCGGCAGCGCCATCTGGCCGCTCCTCTACTCCTTCCCGCCGGTCCCCCCCGCGATGATCGAGGATGGGTTCGCCGACTTCGCGGCGCGCTGGAATCCCATCCTGGACGTCTTCGACGAGGTGGGCGTCCGGTTCGCGCTCGAGGTCCATCCCACCGAGATCGCCTTCGACATCGTGACCGCCCGCCGGGCCCTCCAGGCCCTGGAAGGCCGCCCAACCTTCGGGTTCAACTACGACCCCAGCCATCTTGCCTACCAGGGCGTGGACTGCGTGGCCTTCATCCTCGAGCTCGGGGACCGGATCTACCACGCCCACATGAAGGACGTGTGGTGGGCGGACATACCGATGCCGTCCGGGGTCTTCGGTGGCCATCTCGAGTTCGGGCATCAGGATCGCTACTGGGATTTCCGCTCCCTGGGCCGGGGTCACGTGCCCTTCGAGGAGGTCATCCGGGCGTTGAACGCGGTGGGATACGCGGGACCCCTGTCGGTGGAGTGGGAAGACACGGGCATGGACCGGGAGCACGGGGCCGAGGAGGCGTGTGGGTTCGTCCGGGCCCTGGACTTCCCACCGGCGGCGTCGGCCTTCGACGCCGCCTTCAGCAGCGAGGATTGAGGAGGTGGGCAGGATGGTGACCCGAAGAGAGGCGCTCAGGCGCATTGGGGCCCTGGCGGCCGGAGCCGCGGGAGCCGCGGCCATGAACGGAGGGGGCGGTGCCGCGGCCCGGACGTCCCTCGCGACTGGAGGGACGACCCGCCGAATGGGCCCCCTTGGCGTCCAGCTCTACACGGTTCGCGACGAGATGCAGAAGGGAGTCGCTTCGACGCTGGAGAAGGTGGCGGCCATCGGCTACGAGGAGGTGGAGTTCGCCGGTTATTTCGGCCACGCCCCCGAGGAGATCCGGGACCTGCTCGCCGGCGTCGGCCTCCGGGCGCCCGCCACGCATATCCCGCCCACCTTCGAGGCCGAGCCCTGGAGCCGGATCCTCGACGAGGCCGGCCGGGCCGGTCACGACTACGTCGTGGTGCCGTCCCTGCCCGGGGAGATGCGGTCGAGCCTCGACGCCTGGCGGCGCACGGCGGAGGTGGTGAATGCCGCGGCGGAACGGGCCCGCGAGGTGGGTCTACGCTTCGCCTACCACAACCACGCCGTGGAGTTCGAGGAGATGGAGGGCCGCGTACCCTTCGACGTCTTCTTGGAGGCGACCGACCCCGAGCTCGTGGAGATCGAGCTCGACCTCTTCTGGATCACCCACGGCGGGGGCGATCCCGTTGCCTTTTTCCGGCGTTGGCCGGGCCGGATCCGCCTGGTGCACGTGAAGGGCCGGACCACGGACGGCGACATGGTGGACGTCGGCGCGGGCTCCATGGACTGGGCGTCCATCTTCGCCCACTCCGACCTGGCCGGCATCAGGCACTACTTCGTCGAGCACGACCGGCCCGGCGACTCCCTGCGATCCATCGAGGCCAGCTACCGGTACCTGAGCGCCCTGGCGATCTGAGCCCCGGCGGTTCCCCGAGGGTCGCGAGGGAGCCCACCCTCAGTCGGACAGGGCCTGCTCAAGGTCCGCGAGGAGGTCGGCGGAGTCCTCGAGGCCGACGGAGAAGCGGATGAGCCCGTCGGTGATGCCGCTCCGGGCTCGCTCCTCCGGGGGAAGGTCTCCGTGGATGGCCACGGCCGGGCGCACGATGAGCGACTCGGCCCCGCCCAGGCTCACGGCGACGGCGGGGATCTGGAGCCGGGAAAGGAACGCGTCCGCGGCCTGCACGCCCCCCTTCATCTCGAAGGCCACCATGCCACCGAAGCCCCGGAGAAGCCTCCGGGCGCGCTCGTGCTGCGGGTGGCTCTCCAGGCCGGGATAGCTCACCCGGAACCGGGCCACGGCCATGCCGTTCTTGTTGTGCTCCCTCATCCTGAGAGGAAGGGTCTTCAGACCCCGTTCCAGCAGGAAGCACGTGTGGGTGTCCAGCACGCCCCCGAGGTGGTCCAGCGTAGCCTTCGCCTTGGCTACCATCTCTGCGGAGCCTGCCACCGAGCCGGCGATGATGTCCGTGTGCCCGTTCATGAACTTGGTACAGCTCTCCATCACGAGGTCGAAGCCCAGCTCCGCGGGTCGGAAGTTCACCGGGTTGGCGAAGGTGTTGTCGATGAACGAGACCAACCCGTGCTCCCGGGCGAAGGCGACCACCGCCTCCACGTCCGCCATCTGAACCAGGGGGTTGGTGAGCGACTCCACGTAGATGGCTCGCGTGGTGGGCCTCAGCAACGCGCTCCAGGAGGCGGGATCTTGTGGGTCGATGTGGGTGTGCGTGATGTCGAGGCGGGCCAGCTCGTTGGTGAGGAGCCCCGTCGTGCCCCCGTAGAGGCAGTCCTGGACCAGGATGTGGTCGCCTGCCGACAGCACGGAGAGGAGCGCCGCCGAGATGGCGGCCATGCCGCTCCCGGTGGCGAGGGCCGCCTCCGCGCCCTCCAGGGAGGCGAGGCGCGCCGCCAGGACCTGATGGTTCGGGCTGGTGCTCAGCCGCATGTAGCGGGTCTGGTGGTACTCCTCGCCGTGATACTCGTAGGTGCTGGCCTGGAAGATGGGCGTGCCGATGGCGCCCTCGATGCGGGGCTCGAGCTCGCCGGCGTGGATGGCCGTCGTGGAGTTGGCGGGTCGTGAGGTCATGGAACGGTCGCTCTGGAGGTCCGGGAACGGATGAGAAAGCTCCCGACCCGATGGCAGGCCGGAAGGGGCCACGGGACAATCTGTAGCACCGGGGGCTTCCCGCCCAGATGCCCGCTCCGAAGTATCCCCCTTCCCGGTTCTGTCGCCTGGGGTCCCCGGCCCCTAAGGTGAGTGCGTCACTCCCCCCGGCGCTCCAGGAGGCCACCGATGCGCGCACCAGCCCTACGCCCCTCCCTGCGATGGCTCCCCGCCTTCGTTCCCGTCGTGATCCTCGCGGGCACGGCCGTGCCCGCGGCGGGTCAGGAGGCCGGCGGCACCCGCATGCTGGAGGATCCGGCGCTCAGCGAGAGCCACCTGGCGTTCGTGTACGACGGTGATCTCTGGATGGCGGACCGGGACGGCAGCAACCCAAGACGCCTCACCACCCACCCGGGGAACGAGGGCGCCCCTCGCTTCAGCCCGGACGGGCGATGGCTGGCCTTCAGCGGGGAGTACGACGGGAACACCGACGTCTTCGTGGTCCCCGTGACGGGCGGGGCTCCCCGAAGGCTCACTTGGCACCCGTCGGCGGACATCGTCCGGGGGTGGACTCCGGACGGGAGCGCGGTGGTCTTCGTGTCCCCGCGGGACACCCACTTCGGGGGCTTCCTCAAGCTCATGACGGTCTCGGCGCAGAGTGGGGCGCTGTCCACGCTGGAGGCGCCCAACGCCTTCCACGCGAGCCTGTCACCCGCGGGTGACAGACTGGCGTACACGCCGCTGCCCCCGGCCATGGCCCAATGGAAGCACTACCGTGGGGGGCGCGCCTCACGCATCTGGCTCCTGGACCGGGCCGACACGAGCGTCGTCGAGATTCCCCAACCAGAGGGACGGTCCAACGACCTGGCTCCCCTCTGGGTCGGCGATCGCGCGTACTTCCTCTCCGACCGCGACGGCGAGTTCAATCTCTTCGCGTACGACGAATCGACGGGCACGGTCGATCAGCTCACCCGACACGAGGACTTCCCCATCCTGTCGGCGTCGGCCTCGCCCGACGGCACCATCGTGTACGAGCAGGCGGGGTATCTCCATGCCTTCGACACCCGCACCGGACGAAGCGAGCGGCTCCCGGTGACGGTGACCACGGACCTGGTGGAGACGCGGGCCCGCTGGGCCTCCGGCCCCCGTTCCCTGCGCAACTTCCACCTGTCGCCCTCGGGAGCTCGCGCTGCCTTCGAGTACCGGGGCGACATCGTCACCGTGCCGGCGGAGAAGGGTGACATCCGCGCCGTGACCGCCACCACGGGCGTCCATGAGAGGTCTCCGGCCTGGTCACCCGACGGCACCCGGCTCGCCTACTTCAGCGACGCGTCCGGGGAGTACGAGCTCCATATCGGCTCCCAGGACGGCCGGGGTGACGTGCGCACCTTCTCCCTGGAAGGGGCGGGGTTCTACGAGGATCCCCGGTGGTCGCCCGACGGCACCATGATCAGCTTCACCGACAACTCGTGGACCCTCTACGTTCTGGACGTCGAGTCGGGGGACGTCCACACCGTGGCGGCCGAGGCCCGATACGGACCGTTCAGGACCATCACCCACGCGTGGTCGCCCGATTCCCGATGGATCGCCCACACCCTGACGGGACCCACCTATTTCACCCGCGTCCACCTGTACTCCGTGGATTCGGGGGACTCCCATGAGGTCAGTGGGAGCTTCGGCCACGTCGCGGAGCCCGTATTCGATGCCGGCGGGAAGTACCTCTACTTCTACGCTTCCACGAACGCCGGGCCGGTACAGCAGTGGTTCGCCATGTCCAACGCAGACATGGAGGCATCGGGTACCCTCTACCTGGCCGTGCTGGCCGAGGGGGAGGAATCCCCGCTGAAGCCGGAGAGCGACGAGGAGTCCGGCCCCACGGAAGAGGAAGGCGAGACCCCCGCGGGGGGCTCGGACCGTGAGCAGGCCACCACCGTCGACCTGGAGGGGCTGGATCAGCGCATCGTGGCCCTGGACGTGGGGGAGGGGTGGTTCGGGAGCCTACGGGCCGGGGCGGAGGGAGAGCTGTACTACCTGAGAGGCGACGCCTTCACCGGCTTTTCCGGGCCCGGGGCGGCTGGCAAGGTGGATCCCTCCTCGACCCCCATCGCGACGGGAGACATCAGGGTAAGGGTGGAGCCCCGCGAGGAATGGGCGCAGATGCTTCGGGAGACGTGGCGCATCCAGCGGGACTGGTTCTACGACCCCGGCATGCACGGGGCGGACTGGGACGCCATGTGGGAGAAGTACGCTGCGTTCCTTCCCCATCTGGCCACCAGGGCCGACCTGAATCGGGTGACCCAGTGGATGCTGTCCGAGCTCGCCGTCGGCCACAGCGGCGGGGGCGGCGGGGACTTCATCCGCGACGCCGAGTCGGTGCCCTCCGGGCTCCTGGGAGCCGACCTGGAAGTGGTGGATGGCCGGTACCGATTCCGGCGCGTGTACGGGGGTCTCAACTGGAATCCCGAGCTCCGAGCTCCCCTCACCGAGCCCGGCGTCGACGTGCGGGACGGCGAGTATCTCCTGGCGGTGAATGGGGTGGGCCTTCGTCCTCCGGCGAACCCGTACGCGCCCTTCGAGCACACTGCAGGGCGGCAGGTGGACATCACCGTGGGGCCCAACGCCGACGGGTCGGGCTCCCGGACGGCGACGGTGGTGCCCATCGGATCCGAGAACGCCCTGCGCAACCGGGCGTGGGTGGAGGGCAACATCCGCAAGGTCCACGAGGCGACGGACGGGCGGGTCGCCTACGTTTGGGTCCCCAACACCACCGTGAACGGCTGGGAGTACTTCAAGCGCTACTTCTACCCCCAGGCCCATCTCGACGCGATCATCGTGGACGAGCGCCACAACGGTGGGGGACAACTCGCCGACTACGTCATCGATATCCTCAGACGGCGGTACGTAGCCAGCTGGGCGACCCGCTACGGCGAGGACATCTCGACGCCCATCGCCGCCGTCCCCGGTCCCAAGGTCATGCTCATCGACGAGTTTGCGGGCTCCGGAGGGGACTTCATGCCATGGATGTTCCGTCAGTTCGAGCTGGGCACGCTCATCGGACGGCGCACCTGGGGCGGGCTGGTCGGCATCCTCGGCACCCCCGTCCTCATGGACGGGGCCACCTGGACGGCGCCGAACATCGGCTTCTGGACGGAGGAGGAGGGGTTCGGCATCGAGAACGTGGGCATCCCGCCGGACATCGAGGTGGAGCAGGACCCGGCGTCCGTCGCAGCCGGCGGGGATCCCCAGCTCGAGCGGGCCATCGAGGAGGTCCTTCGCCAGCTGGAGGCATCGCCGCCCGTCACGCGTCGGCGCCCCCCATTCCCCATTCGCGTGCGAAGGAGGTGAAGCCACCATGTGTCGTTGGCTCGCCTATTCTGGCTCACCCATCGAGGTGAGCCGCCTCATCTTCGACCTGGACCACTCGCTCATCGACCAGAGCGTGTCGGCCCGGAGGGACTCCTCCACCACGAACGGCGACGGCTTCGGAATCGGCTGGTACGACGGCCGCGAGGCGCCCGGCCTCTACAGGCACACCCAGCCGGCGTGGAACGACTCGAACCTCAAGGACCTCGCATATCACGTGCGTTCCCACATGTTCGTCGCCCACGTCCGTGCGGCCACGGGGACCGCCATCCAGCAGTCGAATTGTCACCCGTTTCGGTATGGACGCTGGATCTTCGTCCACAACGGGAGGATCCGGGGCTTCCGCCACATCAAGCGTCAGCTCGCCATGGCCATCCCGGAAGAGCTCTTCCCGGAGATCGCGGGCACGACGGATTCGGAGCTGATGTTCTACCTGGCCCTGGGATTCGGGATGGAGGAGGACGTGGTAGAAGGCGTGTCCCGTATGGTGGGCTACGTGGAGGACGTCGGGCGGGCCGCGGGCGTCGACCACCCGGTACAGATGACCCTGGGCATCGCAGACGGCGAGCGCCTCTTCGCCTTCCGGTACTCCTCCGAGCGCTCCTCCCGGACGCTCTACCACTCCAAGAGCGTGTCGGCCCTCCGCGAGCTGGTCCCGGTCGAGCTCCACGACCGACTCCGAGGCTTCTCCGACGACGCCCGGGCCATCGTGTCGGAGCCCCTCACCGAGCTTGCTGATCCCTGGGAGGAGATCCCGGAGTCGGTGTGCGTGGCGGTCTCCAACGGTGACGTCGAGCGGACGCCGTTCCACGCCAGCCCTCCGTGAGGGGACGTCGGCGGTGGGCTCGGTTCCTCTCCGGGCTCCACCGCCTCCCGTGCCGTCGTCAGCGAGATGGAGGGCTCCTGAGCCTCACCCGGACCGTGCGTGCCAGGCGGCCAGAATTGCCGCCTCCTTCTCCGGCGCCAGCCCCGTCCGGAGGGACCTCTCCTCCTCGGGCCGGGCCTTCCACCAGTCCAGCGTGTCCCGCGCCGTGTCCGCCAGAGGCCGGAACGTGAGGCCCGCGGCGATGGCCTTGCTGCAGTCGTAGGCGGAGAATCCACGCGTCTCCGGTGACGGGTAGACCCAGACGGGCATCTCCATCCAGCCACCCACCTCGTGCTCGCGGAGGAAGTCCGCCGGGATCCAGGTCAGCTTCACGGCGGCGGACGTCACCGCCCGGATGCCGTGGAGCATGCCGGCCATGGTCAGCTCCGACTCAGGTCCCGTGGCCAGATACGTTCCCGAAGCTTCCCCCTCGACGAGGTGCACGATGAACCGTCCCAGGTCGCGGACGTCGATGATCTGCGCCAGGTCGCTCCCGTCCCCCGGTGCCACCACCTCGCCCCCTCGATCGATGCGCACGGGCCAGTACGTGAACCTGTCGCTCCGGTCACCGGGGCCGACGATGAGGCCGGGGCGGACGACCAGGCCGCCCTCGCCGAACGTCTCGAGGGTGATGCGCTCGGCCTCGGCCTTGTTCGGTCCGAACGCAGAGCCGAAGTCCGTGCCCGACGCCACGGCCTCCTCGTAGTCCTCCCGGGTGAAGACGGGCCCGTCCTCGGCCTGACCCACGATGCTGTTGTCGCTGTGGGCCGAGATGCTCGAGACGAAGAGGTACCGCCCCACGGCGCCCCTCAGCACGTCGGCCGAATCCCGGACCCAGCTGGCCACATTGGCGGAGTTGTCGATGACCGCGTCCCAGGTCCTCCCCTCAAGCGCCGTGTAGTCGGGAGCCGCCCGGTCGCCGACGAGCCTCTCCACGCCAGGGAAGAGGTCGGGGCGTCCCCGATTGAAGAGGGTGAGATTGTGTCCCCGGGCCAGGGCGTACTCCACCTCGGCGGGCCCCAGGAACCCGGTGCCCCCGAGGATGAGGATGTCGAGGGCACGCGGGGCAGCTTCGACGTCGGGCCGGGCGCGGCTCGGCGACGTCGTTCCGCTCTCTGCGGGCCGACCCCCGTCCGGGGCGCCACATCCGGACAGGCCGAGGCCCGCGCCCACTGCTGCCGACGTCGCCAGGAACTGTCTGCGGGTGGTCATCCCTGTCTCTCCTCCGTGGTGCATCTTGATCGGCCGGGGGCGGCTCGCTCCAACCTGTGGGAAACCCGACATCGGGGAAACCACCCGCCGCGAAGAGCCGTCGCCGGAGGACGGTGGCCGTCGTTGGCCTGAAGGGGGGCACGACCTCAGGCCAGGACGAGGAGGATCACCACGGGCAGCAGGATTCCCAGCCCGGTGAGCCACGCGCCTCGCCCCGTGATCCCGTACTTACCCTTCATCATGAAGAGGCCGGTCACGGCAAGGAGGATGAGGGCGAGGGCGAAGATGTCGGCGATGTAGGTCCAGAAGCCCCGGGGCTCGTTGAGGTGGAGGAGGTTCGCCCGCCTCAGGAGCGGGCGCTCCTGGACCCGGGCCAGGGTCGCCACCTGGGCGTCCAGATCCACCCGGACGGTCAGGGCGGGAAGGAAGACCTCGAGGGTGGCCGAGTCCGGCCGGAACGTGCCTCGCACCGGTCCGTCCAGCCCGGCGGCCCGAAGGACGGCCAAAGGAAAGGCACTGTCGGCGACCGCCGAGCGAGAAGCTGCCGGCACCGGGAAGGTGTCCACCGTGACCCGGTAGTTGGGATTCCAATCCCGGATGTGGTTGACCGCGACACCGGATACCGCGTACACCAGGGTCAGGCCGACGCACACGTACCCCAGGTCCCGGTGGATCGCCCGGTTCCACCGTCTCCAGCGGGCAGCTCGGCGTCCCACGCTCCGCTCAGTCCGTGATGACGGCTCCGTGCCCCCGGATCCTGTAGGTGGTCTCGGGGCCGGTCACGGTGGTGGGGTCGAACTCCTCCCCGTGCTCCTCGGCCCTGTGCCGGGCGGCCTCGAGGGCCTCCTCGTAGGTGAGCTCCAGCACTTCCACCACGCCCTCCACCAGGGCGGTCTTCCCCTGAGCGGTCATGGGAAAGACGATGACACCGTCGTCGACCTTGATCTGGATCTTCTCGAACTCCCTGTCCCCGGCGATGTCCATCCAGCAGCCCCGCATCTCGCAGACGGCCACCACCATGCCCTCCACCAGGACCCGCTGGCCCAGGTAGCCGTCCGGATCGTCGAGGATGGCGGAGACCGGCGTGACCTCGTCGAGGGTGAGGGGCTCGCCGTAGAGCGTGCCGGGCTCCTCGGAGGCCCCCTGGCAGGCTCCGGTGAACAGAAGGGCGGCGAGAATCGCACGAAGTCTCATGGCAGGGACTCTCGTTGAATGCGGGTGGAGAAGGCCACCGGTCCCGACGGGGAGGCGCTCGGTCCGGTCAGGACAAACTTAGCGCGTCGGACCCATCCCCTCTACCGTCCTACCCTGTCTGTCGCGGCCGTGGACCCCGCCCTAGTCTTGAGCTCCCTCAGCGCATCCACGACGGAGTCCCACCATGACCCGAATCGTCCTCGCCGTCGCCGCTACAGTCGTCCTGGCCTGGCCGGCCCCCGCCCAGGAGGTCACCGGGCGGCGGCCCGTGGCCACGTACTCCATCGTGGCCAGGGACCACGACACCGGCGAGATGGGAGTGGCCGTCCAGTCCCACTGGTTCTCGGTGGGCGCCATCGTCCCCTGGGCGGAGGCGGGCGTCGGAGCCGTGGCCACCCAGTCCTTCGTGGAGCCCGCCTACGGGCCCCTGGGCCTGGAGCTGATGCGCCTGGGCAGGTCCGCCACCGATGCGCTCCACGCTCTGGTCTCCACTGATGCCGACGAAGCGGTCCGACAGGTGGCCATGGTGGACGCACACGGCCGCGTCGGGGCACATACGGGAAGCAGGGCCATCGTGGCCGCCGGCCACCACGTGGGGGAGGGGTACTCGACCCAGGCCAACCTCATGGAGAGCGCCACGGTGTGGGACGCCATGGCACGGGCCTACGAGGCCTCCGAGGGCGATCTCGCCGAGCGACTCCTGGCGGCCCTCGAGGCGGCGGAGGCGGAAGGCGGCGACATTCGCGGCAGGCAGTCCGCGGCCATCGTGGTCGTGGCCGCCGAGTCCTCGGGCAAGCCCTGGCAGGACCGGCTCTTCGACCTGCGGGTGGAGGACCACCCGGACCCCGTGGGCGAGCTCCGGCGCCTGGTGCGGCTGCAGCGGGCCTACCGGGCCCTGAACGAGGGAGACGAGTGGGTCACCCGAGGCGAGGTGACGAGGGCCATGGAGGCCTACCGTCGCGCCATGGAGCTCGTCCCCGACGAGGCGACCAACGGCGAGGCGCCGTTCTGGGTCGGCATCACGCTGGCATCGACCGGGGACACCGAGGGCGCCGTGCCCTATCTGCGGCGAGCACAGGCGCAGGATGCGCGCTGGGCCGAGCTCGTCGGCCGACTGCCCGCGGCGGGGCTCCTCCCCTCGGCGGAGGTGGCCTCGGCGCTCCGCGCCGCCATGCTGGGGGCCGGATAGGCATCGGGCTCCAGGCGTCCGCGGTGCCTGGAGCCCCCATCCCGCTCAGCCGTCCACCGCTTCGGCCGTCACGGTCAGCAGGATCGTATTGGGAGAGTCGTACCGGGAGGACGAGCCCAGGACCAGGGTCTGACCCGGCCGGATGTTCACCGTCGTGGTGAGCCCGGCGCCTCCCGGTCCTCTGCTGGCCAGGGTCACCTCGTCGAGGCGTATGAGGTCGGCCTGAGCCCAGTAGACGGCGGCCTGGACGGAGTAGAATCCGTCCGATCCCGCCAGGGCCTGCTCGATCCGGGACCCGTCCGTCGCCATCACCACGGCCTCTCCTCCCAGACGGTATCCCCGGAACTGGAAGATCTTGCGGAGCTCCGCCTCCACCTCGGCGATGGCCGGATCGGAATCGGTGAAGCCGTTGGCCTCGATGAGCTGGAATCGGAGCCGCACGTCCGAGCGGGGCACGTCGTACTCCGCCAGGACGCGGGCGATCTTGTCCAGGTTGTCGGGCGTCTCCCGCACCGTGATGGCGGCCTCGGCCGCGCTGTAGCTTCCGGGGACCCCCTCCCGATCCAGGTAGACGTAGGGCTCGATGAGCGCCGTGGCCTCGTGGGGCCGAAGATGGTTGATGGCGAAGGTCCGCGTGTCGAGCTCGCTCTGCCCCCCGCAGCCTGCCAACAACGGCACGACCAGCGCGGGGATGATCCACTTCTTCATCGTCGTCCTCCTCAGAAGAACCAAAGCACGGTGATCTCGGGGTTGTCCGTCTCCACGACAGCGACGCGTTGACCCGTCATGGCCTCCACCGTGGGAAGCCGGCGGGCGCCCGGCCCGAGCAGCTCGGGCCCTGGTGGCGGCAAGGAGCGTCCTGGAAGGAGCAACAGGGCACCCACGGCCGCGGCCGCCGCCAGCACGGCCCAGCGGCGCGACGGGCTGCGGGGGCGCGCGGCCGGCGGCGCGTCCGACGCAGCTCGGGCAGTGGACGGGGAGGCCGCCCGCCCGGCGCGTTCCAGAACCGCGTCCACCTGTGCTCCCGTGGGGTCTCGCGTCAGGAACGCGTCCAGGCGCTCCGTCTCGTCCAGCACCCTCGTCGCCGCCCGGGCGCACCGCGGACACATCCGGACGTGGACGGCGAGGGGGGATCCCCCCTCGCCGCGAAGCTCATGGGGCTCACCCTCGAGGATGAGGTGGCGCATTTTCTCGCACGGGCTCATGTCCACTCCTCCGCCAGCTCGGGGTGGCGCTCCAGGATCCTGGCCCTGAGGGCCCGCCGCGCCTTGAAGAGATGGGCGCGGACCGAGACGGGCTCGATTCCCAATCGCTCTGCGATCTCCACCGAGGAGAGCCCCTGGAGGTCTCCCAGGTCGAAGACCTCCCGCTGGCGGGGAGGCAGCTCCTTGAAGAACGTCCGGACGACTCCCATCAGGTGGGACCGGTCAGCCACGTCACCGGGGTCGGGCGGCGGCTCAGGCCGGGTTCGCTCGGCGACGCGCGGATCTCCGTAGGCCCGGCGCCGACGCTCGGTCCTGCGGTGACGGTCCAGCGAGGCGTTGCGCGTGACCGTATAGAGCCAGGTGGTGAACCTGGCCGCGTGATCGTAGGCGCCAAGTCGTCGGATCAGCTGCACGAGAACATCCTGGGTCAGGTCGTCTGCCTCCGTGGGATCGCCCGTCCGGACGAGAGCCCACCTGTGCACCAGCGGATAGGCCCGGGACACGAGCTCCCGAAGGGCTCTCCCGTCACCAGCCTGCGCCTTCCAGACCAGCTCGGACTCGATCTCCCGGTGTTTGGACGCTGGGCTCACGCAGGCTCCGCGTTCGGTGCGATCGTCGAACATGGGACGATGGAGCGGGGGCGGGCGTTTACTCTTTCCGCCTGCCGGACGCCGGCGCAAGCCCACCCCGCGAGCTCGTCTTGTGCCAGGTCCTGCCTTTCCGGCATGTTCCGCTGTTCCTCCGCTTTCCTCGGCCGTCGAGGCAGGACGGGCCATGGCCTACATTCCGTACGTTCCCTACGACGATGCCCAGGGCCTTCTCGCCGAGCTCTACGGCCGGTACGGGGGCGGAAGGGGTTGGATCGACAACATCCTGCGGATCCACTCGCTGAATCCGCCCTCCATGGCCCATCATGTCCAGCTGTACGCCCATCTCATGAGGGGTCCGTCCCCCCTCACACGGGCCCAGAGGGAGATGATCGCCGTGGCGGTGTCCTCGGTGAATCGCTGCTTCTACTGACTGAACCACCACGGAGCGGGTCTCCGCATGCTATTGGGATCTTCCGACGTTCCAAGGGCCCTCGCCCGCGATCCGGACGGGGCTGAGCTGGGGCAACGGGACCGGGCCATGATCGACTACGCCCTGAAGCTCACCCGCACGCCCCACACGGTGAACGCCGACGACGTCGACAGCCTCCGCAGCGCGGGGTTCGACGACAGGGCCATCCTCGATGTCTGCCAGGTGACCTGCTATTACGCCTACGTCAACCGCTTGGCGGACGGGCTCGGAGTCGAGATGGAGGATCAGTGGACGGAGGCCGAGCTCACCATGACGCGCGAGGAGTTCCGGGCCCGCTTCGGGGAGTCCGTGGCCCGGAGGACGACATGAGGGGGACGATCCTTCTGGACGGTCGCACGCTGAGCCTCGCCGAGGTCGCGGCCGTGGCCACCCGGAAAGACGTGCGGGTCGGCCTGGCCGAGGCCGCTCGGGCCGCCATGGAGGCGAGTCGGGCCCTCATCGAGGAGCGGGCGTCCTCGGGTGACCAGGTGTACGGGGTCACCACGGGATTCGGACGGCTGGCGGACGTGGTCATTCCACCGGACAAGCGAACCGAGCTGCAGCACAACCTGGTGCGCAGCCACGCCTCAGGCATGGGAGACCCTCTCGGTATACCTGAGGTACGAGCCATTATATTGCTACGTGCCAACGCGTTGGCAAGAGGAAACTCCGGCTGCCGCGTGGAGGTGGTGGAGCGGTTGGTGGCGCTCCTGAATCACGGGATCCACCCCCGGGTGCCCCGGTACGGCTCGGTCGGAGCCAGCGGAGATCTGGCTCCACTGGCCCACGTGGCCCTCGGGGTCCTCGGCGAGGGGCGCGGCGAGGGGGAGGGGCGGGAGACGGACATGGCCCACCTCCTGGCCGCGGCAGGGCTCGAGCCACTGCGCCTGGAAGCCAAGGAGGGCCTCGCCCTCATCAACGGGACCCAGGCCACAACGGGGCTCGGCATCCTGGCGCTCCTGGCGGCGGAGCGGGCCGTGGACACCGCGGAGGTGGCGGGGGCCATGTCTCTGGAGGCGTTGTTGGGGACCCCGGAGGCCTTTCGGGAGGAGATCCAGGACGCGCGCCCCCACGCGGGTCAGCGCGAGAGCGCCAGGAAGCTCCGCGAGCTTCTGGCGGATTCGGAGATCCGGGAGTCGCACCGTACCGGGGACCCCCGGGTTCAGGACGCCTATTCCCTCCGATGCATGCCTCAGGTGCACGGGGCCGCCCGGGAGGCCATGGCGCATGTCCGCCGGATCCTCGAGACCGAAGCGAACAGCGCGACGGACAATCCACTCGTGTTCCCCGAGACCGGCACCATCGCGAGCGGAGGCAACTTCCACGCCCAGGTCGTCTCCCAGGCCCTCGACCTCCTCTGCATCGCCGTGGCCGACCTCGCGGCCATCAGCGAGCGACGCGTCGAGCGGCTGCTGAATCCGGACCTGTCCATGGGGCTTCCGGCGTTCCTCACCGAGCAGCCGGGGCTCCGGAGCGGCCTCATGATCGCCCAGGTCACCGCGGTGGACCTCCTGGCCGAGATGCGCGTCCTCGCGCATCCGGTCAGCGTCGACTCGGTGACCACCAGCGCCAACCAGGAAGACCACGTCTCCATGGGCCTCGCCGCGGGCCGCAAGGCTCGTCAGGCGGTGGAGCATCTCGAGCGCGTCCTGGCCATCGAGGTCCTCTGTGCCGCCCAGGGCCTGGAGTACCGCCGACCCCTCCGGGGGGGGCGAGGGGTCGAGGCGGCCTACGCCATGGTTCGATCGATGGTGCAGCCCCTTGGGGAGGACCGGGTCCTGGGCCCCGATCTGCACGCGCTCGTGCGAATGATCCAAGCCGGGAAGCTCTCGGAGCTGACCGGGAGAGAGGAGCAGCCATGACCGTCACCGGTCGAACGGTGCGAGCGCCCCGAGGCACCGAACGCTCGTGCAAGGGGTGGACGCAGGAAGCCGCGCTCCGGATGCTCATGAACAACCTGGATCCGGAGGTCGCCGAGCGCCCCGAGGAGCTGGTCGTCTACGGGGGCACCGGCAAGGCGGCCAGGAGCTGGGAGGCCTTCGACGCCATCGTCCGGTCCCTGAAGGACCTCGAGGACGACGAGACCCTGCTGGTCCAGTCCGGGAAGCCCGTGGGGGTCTTTCGGACCCACCGGCACGCGCCGCGCGTCCTCATCGCGAACGCCAACCTGGTGGGGAAGTGGGCCACCTGGGAGCACTTCCACGAGCTCGAACGCAAGGGGCTCATGATGTATGGCCAGATGACCGCCGGGTCGTGGATCTACATCGGCACCCAGGGGATCCTGCAGGGGACCTACGAGACCTTCGGGGCCATGGCCGCCCGGCATTTCGGTGGGTCCCTGGATGGGCGTTGGATCCTGACGGGTGGCATGGGCGGCATGGGCGGGGCCCAGCCGCTTGCCACCACCATGAACGGGGGAGCCATGCTCTGCGTCGAGGTCGATCCCGCGCGGATCCGACGGCGCATCGACACCCGGTACTGCGATCGGATGACGGAGGACCTGGACGAGGCCCTGGCATGGATCGGGGAAGCCACGGAGGGTCGGATCGCCCTGTCGGTGGGGCTGGTGGGGAACTGTGCCGAGGTCCTGCCGGAGCTGGTGCGGCGGGGCGTGGTGCCCGACATCGTCACAGACCAGACCTCGGCCCATGATCCCCTCCACGGGTACATTCCCGCCGGTCTGGGGCTGCCGGAGGCGACGGCGCTCCGGTCCTCCGACCCGGAGGAGTACCTCCGGCGATCCATGGAGTCCATCCGCGTCCACTGTGAGGCCATCGTGGCCCTGCAGGCCGCCGGTGCCGTGGCGGTGGACTACGGGAACAACCTCCGGGGATACGCCCGGGAGGCGGGCTTCGCCGATGCCTTCGCCTATCCCGGCTTCGTCCCCGCCTATATCCGGGACCTCTTCTGCGAAGGCAAGGGGCCCTTCCGGTGGGCGGCGCTC
>JBDHGI010000094.1:0-15801 GCA_039589955.1 Gemmatimonadota bacterium | reverse complement strand
GGCCGCTCCTTGGCTCACCGGCAGCGGGGTCGATCCGTCAGGCTCCCGGCTCGGGCCGGGATTGGCCGTGCGGGTCCGTCTCCTGTTCGACGAGCGGGTGGGAGACATCCGCCACGAAGAGACCTGGGAGGCCGTGGTCTTTCCCCTGGGCGAGAGGATCGATGCCGACTCCGCCCTGGTCGTGGACCACGACGACCGGGACTTCCGCCGTGAGGGACCATCGGACGCCGCGTACGTCCTGAGCGCGGCGCCCCTTGAGAGGGCGGACTTCTTCAAGGCGGCTGAGACGGCCATCGAAGAGCGGCTCTTTCGCGAAGAGACGCTGGCGCTGCTCCGCAACCAGGAGCTCAAGCTCTACTCGAGGCCCGGTGAGTCGGCGGATGCCTTCCGTCAGCGATGCCTGGACGCGGCCGAGGACCGGGCCGACGCCGAAGCGGAGAGGCTCCGGGCCCGTTTCGAGTCCAGGATGAAGACGGCGCAGCGGCGCCTGTCCGAGGCGGAACGTCGCGTGAGGGAGCTGGACGTCGATGTGAGCCAGCGGCGTCAGCAGGAGATGATCGCCGGGGCTGGTGAGGTCCTGTCCCTCTTCCTGGGGGGACGGAGGCGCGTGCGCAGCCTTTCGGGGATCTCGTCGAGGCGGTCCATGACCCGTCGGACGCAGGAGCGCCTCCAAAGCGCCGCGGAGAAGGCCGACGAGCACCGTGACTCCATCGAAGAGCTGGGGGAGGAGCTCACCGAGGCCCTCGAGGACATCTGGAGCCGCTGGGAGGCGACGGCCGGCGAGGTCGAGCCCATCGAGGTGCCCCTGGAGCGCACCGACGTGCGCCTCGACCACATGCTGTTGTTCTGGGCAGCGAGGAAGTAGGGGGTTCCACGCCTGCCGGTTCCCTCCAGTGCCGGGGGTGGGATTTGAACCCACAAGGGCCGAAGCCCGGGGGATTTTAAGTCCCCTGCGTTTACCGTTTCGCCACCCCGGCCGGTGATGGCGGCGCCCGGCCAGACCCTGCGTTCGCGGTACACGGCCGGATGCGCTGACCCTACGTGACAAGGTCGGGCCCGCGGCGTCGTCGGAAAAGCCCCGGGGATATGGATGATCCCACCTCACCCCGGTTCCTGTACTCCAGGCAGTACCCCCCGGTTCAGACCGTGACGATGGAAGACAGGACCATGACGGACATAAAGACGATCCGCTACCTGGTGGAGATCCAGGGATACACCTGCCAGAGCGACGAGGCGATCCGGGCCTTTGCCCCGTGGCTGAAGGTGACCCCGGCGGTCTACGCCATGACCGTGGCCCAGGCCACCTGGCTCGGAGACTGGAAGCCCCTCGCGATGCTCGCGCCCCTGGCGATCCTGGGCGCGCTGCTTCCGTCTCACCCCCTCGACTCCTTCTACCAGTTCATCTGGGCCCCGCGCAGGAACCTGGCGCCGATACCGGAGACGGGTGCGCCGCGGGTGTTCTCGTACGGCGTCGCAGCCGCGTGGCTCGTCTCCACCGCCCTGGCCTTCGGATCGGGCAAACCCTTCCTTGGCACCGTCCTGGGTTTGGCCTTCACGGCCATGGCCATGGTCCCGGTCCTCACCGGGTTCTGCCTCTCCAGCTTCATCTGGGCACGGGTCCTCCGGTTGCCCGTCCGGGAGGATTGCCGCGCCGCCGCAGCGGTCGAGGTCTAGTCGGCAGGTCCGCGGGCGCGAACTTTTCGGCGCTCTGCCGTATTGGGCGATCTGGAGCACCTGATGACGACTCGCGGAGCCCGTCGCGCCCGGGGGAATGAGGATGGCGAGGACCTTCGAAGAGCTGGCTGTCGAGAGCCTGGACGCGTTGTACCGGGGGGCTCTCTTCCTGGCCGCCGGAGACCATCCCGAGGCGGAGCGCCTTCTGATCGATTCGATCACCCTTGCCCATGGGGAGCAAGAGGGTTCCAGGCACCCTGACGCGGAACGCTGGTTGGAGGGACGGATGGTCCGTTGCTTCCTTTCCGGGGCCTCGGGCGGGCAGCCGACCTCGGACCGGAGGCCGCCGAAGCGCCCCCGCCCACGATCGGCTGACCCGTGGAACGTAGGGCCCGAGACCTTGTTCGCGGCTGCCGGAGCGCTGCCCCACAGGCCGCGGGCCGCCCTGTGGCTCGTCCTGATCCGCCGATGGAGCTACGCGGATGCCGAGCGCGTCATGGGGGTGGATGACGAAGGGCTGCGTGACCTCCTGCGGTACCGGGATCTGCTGCTTCGGGAAGTGCTTCGATCGACGCCAGGAAGCGATCCGTCGATCGGGCGGACCGCGACCGGCGAGGGCTGAGCATGGACTGTCATGAGGCCCGGGCCGGATTGTGGCCCCCGGAGCGACCGCGCCTTGCCGGCCGCGAAGTCGTCGCAGCCCGCGCCCACGTGGAGGGGTGTGCCGCCTGCAGCGAGTATTTCGGCCAGGACCGGGTGCTCCTCGACGCCTTCCACCAGATGAGGGACGTCCGGGCGCCCCTCGAGACCAGGCGACACGTGTTCGACGTCCTGGTCAGGGCCCGGCGTGGAGCGGAGGATCCGCGGACCTCGTCGGCCCCGAGGGCCACGGCGGGGGGTTGGCGCCGAGTGAGGCTCTGGCCCGTGCTGACGGCCTCCCTGGTGATCGGCACCCTTGCCTGGTGGCTCGGCGGCGAGCCGACTCCCCTGGGGCGCGAGCCTGGCGCGGTCTTCGTCGAGGACTACCTGCGCCGTGCGGTGGGACAGGACCACATCACCTCGTCCGATCCCGACGAGGTCCGTCGCTTCCTAGCCCGTGAACTGGGAATGAAGATCGGCCCCATTCGGGTTGACGGGCTGGAGCTCCAGGGAGCCGAGGTCTGCCTCCTGGACGGCCGGAGGGGGGCCATGATCCTGTACACGCGAGACGGGACACCCGTTGCCCACTACCTGGTCCCGAGGGAGGACGCCACCCCGCGCGCCCCCAGGCTCTCGGCCACCGAAGACCGCTCCCCTGGCGGTCTGCCCGTGGTGACCTGGTCCTCGAGCTCCCTCGAGCAGGCCCTGGTGGGAGAGCTCGGCACGGCACAGCTCCTCGCCCTGGCGCGGGCGGGTTACCGGGAGGGCTGAGCCCGACCCGGATCCGGATCTCCAGGCGGTCGGTCGGTCGGTGGCGTGGCGCGCCTCGCCGTGTGAGCTTTGGCGCTGCGATCCTACGGCGAGCCGCCCTCACCGGGGTTTCCCCATGCGACCCGAACGCTTCCACCGCCTCTCCGGCGTGCTACGGCGCCGTCAGCCCGACCTCACGGTCCTCATGGAGAAGGTCCACAAGTCCCACAACTTCTCGGCGATCCTCAGAAACTGCGACGCCGTGGGCGTCCTCGAGGCCCACGTGGTGCCACCGGAGGAGGGTCTGGCCCTGCATCACGGCACGTCGGCGGGAACCCGAAAGTGGATCCGGGTGAGGCATCATCCCGATGTGGGCTCGGCGGTGGCGCACCTCCGCGGTCGGGGCTTCACCGTCCTCGCGGCACACCCTTCGTCCGGAGCCGTGGACTTCCGGCAGGTGGATCTGACACGGCCCACCGCCATCATGATGGGTGCCGAGCTCCACGGCGTTACCCCCGAAGGCCTCGACCTTGCCGACACCCACGTGATCATTCCCATGCTCGGGATGGTGCACTCGCTCAATGTGTCCGTGGCCACGGCCCTGGTCCTCTACGAGGCGCAGCGCCAGCGGGACGCGGCCGGGATGTACGAGGAATGCCGCATCCAGCCGGAGGAAGTCGAGCGCCTCCGGTTCGAGTGGGCCTACCCCTCCCTGGCGGCCCGCCTGCGTCGCGCCGGACGTGCCTACCCGAAGCTGGACGACGACGGCCAGATTCTGCGGGCCTGACCCTCCCAAACCGTCCACAATGGGACCGTCGAGCGGTTCGATGGTGTCCTACGCTTGACACATCCCCCTAATTCGTTCATACTGTCCTTCATACACTTTTTTGACGCAAGTCAGAGGGCATCAGCCCCGCGAAATCCGTCCAAGGGGGAATGGTGGAACGCTCCAACTCCGAACTGGTCCTCACGAGCTCCGAAGCGGCCGAGCTTCTGGGCGTCCACGCCTCCACGGTGAAACGCTGGTGCAACGAGGGCGCCCTGGCCTTCCACACCACCGAGGGGGGCCACCGGCGCCTCCCTCTTCGGGACGTGGTTCAGCTCGCCCGGGATCGGGAAATCCAGACCATCCTCTCTCCATTCCACCCCTACGAGCCCCATGTCTGGGTGGCCCTCCGGGACGTCCGCGAAGAAGGCTCGTTCAAGGCGCTCCACTCGCTGGCCCTGGGATGGGTCCACCGCGGGCACGTAGGAAGGGTGGGCCGCCTCTACGACGCCCTCGCCCGGGTTCCGGAGGTGGGGCTGTGCAGCTTCTGCGACCAGGGCGTGCGGGGCTTGATGAAGGCGGTGGGGAACGACTGGCAGGCCGGGCAGCTTCGGGTCGGAGAGGAACACCTGGTCAGCCAGGCGCTACTCGAGACGCTCGTCCGCATCCGCACGGAGCGGCGGGAGGTGCAGATCCTGAGGGACGACGCCCCCGACGGGGCCCCCGTGGCCGTCGTCGGCACTCTGGAGGGAAACCTCCATCACATGGGCTCCATGTGCGTCCGGATTCTCCTCGAGGCGATGGGGTGGAAGGTCCATTACCTCGGCCCTGACGTGCCTCTCGAGGACTTCGCCGTGGTGCAGAGGGGTCGACAGGCGAATCTCCTCTGCATCTCCCTGACCCCCCCGGCTTCGGCAGGAGACATCCGCAGGGGTGTGGAGACCCTCACCCGGTTCTATGACGCGTCCCGGCCCTACGCCCTGGCCTTCGGAGGCGAGGTGGAAGGAGAGGTACGCCCGGATCTCCTGGTGGGGCCCTTCGAAAACGTAGGGGTCTTCTCCGGCTGCCGTGAGTTCCAGAGCGCGATGAAGAGCGGCTTCACCCCCACGGTCCGGGAGGTGGTGGCGTGAGAACAGGCGGTGCTGGTCTTCGTTCTCCCGAAGGGCTGATGCTGGTCGTGCTGGCGGGATTCACGGCAGCGTCGGTTCTCGGGTACTGGAACTTCGCCCTCCACCCGGAGCGACTTCCGTCTTCGCCGGCGGCGCTAGGGCTCTTTGCGGTGTCCTATCGGCTCTTTGCTCAGGCGCACATCCTGTTGGCGGCACTCGCCCTGGGCGTGCTGCTCGTCCGTCGCATCGGGTGGGGGTGGCTCCTGCCCTTGGCCGTCGTCTACGGCTTGAGCTTCACTTCGGAGCACGTCGGGACCGGCTATGGGATCCCCTTCGGCGGGTACCGGTACACGGGCCTTCTGGGGCCGACGCTGGGAGGACGCGTGCCTGCGCTGATCCCCCTGAGCTGGTTCTTGATGGCCCTGCCCTCCTGGGTGATGGCCCGCGCCGCGACAGCGTCCCGCGCCTCACGGACCCTCCGGATCGCTCTTGGTGCCTTGTGGCTGACCGTCTGGGATCTGGCGTTGGACCCGGCCATGAGTCACCTGACGCCCTACTGGGTGTGGGAGGATTCGGGCCCTTACTACGGCATGCCCTGGCTCAACCTCGTGGGTTGGTACTTGACCGGCCTGGCCCTCATGGCCGCCCTCGAGGCGCTGGCCGATCGGGGACGGCTCACCTCGCTCCCCCTGGATTGGTCGGCGGCCTTTTATCTCCTGGTCCTGACGCTCCCCCTGGGGATGGTGGCGGCGGCGGGCCTGTGGGCCGCGGTGGCGGTGACCTTGGGTGGAGTCTCCCTGGCGGGCGGGCTCAGTCTGGCCGCCCGCCGGGCGGCCCGCGCTTCCCGCTTCGCGGGGGTGCCTAGCGCGGTGGGTGCCCGGTGATGGCCCATCCGCAGGCCACCGGCCACGTGGACGGACCCTCGGCAGGCGGCTGGACCAGCGAGGACGTCGGCCTGCGGCTCGGGGCGGTAGCCCGGGAGCTGCCGGCCCTCGGGATGCCTGGCCCTCCCCTAGAGGGCAAGCTGCTCCGTCCCCTCGTGGCCCTGGCCCTGGTCCCTCCCACGCTCCGTCCTCGCTTGGACGGGCGGTTCTGGTGCGGAGCCCTCGCCCTGCAGATGGTGCACGAGGCCTCCCTGCTCCATGACGACATCCTGGACGATGCGAGGGAACGGCGAGGTAGGGCCACGGTCCAGGCCCAGGCGGGTCCCGGAGCCGCCCTGGTGCTCGGTGACCACTATCTGACGTCGGCGTACCGGGTGGCGGCACGCGCGCAGGCGCCGGAGTTCCTGGTGCGGTTCATCCACGCGGTGGAACGCACCGTGGCGGGTGAGATCGCCCAGGGGCGCGCGGCGGGACGCAGGGTCTCACCCTCGGAGTACCGGGAGATCATCATGGGCAAGTCGGGGGAGCTCTTCGGGGCATCCGCCGCCCTGTCCGGAGCCCTGTTCGACCTGGGAGACATCGAGGCGCGCGTCGCCTTGGGCCGGGACCTCGGAGCCGTCTATCAGAAGGTGGACGACCTCCTCGACTACTGCCCTGCGGCCGGGACGGGGAAGCCCCCTCTGCAGGACTACCGTCAGGGCAAGTGGACCTGGATGATGGACCTCGCCGGCATGGAGGACTTCTCGATGCCCGAGGAGGAGGTCCTCCGGGTGATGCACGCCGCCGGGACCTCGGCAACCTCGCCTGTCGACCGAGCGGCGGCCCATCTCGAGGAGGCAACCGACGAGCTCCGTCGGCGGGCCCTGGCGCTCTCTCCGGGCGACACCCTGGTGGATGCAGTCCTGTCTGCCTGGGTGCGCACCGCCAAGAGGGCGGCTCAGGCCGCGGTGTTCGAGGTAGCGGAGGTCCCCGCGTGAACGGGGGAGCAATCGAGGTCCCGGATCGGGTCGCGGTGGCCGACATGAACGAGGACCGGACCGCGATGGCCGAGGTGGTCGAGCTCGGCCGGCAGGCCGGTGGACCGGACGCGTGGACGGGGTACTTCGCCAACCACGCACGGACTTTTCGCATGGCCGCACGTCTGTTCCCGGCTGCCCACGTCCGTCTTGTGTCGGGCGTATACGCGTTCTGTCGATTCACCGACGACCTGGTGGACGAGCCTGGCCAGGGGGCCACGGAGTCCCGGGTCCAGGCCCGGCTCCGCGCCTGGAAGGAGCTCGCCGCGCGGTCTTTCCAGGGGGAGACCGTGGGGGTCCCGATCCTGGACGAGGTGCTGGGCGAGGCTTCGTGTCGCGGGGTGTCCTGGGACTACCCCGCCGCCCTCCTGGAAGGGATGAGCATGGACCTGACGCTCACGCGCTACCCGGATTGGGAGACTCTGGAGCGCTATACTTTCTGCGTGGCAGGCGCCGTGGGCGGCTGGCTCACCCAGCTCTTCGGGCTCCACGACCCAGCCTTGCTCCAGCGGGCCCATGCCCTCGGGCACGGGATGCAGCTCACCAACATCGTCAGAGACGTCGGGGAGGACTGGACCCGGGGACGGGTGTACGTGCCCGAGTCCCTCCTGGCCTCCCACGGGCTGGAAGCCGACGACGTCGGTCGTCTGCTGGATGCGCCTCGTCCCCTGCCCTCTGCGTGGGTGGCGGTGGTGGAGGCGATGATGGCTGCGGCCGACGCGCGCTACCGACAGGCCTGGCCGGGCATACGGAGGCTCCCGGGCCACTTCCGCCGCCCCGTGGCCGCCGCCACCGCGGCCTACCGCGGAATCCACCGGGAGGTCCGGCGCAACGGGCATGACAACCTCGCTCGCCGGGCTCACACCAACCGACTCACCAAGCTCGTTCTGGCCGCCGGCGGCCTCTTGCGGGCGAGGCTCTGACATGCCCCTCACGGAAAGGCTCTTCGACACGCTCTTCCTTCCCTGGATGCGAGCCAGGCTGGCGGTGCACGTGGCCGGCCCTCCGCGGGAGCTGCCGGCGGACGTGCCCTTGCTGTACTGCGCCAATCATCAGAGCTGGTGGGACGGATTCCTCGTGCGCTACCTGCACCGGATGCTCCGCGGACGGGCCCCGTTCCGTGCCGTGATGCTCCAGCGTGAGCTCGGCCGTCGGCCGTTCCTCCAGCGCCTGGGAGCGATCGGCGTGGAGCCGGGCTCCCTAGCCTCGGGACGGAGGCTTCTGCGCGCCCTCTCGGACGCGCCACGCGAGGTCGGGGTAGCCTTCTTCCCCCAGGGGAGGATCGCGCCCGACGCCACACCCCCGCTCGGCTTCAGACCAGGCGTCTGCAGCGTGGCCCGGGCCATGGCGCCGGCGGCCATCGTTCCTGTCGCCATCCGTATCCTGCCGGGTAGGGAGGCCAAGATGGACGCATTCCTCTCCGTCGGTTCGCCCCTCACGGCCACGAGGGGCGACGAGCCCTCCGTGGGCGAGATCGAGAAAGCGGTCTCCGAAGAGCTCGAGGCCATCCGGATCTTCGTACGCCAGTTCGAGGAGAATGCCGGGGACCTGTGGCCCGACGCCGCCGGAACCCTTCCCCGGAGTCCGGATCGCCCCCGGCTGATCTCCACCGACCCTGTCCCCACCATCCCGTTCTCGAGGAACTGAAGCCATGAAGGAGCGATCGAAGACAGCCGTGGTAATCGGCAGCGGATTCGGCGGCCTCGCAATAGCCTGCCGGCTGCAGGCAGCGGGCCTCCAGGTGACCCTCCTCGAGAAGCGGGAGATGATCGGCGGCCGGGCCTACCGGCTGGAGGACCGAGGATACGTCTTTGATATGGGGCCGAGCCTCATCACCGCCCCGGAGATCGTCGATTCGATCTTCCGGGCGGGAGGGCGGCGCCTGGTCGACTACGTGGACCTGGTGCCCCTGGACCCCTACTACCGGGTCTACTTCCACGACGGAACGCACCTCGACTACGTGGGCGGCATCGAGCGCATGAAGGAGCAGATGGCCCGGTACAACCCTCGGGACGCCGAGAACCTGGAAGCGTTCCTCGGGAGCGTGCGACCCATCTTCGATGCGGTGATCCGGGACCGGCTGGGCTCCAAGCCCTTCGACACGATCGGCTCGATGATGCGCTTCCTCCCCCGCATGGCCCGCATGCGGGCGTACCTGCCGGTGACGGCCTTCGTGAACCGCTACTTCGAGGACTTCCGGCACCGGTTCATCTATTCGTTCCACCCCCTGTTCGTCGGCGGCAATCCGTTCCGCACACCAGCCATCTACCTCATGATCCCGTACCTGGAGCGGGAGGGAGGCGTCTGGTTCACGCGCGGCGGGATGTACTCGGTGGTGGAGGCCCTCGGTCGGTGCTTCAGGGAGATGGGAGGGACGATCCGGACGGGCGAGGAGGTCAGGGAGATCAGCGTGAGAGACGGACGGGCCCGCGGCGTCGTGACGGAACAGGGCCAATACGAGGCCGACGCGGTGGTGAGCAATGCCGATCCCGGACACACCTATGGCACCCTCGTCCATCGCCGTCACCGGAAGCGGTGGACGGATCGCAAGCTCGACCGGACGGACTGGAGCATGAGCTGCTTCCTCCTCTACATCGGCACCCGCAGGCAGTATCCCCAGCTCGAGCACCACACCCTCATCCTCACCGAGCGGTATGGGGAGCTTCTCGAGGACATCTTCGGGAAGAAGATCCTTCCGGAGGATTTCTCCATGTACCTCCACGCCCCCACCCGGACCGATCCGTCCATGGCCCCTCCCGGGGGGGAGAGCATGTACGTCCTGGTGCCGGTCGCCAACCAGCAATCCGGGTTGGACTGGGCCGAGCTGAAGGGCGCGTTCGCGGACCGCATCATCGACTTCCTCGAGGACTGGGGACTCGAGGACCTGCGTGAAGCCACCGAAGTCCTCCACATCTTCACACCTGAGGATTTCGAGACCGAGCTGAACGCCACCTGGGGCAACGCCTTCGCCATCGAGCCGAAGTTCACGCAGACGGCGTGGTTCCGCCCCCAGAACCGCAGTGAGGACCTGGAGGGCCTCTATCTGGTGGGCGCGGGCACCCACCCTGGCGCGGGAGTCCCCGGAGTCCTCCTGAGCGCCGAGGCCACGTACGGCTGCATCGCCGCCGACCTCGCGCTTCCCGACCAGTGGGATTGGGAGGAGCCCGGCCGGGTCGACCTGCCGGAGGCGACGACGCTCGAGGCTCCAGCCCCGAGCTGACAAACTCACGGACGGTCCGGGCGCAAGCCGACCTTCCGTGGATGGAAGCCGGTTTCGGCAGAAGACGTAAGTCGTTCAGTCCGATGGCTTTCCCAACTGGAATCTCAAGGAATCTTCCACCCCCTCGGCGTGGAAGGGAAAGCCCGTGGCCATGGCTTTGGCGGGGACCACGCGCTGTCCCCACAGGAGGGCCTCCTCCCCGAGCTGCCCGAAGATGGCCTTGACCGCCAGGCTCGGCACGGGGAGCAACGTCGGCCGTCCGAGCACGCGGCCCAACGCCGACGTGAAGGTCGCGTTGCTCACCGGATTGGGTGCCGTGCCGTTGACGGGGCCTTCCAGGGAGTCCTCGAACAGGACGTGGGCGTAGAGGGCCACAAGGTCGTCGAGGTCGATCCACGAGAAGTACTGCCGGCCGCTCCCGAGGCGCCCCCCGGCACCCAGCTTGAAGGGGAGTAGCATCTGCCCCAGGGCCCCGCCGCGGGGCGAGATGGCCACGCCGGCGCGGAGCCGCACGACGCGGAGGCCGGCCCTCTCCGCCGGCCTGGCGGCGGCCTCCCAGTCTCGCGTGAGCTGGGCCAGGAAGCCCCTTCCCGGGCCCGAGGCCTCATGGAGCCGCTCGTCGCCCCGGTTGCCGTAGAAACCCACGGCGGAGGCGGACACGAAGACCCGCGGTCCGGAACGGAGATCCGCGACGGTCCTTGCCAGGAGGTCTGTGCTCCTCACCCGGCTGTCTCGCAGGACCTTCTTGCGCGCCTCCGTCCAGCGGTTCTGGCCGATGGATGCCCCCGCCAGGTGGATGACGGCGTCGGCTTCCTCGAGCTTCTCGGCTTCGATGTCCCCCGTCGACGGATTCCAGAAGACGTCGCCGGGACCCATCCCGCGACGATCCCGCACGAGAGAGAGCACCCGGTGCCCACCGGTGGTCAGGAAATGACGCAGAGCGGAGCCGATGAGGCCCGAAGCCCCGGAGATCGCCACGGTCAGGCGGGGTCGATGGGCGTGAGGGGCGTGTCGGGAGAGATCCTGCTCGAGGCGGCGGTACCGGAAGGCGAACAACCGGTCGAGCTCCTTCTTGATGAACCCCGGGCCGACGGGGAGGCCGAGGGGAGCCTCGAGCTCGATCTCGTCCTGGAGGACGCATCCACCTCCCTCCCTCGGGAGGAAGCGATGGGTGTGGGTCCACGACTTGAGGGGGCCCGACACCTGCTCGTCCCGAAACTGCCGATTCCTCTCGAAATCCCGGTGTCGGAGGTCCCAGCTGAAGCTCGCCGGGCCCTGGCGCACGCGGAGCACCACTCGGGCCCCGTCCTGTATCCCCCCCTCCTTCTTTTCGACGGTCACGTTCCCCCACGGGGGGGTGAGGCGCTCGAGGGCGCCCGGGCGCTCGTGCCACGCGAACACGTGCTCGACGGAGTGCTGGGGCAACTCGGTTCCGTAGGTCAGACGCATGATGTTCTGTCAGGATCAGAGGGTGTGGACCGGCTACCCCCGGTTACGCGCGATGTCCCGCTCCTCAATGGCCAGCCCGCCCTGAGCACCCCACCGGGCGAGGTACCCTTCCAGGTCGAGCTTCCTGCGCGCGGACTCGGAGGTCATGGACCGAATCTTCCCATAAACGGGGCGTTCCGGCCAGCCCCGATCGAAGCGGCCCAGCGTCCAGAAGATGCCCGAGTAGGAGTTGGGGTCCCTTCCGTCGAGAGCGTAGCGGTTGTTCAGCTCCGTCATGGCGGCAAGGGCTTCCCGTGGATGTCGGGTCCACTCGAGGATCTTCTTGCCCCACAGCATTCTCAGGTAGCCGTGGATGGTCCCGTCTTCCAGCAGCTCACGCTGGGCGGCGTTCCACAGCTCGTCGTGGGTGCGGGCCGTGGCCAGCTCCTCCAGGGTGTACAGGTGCGGGCGAGGGTCGGCCGCATGTTCCTCCAGGGTGGCGCGGGCCCACTCCGGCAGCGTCTCGTAGCGGTCGTACTCCGGGACGTGATGGCAATAGACGAATCCCAGCTCACGCCACGTCACGAGCTGGTCGAGAAACGCCTCGGCGTCGGGGCTCATGCCCCACCAGCCCTCCCGCTTCCCGTCGGCTCGGTCGCTCAGCCTGGCGGGGCTCCACTCCTCCCGGAGGGCCAGGGCGTGGAAGACCTCGTGGGAAGACAGATGACCCCAGTGCAGATACGGGGACAGGCCCGACACGGCTTCGGCACCGGGCTGGTTGCGCTGATCCCTGTACCGCTCGAGGCGGCCTGCCAGGAAGCGGTCCAGGCGTCGCCGGGCCTCGGTGGTGCCACCGCGGGATCCGGTGGGCGGGACGGCGTGATCGATGGGCAGCCGGGAGACCGCGTCGGCCTCGGCACGCAGGAGCGCGGTGGATGCCGCGGGCCACCGGGCCAGAACCTCGTCCGGGAGTCGGCCAGCCCGCCTGAGGCCGGCCCCGTCGAGGGGATCCGCCGAGGGAAGCTCCACCAGGCATCCCCCCAGGTGCTTCTGGAGGAATCTCCGGAAATGGACCGCCGCCGTGAACGGGGCCTCGGTCAGCGACAGGGGCAGGAGCCCGTTGGCGTCCACGGCCTCCAGACGTACATCGATCCTCCCGGCGGCCGCCGCGAGCATCCGGGGGAGGAAGAAGGCCGGATACAGATCCGTCACAACCACGGCGGCGTGGCGCGACACCGTCTCGAGGAGGCCCTTCCCCGCGCCTCGCGCAGGCTCCACGTAGGGGTGATAGCCCACCGGCCCGCCCTTCATCCGCTCGGCGTGCTCGCCCATGCCCTGCAGGGCGAAGGCGTGCAGGCGGTCCGACGCCCAGGGGTAGTCGCTGCGGAGGGCCTCGAGAATGACCAGGGGCAGGCCGAGCTCCGAGGCGCGGGCGACCGCCCGGTCCAGGGCGAAATTCCACCCGAGGCGTCGATGCGCCACCATCCAGTACAGGACCAGGGCACGATCTGCACGCACCGGCGCCTGGTTGAGCTGGCGGATCCGCGGGGGGGACACCTCGGTCATGCTCCCGCCTACCCCGGGGTCCGAGGCCCGTTTCGGGCTGACGGCCCTTCGGGCTTCAGGCCCCTCCTGCCGGCCGGCCCCGGAGGACGAACATGGATCTAAGGGCATCGTTCAGCTCCTGACCCATCGCCGGCCCTTTCCGGATGATCCCTGATGCCATCTCCGCCAGCTTGCCCCGCTCCTTGGCGTCGAGGTGGTCCTCGGCCAACACGAGGATGGGGAGGCGCGCATACGCGGGATTGGCGCGGAGGCGGGTCAGGAAGCCCCTGCCGTCCAGAACGGGCATGGTCGTGTCGAGGAGGACGGCATCCGGTCGCTCCCGCCACACGGCATCCAGACCCTGCTCGCCGTTCTCGGCCACCACCACTTCCAATCCCACCTTTGTCAGGTAGTCCGCGATGAGGCTCCGGATCGCGGGCTCGTCATCGACGACGAGGACCCGGCCCCCGCGCTTGCGGGAGAACCGTCGCCGGAGAGCGCCGAGAAGGTCGTCCCGTTCCACGGGCTTGGTGAGGAGGTCCACGGCCCCGAAGAGCCCCCCCTGCCCTTCGCCGGCGACGATGCTCACCACGATGACCGGGATGTCACGAGTGGCGGAATCCGACTTGAGGCTCTTCAAGACCTCTGCCCCCGACATCTCGGGCATCATGAGGTCCAGCGTGATGAGATCGGGTCGGGTCTTCCGGGCCAGGCGAATCCCCTCTGCACCCCCGCTGGCCGTCTCCACATGGCACCCGAAGTCCTCCAGGTAGTGGGTCATCAGGTCACGGGAGTCCTTCTCGTCATCGATGACCAGGACCCTGAGACCTCTCAGGCGTCGGGAGAGCGACGGCTCCGCCGCACCGTGCCCCGGTGGGGCTCCGGGCCCCCCCGCGGCCTCGCTCGTAGCCGCCGGCTCGGCGCCCCTCTCCGGATGGGGAGCCGGCAGCGGAGGCACGGGGCGTCTCGGCCGCTCTCCCATGACGATGGTGAAGGTCGACCCCTTCCCGAGCGTCGAGTCGACGATGAGGTCGTAGCCCATGAGCAGGCAGATGGACTTGGAGATGGTGAGGCCCAAGCCCGTGCCGCCGTACTTTCTCGCGGTGCCGGCCTCGGCCTGCTGAAAGGCCTCGAAGATGGCGCCGAGGCGGTCCTCCGAGATGCCGATGCCGGTGTCCTGGACCACCACCGCCACGGGCGTGGCGCCGTCCGGTCCCAAGTCCACGCGAACGGTCACCGACCCTTCCCGGGTGAACTTCAAGGCGTTGCCCACGAGATTGATGATGACCTGTTTGAGCTTTGCCGGGTCGGTGTCGATAGGCGCGAGGTCGTCAGGGACCTCGGCGATCAGCCGGACGTCCACTTCCTTCGCCCTGGCCTGGCCCTCGAGCTGCTGCACGGTCTCGACGACCAGCTGCCGGAGATCGACCGAGTCGATCACGAGCTCCATCCGGCCGGCCTCGATCTTCGCCAGGTCCAGCACCTCGTTGATGAGCTCGAGGAGGTGCTTCCCGTTTGCGAGCACACGCTGGAGGAAGCCGAGCTCCCTCTCCTCCAGGTGTCGGTCCTTGTTCTTCAGCAGGACGTTGGTGAAGCCGATGACCGAGTTGAGGGGGGTGCGGAGCTCGTGGCTCATATTGGCGAGGAAGTCGCTCTTCGCCCTGTTCGCGGCCTCGGCGTCCTCCTTGGCCACCCTCAGGGCTTCCTCCGCCCGCACCCGAGGCGTGACATCCTTCCCGAAGAGGACGGCGCCGGTGATGCCCTCATCGCCCTGGATGGGATTGGCGTACAGCTCGAAGTACCGGAGCTGTCCGTCGACCTCGTCGGTCCGGAGCACCACGTGTCGATCCCCTTTCAAGGCTCGTCGGTAGACGCCGGCATACCAGTCCACGTCCTTCGCCGCGAAGACGTCGATGGGAAGGTGGCCCACCGCCGGCTCCCGCCCTGTCCTGGCCTCCATGGCCAGCGAGAACGCCGAGTTGAACGTGATCAGGCGGTGCTCCCGGTCCACCGACCAGATGGCATCGCCCGTGTTCTCCACGAGGGCCGCCAGATTGGCCTGGGAGTCCGCCAGCTGCCGCTCGGCGATGCGCTGTTCCGTGACGTCCCGGAAGATGCCCTGGGTCGCGGCCGGCACTCCGTTCACGTATTGCGCCGCCACG
Organism: Gemmatimonadota bacterium; assembly: GCA_039589955.1. Classification (GTDB taxonomy): domain Bacteria; phylum Gemmatimonadota; class Gemmatimonadetes; order Longimicrobiales; family Gaopeijiaceae; genus SZUA-318. The sequence continues at coordinate 608 of JBDHGI010000094.1, read as the reverse complement.
CTCCCGGAGAGGATCACGACACGTCCGTCCGCGGCGAGGAACTCCACGTTGAAGCGGCGTGCGGGATCCCCCCTCAGCACCCGAGCGAACTCCGCTTCGACCGTGGCCACGTGCGCCGGATGAAGGATCTGCTTGAGATTCAGGCCGGAGAGCTGGTCGTCGGTATAGCCCAGGGTCTGCTTCCACACGCGGTTGACGTAGAGGACCTTGCCGCCGGGCGCCACGCTCTGGATGAGGTCGTTCGCGTTGTCCAGGAAGTCCTGCAGCTGGGCTCGCCCTTCTTTGACCGCCTCCTCGGTCCGGGCCCGAACCTCGATCTCCCGCGCCAGCGCATCGTTGGCGCTGGTGAGGGCCCCGAGCACCTCCCCCTCTCGACGGAAGGTCTGATAGACGCTGACGAGGAGGCCCGTGAGCATCGCGCCGTAACTGGTGAGCTTCAGCAGGTGCGCCGCATCGAACATGCCGTCGAAGCTCGCCGTGGAGCGCGCCATGAACGCCACGTGCACCATGATGGCGATCACGAGGGAGATGATCAGCCAATGCTCGAAATCGTCCCGGCGCCACGCACCCTTCGCCAGGTAGCCGACGAAAGCGAGAAGGAAGAGAAT
>JBDHGI010000093.1:0-15850 GCA_039589955.1 Gemmatimonadota bacterium | reverse complement strand
CTCGGCTTCGACCGCACCGACGTTCTGACGCTCCAGACCCTGCTGCCCGTGAGCCAGTACCCCGACACGGGGCTGGTGAGCGACTTCAACACCCGACTCCTGGCGCGCCTCCAGGCGATCCCCGGCGTGGAGACGGCGGGCGGCACGTCGGCTCTGCCTCTCCAGGGCTTCTCCGGCACGTACTACGTGCTCGAGGGCCAGGACTACGAGGATCCCTCGCTCCGGCAGGTGTTGGGGTTCAAGCAGGTGCTTCCGGGGTACTTCGAAGCGCTGGACATTCCCCTCCTGCAGGGTCGCAGGCTCCTGGACACGGACCGTGTGGGGACGACGCCGGTCGTGGTCATCAACGAGACCCTCGCCCAGCGCCATTGGCCTGACGACAATCCCATCGGACGGCGGATCGTCATCGGCTCCGGCCCGCGCGAGATCGTCGGAGTCGTGGGCGACACCAGGGACAACGGAGCCGACTCGAGCCAGCCTCCGATGATGTTCCTGGCCGCGTACCAGAGCGACCGGCGGTTCATGGACTGGGCGGTGGAGGCGACCGTGCCCCCCGGCACCCTCGTGGAGCCCGTTCGGGCGGCGGTCCGGGCGGTGGACCCGACGATCCCGGTCTACGACATCATGCCCATGGACGACCTCATCGAGCGGTCCCTGGGTGGCGATCTCATCATGGCGAAAATCATGTCGGGTTTGGCCTTCATCGCCCTCGTGCTCGCCCTGGGCGGGGTCTACGGCGTCATGGCCTATACGGTCTCGCTGCGCACGCGGGAGCTGGGGATCCGCCTTTCCCTGGGGGCACAGCGGCGCGACGTGCTGTCGATGGTGGTCCGACAGGGGACGATCCTGGCCCTCCTCGGCATCGGCCTCGGCGTGGTCGTCGCGCTGGGTGTGACCCGCGGCCTTTCCCGGTTCCTGTTCGGCGTCAGCCCCTTCGATCCGGTCGCGTTCGGTTCGGTGGCGGGGTTGCTGTTCGTCGCGGGCGTGGTGGCCACGTTCTTCCCGGCGCGGAAGGCGACGAAGGTGGACCCGCTGGTGGCGCTCCGGGTGGAGTGAAGGAGCCGGGATCGACCCCTTCCATGGGCTCGGGGCGAGCCCATGCTGAATTTCGAGCAACCACCAATATGTTGTGGTCCGCTCCACGTTGTCCACAATATATTGTTGACTTCCCCGGAGTCGATTGCTACCCTGTCGTTGAAGATCCAGGACGCGGTCCTTCAATGCATCGGGCTTCCCAGGGGAGGGCGACCAATGCGAACGATTGCGGTTGTGAACCAGAAAGGAGGCTGTGGAAAGACTACCACGGCGATCAACATCTCGGGCTTCCTGGCCAAGCGAGAACGAAGAGTCTTGCTTGTCGATATGGATCCCCAGGGACACGCGACCCTGGGGCTGCAGACCGAGCCCGCGGACAGGACCGTGAGCGAGGTCCTCCTGAGGGAATCGAGCCGGGACGGTCCCGGTGTAAGGGACGTCCGGCGTGGGGTCCTTCCGGGGCTCGATCTGGTCCCGGCCGACATCGTGCTGAGCGCGGTGCCGGAAAAGCTGTCGCGGGTCTCGGGACGGGAGTACAGGCTGGCGAAAGCGCTCGACGAGGTTCGCGGGGAGTATGACTACGTCATCGTGGATTGCCCTCCGAGCGTCGGCCTGCTGACGTTCAACGCGCTCCTGGCCTCCTCGGAGACGATCATCCCCCTGGATCCGAGCTTCTTCTCCCTCCACGGAATCGGGAAGCTCCTGGAGACTCTGGAGCTGCTGGCGCGCCGGGCGGGCCACCAGATAGAGTCCCGTGCCTTGATCACGCTCTATACGGGGCGCGTCGACTTCGTAAGGGAGGTCGTGGCCGACATCCGGAAACACCTGCCTGACAGGGTCTTCGACACCATCGTCCGCTACAGCATCAAGCTGGCCGAGGCGGCGAGCCACGGTCTTCCCATCGTGGAGTACAACAGGCGCTGCGTCGGCTACCACGACTACCGGATGGTGACGAGGGAGATCCTCCAGCGGGAGGAGCAGCGACCCGCGCTTTCCGACGTCCAGAGCATCGAGGATTCCGCGTCCGTCGACACGGGGCAGGCCGATCTCCACGTGCCGTCGGCACCGGTCTCGACGGAGGACGGGGTGCTGTTCACGCTCGAGGCACCTGCCGCCGAGCGAGTGCAGATTGCGGGGGACTTCAACTCCTGGGAGCCGGCCGGGAGCGATCTGGAGTACAGCGACGGGGTGTGGCGGACGATGATCTCTCTGTCACCCGGAAAATACAGATACCGCTATGTCGTGGACGGGGCTTGGAAGGCGGATCCTCTGAATCCCGGGATCGAACCCAGCCCATACGGAGACTACGACTCCGTGATCGAGCTGGAGTGAGGCACCGGGTAACCGCCCCGTGAGATCCGGGCTGGGGGTGATGATCGCTTGAGCCCCGATGAGACCGAAGGAAGAGCGAGCCGGCATCAGGCTCCTGGGCATACGGAACGGCGCTTGGCCAGGACCCTGGAAGACGTGTCCCACCTGTTCCTGTCCGAAGAGGAGGCGGTGTCCGGGATGCCGGACTCGTTACCCGACGGCTCGGGGTGGCAGAGCGAGAAGATGAATGACCGCCTGAAGCGGGCCGTGGCCGATCTGACGTTGGACAACCTGATCCTGAAGGAAGCGTCCGGGCGGCTCGAAAGGCTCGAGAGGGAGAACGAGCTCCTGAAGCGGGCCGTGGCCGATCTGACGCTGGACAACCTGCTCCTGAAGGAAGCAGCCAAGGGGCACAGGTAGGCTCGCCGGCTTCCGCCGCCCGGGTCATGGGCATCGGGGGGTGGTGGACGCCAATGAAATGAATAGACGGAGCCACTGGGAGAGGATCTACGAGAGTCGGCGTCCCGAGGAGGTCAGCTGGTTCCAGCCCCGCGCGACGCTCTCCTTCGAGCTCATGACGTCAGCCGTGCCCGACCGGGGGGCGCCCATCCTCGACGTGGGGGCCGGTGCCTCGACGCTGATCGACGACCTGCTGGAGGCAGGGTACCGCCGCCTCACCGTGCTCGACATCGCCGCCCACGCCCTCGACGTGGTCCGTGATCGGCTGGGTGCCGGTGCCGCGGACGTGTCCTTCGTGAGAGGGGACGTCACGACGGTCCGCCTGGAGCCGGCGAGCGTCGCGCTCTGGCATGACCGTGCCGTCTTCCACTTCCTGACCGACGCCGAGGACCGCCGGAGGTACGTGGATCAGGTGCGACACGCCGTCGCTCCCGGGGGCTTCGTGCTCATGGCGACGTTCGCCGAGGACGGCCCGACCCGGTGCAGCGGCCTCGACGTCTCGAGGTACAGCCCAGACCTGCTCCACGCGACGTTCGGGAGCGACTTCGAGCTCGTCGAAACCCGTCGGGAGTACCATCGGACGCCGAGCGGCGTGGCGCAGGCATTCACGTACTGTCTGTGTCGATTCCGGCCCGCCGCTGGGGCTCAGCCTGTCGGCTGAAGAGCCCCTCTGCCGGGACGCGACCGCGTGTCGTGGCGGGCCGGCCCTCAGCGGCCCCCGTCCCCAGCCGGTCGCCCGACCGGGAGGATGGCGAAGACCCGCTGGTCGTCGGGGAGGGTCAGTGCCTCCTTCACGTCGTCGTCGTGGAACGCACCGGTGAACACCGTGCCCAGGTCCAGGGACTCGCACTGCAGGTAGACGTTCTGCGCGGCGGCGCCCACCTCCATCTGCACGTAACGCTCGGCCCGGTCGCCGTACTTGGCCGCGGTGCGGTCCACCACGGCCGCGAAGACCAGGCTCACCGGGGCTTCCAGGATCGCCGTCTGCCGGAGCGCGCCGTCGGCGAGGGTGTCCCGAAGGTCGCCCTCCGTCACCGGCTCCAGGGCATGGGCGGTCGGCACGTACCGGTAGAGGCCCGGTCGGACTCCCTCGACCCGGCTCACCACGGCGTAGAGCTCCAAGGGGTACAGAGCGCCGGCGGAAGGCGCGGTGCGGAGGCCCCCCATCCACGGCCACGAGAATCCCGGGGGAGCCTCCTCGACGGGCTCCGTGATGCCCTGGGCGGCCCAGAGAACCTGGGCCAGGTCCTCCAGTGAGAGGGGCGCGCCCGTGAAGCTCCGCACCGAGCGTCTCTGGGCCAGGGAGCGCTCCACGGACACGGTCCCGTCCAGGCGGACCTCTGGGAGGGGGAGGAGGTGTTGCGGTGTGGAGTCCTGCGCGCATCCGGGCATGGCGGACCAGAGAGGCAGGCTGGCGATGAGAACGACGAGGGTGGCCTTGGGGGTCATCATCCTTCTCCCGACGGCATTCGTTACGAACGCCCCCCCTCCCAAGAAGAAGTTACCGGAACCGGGGAAGGGAAGGGAGCCTCCCCGCGAGCGGAGGAAAAGGCTGCCCCGATCCGGACTCTTTTTCCCGACTCCCCGACTCCGCTCCCACCGCCGCCCGTCCCTCGGAAGCCTCTGGTGGCGCGGCTTCCAAGCCCTGTCGGTGATTCCCACCGAAGAGGCTGGGCCGTGGCAAAGACCTTGCGAGCCGATGGATGACGTAGGTCACTCGAGCCCCTCCTGTGTTCGAAGGCCTGGACGGCGTGCCTGGCGGCCTGGATGCCGGAGTCGCTGGCGGCGTCGAGGCCGGATAGAGGAGGTGTGCCGATGTGCCCTGATCGCAGGGTCCACCTGGTCGGTGTGGCAGCGCTGACGCTCTCGACTCTCGTGCTGCCGGCATGTTCATCTGTCCATTCGGGGGCACCTGCGGATGCTCTCGCCCCGAGGGGCGCCCTCCTCACCGTCGAGAATCAACACGTGCTGGACATGCGCGTGTACCTCATCCGCGGCGGTACTCCCGTCCCCCTCGGCTCCGTGGGGACCATGGAACGGCGGACGTTCCCCCTGCCCACGGCCATGATCGGCCACGCCGGGACGATCCGCTTGATGGCCGACCCGCTGGGTTCCCGGGGCACGTTCATCTCGGACTTCATCCCCGCCTCGCCCGGCGACCACGTGCGCTGGACCCTGGCACCGAGCCTCACCCTCTCCCGCTTTACGGTCCGGCGCGCCGTGGGCGAAACCTGAGGTCGGGGTCCGACTCGGCCCGAGGCGTCATCGCCTCATGACCGCCGCCGGGAAAAGCCCCGGCGGTCCGGGGTATATGGTCGTTGCATCCCGCTCCCCTGCCTGCAGGACGGCGACCCTCGATGGCTGGCTTCCCCGGTACGCTCCGGGTAGGAACCTCCGGGTTCCAGTACGAGCACTGGCGTGGCGTCTTCTACCCGCCCGGCCTGACCAAGAGCGGCTGGTTCGCCCACTACGCGGCCCATTTCGACACCGTGGAGATCAACAACACCTTCTACCGGCTCCCCGCTGCCCGGACGTTCGATCGGTGGCGGGCTCAGGCGGACGGGGGATTCCTCTACGCGCTCAAGTTCAGCCGGTACGGTACGCACCTCAAGCGCCTGCAGGACGCCGAGGGAACCATCGGGCTCTTCCTCGAAGCGCGCCCGCCGGTTGGGAGCTGCCCTCGGCCCCATCCTCGTCCAGCTCCCGCCTCGGTGGAAGGCCAGGCCTGACAGGCTCGCGCGGTTCCTGGAGGTCGGCGCGGGCGACATCCGTTGGGCCGTGGAGCTCCGGGACCCGAGCTGGCTGCGTGAGGACGTGTACGAGGTCCTGCGGGAGCACAACGCCGCCCTGTGCATCCACGACATCCTGGAGGAGCATCCACTGGAGATCACCGCCGACTGGATCTATCTCCGCTACCACGGCCCGATCCGGTACGCCGGGAGCTACGCTCCCCAGGCCCTCGAGGCGGAGGCCCGGTGGATCGGGAAGCACCTCGCCCAGGGCCGCGACGTCTTCGCCTTCTTCAATAACGACGCCGCGGGCCACGCGGTCCACAATGCCCTCGAGCTGAGGGAGTGTGCGTCGCCCGGCTAGACAGTGCGACGGCCTCAATCCCGATGTAGGAGCCGGCCATCAATCCACGTGAGGATTGCGTCGGGGAGGGAGCCCCGGTTGCTCCGCGTTACCTGCAGGAGGTCGGTATCGGACCGGGCCTTCACCTCCGCGATGAGCCCGCCGCCCCGGGCCCCAACGGTGGCCACCGTCGGCCAACCGGCGTCCAGGAGCTGCCGTACGGCGGAGACGAACCCCGGCGAGGAGCACTCCATCCTCCCGATCTCGTCGATGACGAAGAGGTCCGCCGCGCTCGAGGGCGCGAGAAGGGTAGGGGATACCGCTTCCAGCATCTCCACGTCCACCCCGTACCTGCTGACCCGGTGGCCCGTGCTCAGATCGACGTGGGCCATGATCCGTGGCGGCCCCTCGAAGGGCACCAGCCGGAAGCCCCTGCGCATCCCGGCCTCCCGGATTTCCTCCGTGTAGAAGCCGGCGACGGAGGTCCCGGACAGCCGCCGGACGACTTCCCGGATCACCGTGGTCTTGCCGACGCCGGGCCTACCCGTGAGAAGGAGGGCCGTCGGGGAGGGGGAGTGCATTTCGCTCCAGGGTCGGGTGGGGGCGGAGGACCCCGCGGATGCTCGGGATGATACTAGCCTAGCTGTGGGGGGTGCGGATGAGGAGGCCCTGCGGGCTGGGGATCTGAGCCGATCTTCGCTGCCGGGCTCTTGCCCATCCGCGAACGGGCACTCAATATGCTAGCGTTGTATCCAATAAACGAGTCCGTAGGGTGGCTCGTGGCGGAAACCGCGGAACAGGGGAGCAGCAGGTGTCCCACCAGGGTCTCGGTGAGTTCGAACAGATGGTGCTTCTGGCAATCCTGCACCTGGACGGAGAGGTCTACGGGGTACCGATCGTGGACGAGATTGACCGACGCACGAAGCGGAGCGTCTCGCGCGCAGCGGTCTACGTCACGCTGCGGAGGCTGGAGCGGAAAGGGCTGCTCTCCTCCTGGATGAGTGATCCGACGCCCGAGCGGGGTGGGAAGCCTCGGCGGTGCGTGAAGGTGAGGCCGGAGGGGCGCCTGGCGCTTCGCGAATCCCGCCGGACCATCGATGCGATGTGGGAAGGGCTGGATCCCGCGTTGGGCGATACCACGTGACGCGGCGCTCGAGACCGCCGCGGCTTGCGCGCAGGCTCATCGAGCTCGCGTTGCCGGAGGACGAGCGGGCCCCCGTGATGGGCGATCTCCACGAGGTCTTCACGCGGCGCCGTACCTCGCGGGGAGGGGTGCGGGCCCGGCTCTGGTATTGGAGCCAGGCGGTTTCGTTCTCGCTCCGTTTCCTGAAGGAACGCAGGTCCGAGCACAAAGAGTGGATGCAGGTTCACGGAAGTGGGAGGGCAGACATGAGGGGCATGCTGGAGGCATGGGTCAGGGACTTCGCGCACGCCGTTCGCAACCTGAAGCGGGCACCCGGGTTCGGTGTGGTCGCCGTCGTGACGCTGGCGCTCGCCATCGGGGCGAACACCGCCATCTTCAGCGTCATAGACGCGGTACTTTTCGAGCCGCTTCCATTCCCGAACGCCGACCGGCTCGTGTCGATCCGGTCCTCGGCTCCCGGCACCGACCTGCCCGACGAGTTCGGGCCAGGGACGGAGTTCTACGTCCAGTACCAGGAGAACGCCACAACGCTGGAAGACATCGGCCTCTACGGGGAAGGTCAGACCACCGTTCGCTGGGAGGACAATGTCGAGCGCCTCTTCATGTCCCCTGCGTCCCCGACGCTGTTCTCGACGCTCGGGGTCGAGCCGGTTCTCGGTCGGCTGCCCACGAACGACGACGAGGAAGGCACCGTCATCGTCCTCAGCCACTGGCTGTGGATGAGCTGGTTCGGCGGCGACCCCGAGGTAGTCGGTCGGGGCGTCGAGGTCTCCGGCGGCCTGCGAACCGTCGTCGGCGTGATGGGTCCCGACTTTCGCTTTCCGACCGAGCGGGTCTCGCTTTGGGTGCACGACCTGCCGACGGAGCCGATCCGGCCAGGGGGCTTCGGGCTCGGTCTGGTGGGGCGGATGACGCCGGAGGCGGATCATGCCACGCTGACTGCTCAGCTCGGCAGCCTGGCGAGCCGTCTGCCGGACCGGTTCGGCGGGTCTCCGGAATACCAGGACATCATCGAGAAACACCGCCCCATCGTACGGTCCCTCGAGCAGCATCTCGTGGGCGAGATCGGGGGTCCGCTCTGGATCCTCCTGGGCACCGTGGGGGTGGTGCTCCTCATCGCGTGCGCCAACGTGGCGAATCTGCTGATCGTCCGTGCCGAGAGTCGCCGGCGGGATCTCGCTGTGCGGCGTGCGTTGGGCGCGGGGCGAGCGGGGCTCGTTCGCTCCCAGATGGCCGAGGCCCTCATTCTCGCCGCCCTCGGGGGCATCGGCGGGGTGCTGCTTGCCCGTGTCGGTGTCCCGGCGCTGGTGCGTGCCGCCCCGGAAGGCATCCCCCGGATCTCGTCCGTGGGGCTCGACGCCAACGCGCTGCTCTTCACGGCCGGCGCGGTGATCGCCGCCGCCCTGGCCGCCGGCCTCCTGCCTGCGATCCGCTTCTCGAGGCCTGGCCTCGCCGGCGGCCTGCGGGATTCGACCCGGGTCGGGGCCGGTCCAAACCGGATGACCCGCAACACCCTGGTGGTTCTGCAGACCGCGGCGGCCCTCGTGCTCCTGGTGGGCTCCGGTCTGCTGTTCCAGAGCTTCCGATCCCTTGCCCAGGTGGACGCGGGCTACGAGACGGATGACATCTTCAGCTTCCAGGCGGCTCCCAACCCCAGGGAGCACGGCCTGCGGGACGGTCCCACGTTCGCGCGCTTCCACTACGACTTCATGGAGCGTCTGGCTTCTCTCCCCAGCGTCCAGTCGGTGGGGCTCGTGGCAACCCTCCCCCTCGACGAGGGCGCCGGCCTGACCCGGTTCGCGACCGAACGGACAGAAGGGGACGAGGCGTCCCAGGCCCTGCTCCACTTCACGTTCGTCGGGGGAGATTACTTCCAGACCATGGGAATCCAGCTCCTTCGTGGGCAGTACCTCGAAGCCAAGGATCAGGCGACGGGCGACGTCGACGGCATCGTCAGCCAGGCGGCGGCCGACATCCTGTGGCCGGACCACGAGGCCATCGGTCGGCGCTTCCAGCGACAAGGGGCCGACGGCGCCTGGGTGCGCGTGGTAGGCATCGTGGAGGACATCATGCTCGACGACTTCCGGCAGGAGAGCCCGGACCCGATGGTCTACCTCCCCATGGTTGGGCATACCGAGCGGTCCTGGGGCGTGGGCACGCCTGCCTACGTGATGAAGACCCCCCGCGCGGAGGAGATCGCGCCGGAGGTGCGCGAGCTGATCCGGGAGGTGGCTCCCAGCGCCCCGGTGTACCGGGTCTTCACCATGGCGGGCCTGGCGGCCCGAACCGTGTCCAGGCTGTCCTTCACTCTGCTTACGCTGGGGATCGCCGCCGGGCTCGCCTTGATTCTGGGAGCCGTGGGCCTCTTCGGAGTCCTCTCCTACGTGGTCTCGGAGCGGACACGGGAGATCGGGATCCGGATGGCGTTGGGCGCCAAGGTCGGCGAGCTGCGACGCATGATCGTGTGGCAGGGGGGGCGCATCACGTTGATCGGCGTGGTCGTGGGGATGGCGGGAGCCCTGGCGCTGACCCGGGTCCTGGACAACTTGCTCTTCGGAGTTGACGCCATCGACCCCCCGACTCTCGTATGGGTATCCGCGCTGATGGTGCTCGTCGCCCTGCTGGCCAGCTACGTCCCGGCACGACGAGCTTCGTCGGTGGATCCGATCCGGTCCCTCAACGCCGAATAGCAGAGGATGGAGCGCACCCTGCCCACCATGCGCACGACGCGGATTCTGGCTGTGTGCGTAGCGTTGCTACCCGCGGCCTGCAACCCCGGGGCGAAGGAAGCTCGGGAGCGGGCCGCCGCCTGTTCCGACGGCGACGCGGCTGCATGCAACGAGCTGGGCTGGCAGGCATTCCGGGGGGAGTACGTCCTGCGCGACTGGCGCCAGGCGGCGGACCTCTTCCAGAAGGCCTGCGACGGGAGAGCGGGCGAGGGCTGCGTTCGCCTCGCGCGCATGCATACCTACGACGCCGCGCCCCGTCATGGTGTGGCACTGGACTCCGCGCGGTCGGCGGAGCTGCTCCGGGAGGGTTGCGACCGCGGCGCGTTGATCGGGTGCGTCGAGCTGGGGGACATGTACGCCCAACCGGACAGCGTCCAGCCGGAGGTCGAGGCGCAGGGGGTCCTGCACGATCTGACCCGGGCCGCGGAGCTGTACGCGGAGGCCTGCGATGGCGGCGAGATGGTAGGATGTGCACGCCTGGGCGTGGTGTACCGGGACGGTGCCGGTGTCACGCAAGACGTCGCACGTGCCTTGGCCCTGTTCCGGCACGCCTGCGACGGAGGATCGCGACGCGGCTGCGTCCGTCTCGGCGAGGCCTTCGCCATCGGCGCCGCCACGGAGGCCGATCCCGCACGGGCCGCCGCGCTGTTCGAGGAGGCCTGCGAGGAGGATATGCTCGGGTGCTTCAACCTGGCCAAGCTCCTCGTGGACGGAGAGGGCGTCGAGCAGGACTCCGAGCGCGCCGTGGAGCTCTTCGATGAAGCCTGCGACGGCACCCTCGTTCGGGGTGAGGGATCCGAGCCGCTGGCCGAAAGCTGCTACACGCTGGGGGACATGTACTCCAACGGCTCGGGGGTCGAGGCCAACGCGTTCCGGGCGTCCAGCTACTTCCGGCGCGCGTGTCGCCTGGGCCACCAGGAAGGGTGCAGGAGATCGTGAGCGCCCTGGAGCCGATCGTCTCGGCTCGCGACCTCACCAAGCACTACGGTGCCGTGGTCGCTCTCGACGGCGTGAGCTTCGATATCCACGATGGGATCACCGGCATCCTGGGCGAGAATGGCGCCGGCAAGAGCACGGCCATCAAGATCTTCCTGGGCCTCCTGGAGCCGACGTCTGGGTCGGCGACGGTGCTGGGCCAGAATGCCTCCCGCAGCGTCGCGGTCCGTGCCCGGCTGGGCTACATGCCCGAGCACGACTGTCTACCCCGAAACGTGAGCGCCGCGGAGCTTCTCACTCACATGGCGGAGGTAAGTGGGCTCCCCCCATCCAGGGCACGGACCCGCGCCGCGGATACACTGCGTCATGCCGGCTTGTTCGAAGAACGGTACCGGGCGATCGGCGGATACTCGACGGGGATGAAACAGAGAGTGAAGCTCGCCCAGGCGCTGGTCCACGACCCGCGCATGATCTTTCTCGATGAGCCCACCGCGGGTCTCGACCCCGCGGGCCGCGAGGACATGCTCGACCTCGTGCGGAAGACGCACCGTGAGTTCGGGATCAGCATTCTGCTCTCCTCGCACCTCATGGCCGACGTGGAGCGGACGTGCGACCGCATCCTCGTGCTTCAAGGCGGTCAGGTCGCCCAGGCCGGCGAGGTGGGGCACTTCACCACCGAAACCGAGAGCGTGTTCCTCGAGGTGGATCACAACCGCGACGCCGTGGTGGCGGAGCTCGAAGCTCGGGGTGTGGGGGTCCGGGTGGAGGGAGGTGGTCTCCAGATCCACGGGGCCGACGCCGCGGTGTACGACCTGGTGCGGGACGCGGTGGTGGCGGCGGGTGCGCCTCTTCGGCGGATGGCGCCACGCCGACGGGCCTTGACCGAGCTCTTCGCCCGGGACGACGACCCGGGAGAAGAACGACCATGACCGGTCCGACCTCTCAGGCTCCGGAGGGCACCCCAGCCGCCACCGGCACGGTGTTCGACATCGGCTATCAGAGCTACGCTGGCCCGAGGGAGGGGCGGAGCAGAGCGCGGCTGGCCGTCTTCAAGGACGGAGTCCGCACCGCCCTGGGCCTGGGCCGTGGCGCCCGCGCGAAGATCCTCCCGTGGATCTTCATCGTCCTGTTGGTCCTCATCGGGTTCATCTGGGCCCTGGTGGCAGGTGCCGCTGTGCGTCTCGGCGGGCCCGAAGCCGTGGAGCAACTCCCGGGCCACTCCGACTTCTATGGTGTCGCGTCGATCTTCTTCCTCGTCTTCGCCGCCGTCGTGGCCCCGGAGCTCCTGTGCCCCGACCGGCGTGACGGGGTCATCAACCTCTACCTGGTCCGCCCGATGACGGCATCGGACTACATCGTCGCCCGATGGTTGGCGTTCCTGGTGGTGTCGCTCGGGGTGGCGTGGCTGCCTCAGCTCGTGCTCCTGGTCGGGATGATCATGGGCAACCCCGACCCGGTCACGTACGTGAGGGAGAACTGGATGGACCTCCCCAAGATCCTGGCGTCCGGAGCGGCCCTGGCCACGTATACCACAACGCTGGCCATGCTCGTGGCCGGCTTCACCACGCGCCGCGCGTACGCTTCGGTCTTCCTCGTGGGCCTGTTCATCATCACCACGCCCTTCACCGCCGGCCTGTCCACCGAGATCGACGGCGCCGTCGGTCAGTGGATCTCCATGTTCAACCTCAGCAACATCCCGGTGCACGTGAACGACCTGATATTCGGTGATGTCAGCGGCGTCACCAGCGTCGCGCCGGCCCGGGAGCTCCCACCGTGGCTCCTCGCGGCGTGGTACGCGCTGTGGGTGGTCGTGCCGGGAGGCGTGCTGTGGGAGCGCTACCGGAGGCTGCAGCCGTGAGCGCCGGTGGCTCTCCCACGATCCGCGTCGACCACGTGTCCCGGTGGTTCGGGAGCGTGGTGGCGGTGAGCGACGTCACCTTCGACGTCCACCCGGGCATCACGGGTCTGCTTGGCCCCAACGGAGCCGGGAAGACCACGTTGTTGCGCATGATGACCGGTCTGGCCGACGTGTCCGACGGTGCGGTCACCATGTTCGGCGAGCCCGTGCGCGACAATCCGCCGCTCTATCGCCGCGTCGGCGTCATGTCCGAGCACGAGACCGTCTATTCGTTCTTGTCGGGCCGGGCTTTCGTGCGCATGATGGGGCGCCTGCGCGGCGTCGCGGACGTGGGGGCAGCGGCCGACCGAGCCATCGATCTGGTGGACCTCGCCGCCGCCGCCGAGCTGCCGATGGGCACGTATTCCCGGGGAATGCGTCAGCGCATGCGCCTGGCCGGCGCACTGGTTCACGACCCCGAGGTACTCATCCTCGACGAGCCGCTGAACGGCGCGGACCCCCGCCACCGTTTCCATTTCCAGGAGCTCCTGCGTCGCCTGGCCGCCGAGGGCCGCACCATCGTCCTTTCGTCCCACATCCTGGAGGAGGTGGAGCTCCTGGCGGACACCGTCCTCCTCATCATCAACGGCAAGCTCGCGGCGTCGGGGGGATTCCGGGCCATCCGGGCCGCCCTGGACCAGCGGCCGTACCACGTTCGTGTGGTGGCCGACGCCCCTCGAGAGCTCGCCGCGGCGGTGGTGAGGCTGGATTCCGTCGATGCCGTGAACGTGGACCCCGACGGCGCCCTCATCGTGCTCAGCAGCCGGGTGCGGGACCTCCAGGTAGAGCTTCCCCGCCTCGCCCAGGAAGCCTCCATCACGCTCCGGCGGATCGAGCCTCTGGACGATTCATTGGAGAGCGTCTTCGGCTACCTGGTGGAGGGCTGAGGCATGGGCTCCGTCTTCACCCTCACGGTCCGGCAGCTCACCGGAAGGTGGCGCCTGGCCATCATGACGGTGCTGGCCGCGCTCCCCGTGTCCTTCACCGCGCTGGTGGTGCGGACGGACTCCACGCCCTTCGTGAGCGAGTTCGAGGTGGTGGTGCTCAGCACGATGCTGGCCGGATCCATCGCGCCCCTCATCGTGCTGGCGATCGCCAGCGTCGCGTTCGCCAACGAGGTGGAGGACCGGACTCTGGCGAACCTCACCCTGGCTCCCATCCCCCGCTGGCAGATCGTGCTGCCCAAGCTCGCTGCGGCGGTGACCGTGGCGGGTCCGTTCATTGCCGCCAGCGCCTTCTTCACGAGTCTGCTCGCCTTCAACCGCGACGGGACCGCGATGGTGGCGGTCACGACCGCGGCGCTGGCCGGCCTGCTCATGTACGCCTCGGCGTTCACATGGCTGGGTCTGGTCACCCGACGAGCGATTGGCGCCGGCCTCGCCTACATCGTGTTGTGGGAAGGCTTCTTCTCGGGCTACGTGTCGGGCATCCGCTTCTTCAGCATCCGGCACTACTCCATCGCCCTCATGAACGGGCTGGACACCCGCCGCTTCGTGGAAGACCCCCACGTGGGTCTTGGCCTGGCGGTGGGAGTGACCGTGGCTGTGTCGGCAGCCTTCGCCCTGATGGCCACGTGGCGTCTGCGGCGCATGGACGTGCCCTGAGGATACCGGCCTGACCCTACTTGCCGGGCCTGTCGCAGCGTGTCCTCTCAGTCACCCCTGAGGGCGCTGACCACGGTTTGCCTCGCCGCCCGCCTCGCGGGGAAGTAGCCCCCCACCAGACCCATCACCACGGAGAAGATCAGGCCGTTCACCAGCAGGCGGGGGGTGACCCGGAAAGCGAACGCCACCTCGCTGAACGAGTTCCAGTTGGTGGTGCTCGTCACCAACCCGTTGACCGGGAGCACGAAGAGGCAGCCGACCACGCCTCCGAGCAGCGCGATGAGCACGGCCTCCAACAGGAAGGAGCCCAGCACGCTCCTCGGGCTGAATCCAAGGCAGCGCAAGACACCGATCTCGGGTGCACGCGAGGACACCGCGGCGTACATGGTGTTGATGGCGCCAAAGACGGCACCGATGGCCATGATGCCGGCGATGAACACGGCGACGAAGTCCAGGAGCTGGCTGAGCATGGAGCCCTGGTCCTCGTAGAAGTCCCTCTCCCGGAACGCGTCCACGTAGAGGCGCGCATCGCCCTCGAGGCTCGCCTTGACGCCGTCGAAGCTTCCGGGATCCGCCATTCTGAAGGTGACGACCTGGAAGACCTCCCCCCGGAACACGGGCATGAACTGCTCGTTCTCTCCCCAGATCTCCGACTCGAAGGAGGAGCCACCCGCCTCGAAGTGCCCCACCACCGTCCAGTCCTGGCCCGCGAACCGAAGGCGTTCTCCGATTCCGGAGTTGGGAAAGCGCCGTGTGAATGTGCGCCCCACCACCACCTCTCGGCTCCCGGGGCGGAACACGCGCCCCTCGACGATCTCGACGTCCTTGCGGACCTCGAAGGCGGTGAGCCCGACTCCGCGCGCCACGACATTGGCGAGGCCTCTGCCCTCGGAGCGGTACAGGGGCACGACCACGAACGTCTCCGCGCTCACCAGGGGGCGTCCGCCCTCGTCGGTGGCCACGAAGGGCATGCCAGCCACGATGTTAGCGTCCTGTCGGCTGATCCCGCTGTTCATCTCCGCCAGCGCTCCCTTGCGGAGCAGTATGACGTTGTCCTCGCTCCCCGTGCCCACGAGGGCCGACCGGAAGCCGTTGGACAGCGCCATCATGGCCACGAAGACCCCCACCACCAGCGCCATGCCGAAGGCGGTGGTCAGAGTGGCGACGGGCCGCTGGCGCAGACTCCTCAGGTTGTAGATCACGGGGATGGTCACGGCCGACTCCTCACTCAGGCCACGCGGCGAAGGGCTTCGACGACGGACAGACGGGACGCCTGGAGCGCGGGAATCAGGCCCGTCAACACGCCCAGCAGCGCGGCCAGCCCGATCCCGGTGGTCACCGTATCGATGCCGATGGTGAAGCCCGGGAGGATCGACTGGATGAGGCGAGCGGATCCCAGCGTGGCCCGCGCCAGAGCGAGGCCCACGGCTCCACCGACCAGGCAGATGCCGACGGCCTCGGCCAACACGATCCCGAAGAGCGCTCGATCCTGAAACCCGAGGGTCTTCATGACCGCCACTTCACCGATGCGCTCCCGGGCGGCCATCATCATCGTGTTGGCCGCCACGAAGAGGATGGCGAAGAACACCGCGGTGCCGATGGCCTGGACCAGCGCGCCCACGTTGCCCCACATGGTGACGAAGCTGGTCTGGAAGGCTCTCTC
>JBDHGI010000092.1:0-37630 GCA_039589955.1 Gemmatimonadota bacterium | reverse complement strand
CGTGAAGGGCTCGATGACGAAGTCCGGGTCGGTCCCCACGGTGGAGTTGAGCCACGCCAGTCGGGTCATGAGGTCCGGCTCATCGGTGCCGCCGTTCACGGCGGTCGCGTTCCCGACCTCCACGACCACCGGGAGGTACTGCTCCCCGCGGTCGGCGGAAGAGATTGCCACCCGTCCCTCGACGCGACCCGGGCGTTGGTCCCGGGGCACGCGCAGTCCCATCCACAGGGGCCGAACCGTGCCGGCGGGCACCGAAACGCGCTTTCGGAAGCGCACGCCCTTCTCGTCCACGCCCTCGCAGCTGAAGCAGGTCAGGGCTTCGAGCCAGGGCTCCGGAAAGCCCTCGAACCGCACCTGGAGGTCGTCCAGATCCTCGGGGCCCGCGATGACCGCCACCTGGAAGGTGAAGGCTTCGTCCCGGAGGGCTTGGCTCCGGAAGACCTCGCCGTCGGGGCGGCGGGTCCAATGCCAGGGGAGGAAGTGCCGCATGCGCACGGGGCGGTCCCGGTGCTCGGCGACGAGCCTCCAGCCTCCCTCGGCGTCGGTCATGAAGGCGGCTCGCTCGTCGGGGGTGGCGATGACCTCCATAGGGAAGAAGCTGTGGAAGTCATCCACGGATTGGATGTGGGAGACCCGCGCCCGCGGCCGGCTCTCCGGCTGCGTGGACCAGACCGCTTCGACCCAGGCGGGATCGGCCTCGTGCGCCAGATCCGGATACGTGACCGTCGGGTAGTAGCCGCCAGTGGACCGCCAGGGCATGTAATAGACGTGGTAGGTGGTCGAGCCCGCCCTGGGTCGGAAGACGATCTCGCCGGAGGAGCTCTCCAGGCGGAGCGGCAGTACGTCCGGAACCTCCTCCTCCGTGGTCGCGTCCACCACGATGACGGACTTGGCCTCCGGGCTGCGGTCCGGCCTCCGCCAGGGGATATGGACCCAGACCGCGTCCAGGGATCCGTCGTTGGCGGCGGCCACGTCGCCTTCCAAGACCACCACGGCCCGGTGGTTTCCCCAGGACGTTCCCTCCTGTCCCGCAGGGAGGTGTGGCTCCCAGTCGCCGGCCTCGAAGACCACGCCGTCCACGGTGTCGGGGATGGGTGGTGCCCGGTAGAGGGACCGGGACTCGGGGGCGCGCTCGGCACAGCCGAGGGCGAGCATCACCGCCGGAATCACCAGGGCCGGAGGGAGCAGCCGCGTCCTCGGGGAATGAGACGCATCCATGGCTCGTCGCGTCCTATCTGCCGGTGAGGGCACGAAGGATCAGCTCGCCCTCGAAGTCGGTGAAAAGGAGAGGGAACTCCGTCGCCAGGGCCACGGCCGCACTCGACGCATCGGTGCCGTCCAGGAGAGCCCGGGCGAGGGCCGTGGCGAAGCGACCGGCCTCCCCGAGCGCGAACAGGCGCGTCGGGTCCTGGCCTGTCGGGACGTCTCCGGCCCGGGCCACGCTCTCGAGGGCGTCGATGCGCCCGAGGGCGCCCAAGGCGGCCACGGCCAGAATGTCCAGCCGTGAGGCTCCAACGCCCCTGGGTGGACGTTGCGGGTCCGGGTCTGCCGCCGCGGCTTCCCGGCCGAGCTCGCGCTCCGCGACTCCCGGCGTGGCGTCGACCACGTCGGAGAAGGCCACTGCGGCCTTCTCCGCGTCTCCGCGGACGGCTTCGGCTCGCCCGAGAAGGTACCGGACGAGCCGCTCCTCGGGCTCGTAGGGCCGCCCCTGCCCCAGGTGTTCCGGCCACTCGAGGGCGGCGCCCAGATGGGCGGCTGCCCGCGCGGCATCGCCGGCCTCGAGCGCGCCCATGGCCACCAGGGTGTGCGCCTGCTCGTAGATGCGGTGGCTCTCCCGGGCGTGCTCCGACGGCAGGACCTCGATGGTGGCCAGGAGGGCGGTGGCCTCGTCGGCCCGGTCCAGGCGGACCAGGGTGCGAGCCTGTAGGAGTGCGAGGTTGAAGTCCTCGGGGAAGCGGCTCCGGGCGACCTCCAGGGCAGTCAGGGATTCGGCCCAGCGCTCCAGGTCCTGCAGCTGCCGGGCCAGGTAGACGTGGAGAACACGGGTGCCCGGCTCCAGGGCCACCGCCCTTCGGAGGTCCGCGATGGGCTCTCTCCCCCCGACCCGGTGCGCCAGGAAGGCCCGTGCCACGTAGAAGGCGGCGAGGTCCGGACGGTCTCCGAGGTCGTGGAGGAGGCTCGCCGCCTCATCGGGCCGGTCCACCGCCCAGAGGTTCAGGGCCAGGAGGTAGCGCCAGCCCCAATGGGCGCTCCGCTCCGTGGCCCATTGGAGGACCCCCAGGGTCTCCCGCCGGTAGGGGAACGCGAAGTCCAGGTCTCCCGGTTCTTGCACGAATTCGGCGTCCCCGGACAAGAGTGCATTCCACGCCCGGATCACGGGCTCCGCCGCCGGTCCGTCAGTCAGGTCCAGAAGGGCGCGGGCGTCCTCCCGGAGGCCCAGGCCGACATAGTGGAGGGCCAGCTCCAGCAGGGTCTGTTGGGGGTACTCCCCTCCCAGGGCGTCCGTGAGGGCCAGGGCGGAGGCCCGCTCCGGCGCGCCCAGAAACCCCTCGGCGCGCACGAAGTGGTGGAGGGGATCGAGCTCCAGGAGCTCGGCGCGGGCCTCACGGGCCAGGGCGCCGTCACCGCTGAGGCGCCCTGCCACCGCCAGCGCGCGCCAACCTGGCACGCTATGCCGGTCGTAGTCGATGGCGAGGCGGGCGTAGCGGACGGCCTCGTCGAGATCGCCGGCGCCGACCATGAGCTCGGCGAGCTGCGCGTAGGCCGCGCTCCGATGCGCGGTGGAGCGGGCGGCCCATCCGAGGGCGTCCCGTGCGTCGGCGGGGCGGTTCAGGGCCCGGTAGATGGTTCCGGCCAGAAAGTTGCCTTCGGCGTCGTACGCGTCCAGCTGGAGGGCGCGGTTCACGCGGCCGAGGGCGTCCCGGTAGAGCCCGGCCCGGTAGTCCAGCTCCGCCAGGCCCAGGAGGGTCTCCCGGCTCCACGGCTCGATCTCCGAGGCGGCCTCGAAGAGCACCCGGGCCTCTCCGTACCGCCGGGCCTTCGAGAGCTCCCGGGCCTGGAAGATCATCTGGTCGGCCTCGGGGGTGCGCACGGCGGCATCCGGGTCCGTGGCGAAGGGCCGAGCCAGGAGGCGCCCGGCGGGGTCGGAGTCGTAATCCAGATCCAGCTCCTGGATGCGCACCCGGAACCGCTCCCTGTCGCCGATGGTCGTCGTGGAGGCGTGCCGCTCCAGGGGGCGCAGCGCGATGGGCTCGGTCTTCACCAGCGCGCCGCCCGCCCAGACCTCCAGGGTGCCGGTGACGGCCTTGAAGGCGTTCACGGTCACGGTGAGGGTAGGGCCGTCCCGCTCCACGTGGAGGGCGCCGTCCCGAGAGGCGTCGGTGAGGCCGCCGGTCCCCTCCAGGGGGAACCAGGTCTCCGTCCAGCGGCTGGCGGACAGGGGATCGAAGCCCGCCTGGGTGATGGGGTTCACGTCGGCGCCGGGGGAGTATTGGACGAAGAGGCGGCCGGCCTGGAACTCCACGTACTGTCCGTCGGTGTCGGTGAGAAGATCCTCCCAGATGCCCCCTTCCCGGGAGAGGGCCCACAGCCAGAGCTTCTGCCCGGGCATGTCTTCGTAACGGGCCCAATGCCCGAAGCCGTAGTCGTCCTCCAGGTAGTATCCGCCGAAGAAGTCGTTGAGCTCCCCCACGACGTGGTAGGATTTGTGCCCCCCGAAGGTGTTGTTGCGATACAGGGGCAGGTACCGGCCCCGGTCGTCCACGGGCCAGGAGCGCGCTTCGCCGGGATGGGTGAGGTAGGCGTTGCCGGGGATGGCCATCTCCAGGTCGTTCCGGGCGAACGCCGCTGCCGTCATCCAGTTGTAGTAGGGCTGCTCCAGGGGCGTGGGGTTGTACCAGAGGACGTTGGTCTCGAAGTAGGCGCGGTCCGCCGGCAGGCGGATCTCCACCCTCCAGTGGGTGCGGGAGGGAAGGTCCATGCCGCCGACGACGCAGCTCACGCTTCCGTCGGCGTTCTCCCGAAGGACATAGTCCACGGGGGTGGCGGTGGCGGGGGTATGACCGATGACGCCGAAGTTGAACTCGATGCCCCCGGAGGTCCACGGTCCTCGCAGGGCGATGTTCCGGAACTTCATCACCTCGTTACGATAGATGAACTCGTGGCCGGTCTCCTTCACCACGGCGCCCCACACCTTCCCGCCTACCTCCGGGAGGACGAACACCTCGATCCACTCGTTCTCCAACCGTACCACCGTCCACTCCCGCGGCTCCGCGGTTGCGGCGTACCCCTCGAAGGTGTGGTAGGGGTAGAGGCGGGGGTCCCGCGCGAGGACGGGCACGGGGTTCGGCTCCGAGAAGGGATACGTCTGGAGCGTGCGGACCTCCTCACTGACGGAGGCGGTCTGGGCGGTGGCGGGAGGGGTTCCCGCGGCCAGGGCGGCGAGGGTCGGAAGCGCCCATGGGCGGAGGGACCGGATCATGGCGGTCGGGAGCGAGAGTGCGCGCGGTGCGGGGCGGGACCGCCCCGGAAAGCCAGGTTAGGGGCCGCCTCGTCCGGGTGTCAAACGCCCCCGGCGTCCGCTCGTCGGTCCGCCCTCCACCTCCGCCTCGGGCACGAGTCCCAGGGCCGTGCGCTGCTCCAGTCGCTGGAGCTGCGGAGCCGCCATGTCGGCAGGCAGCCGCTCGGTCAGCGTCCCAGAAGCTCGAAGGGATCCTCCACGTCCGCCACACCCTCCTCGAGCTCCACCAGAACCGTCCGGAGATCCCCGCCCCGGGCGTCGAGGAGCGCCTGGAAGTCCGGGAGCCGGTGGTAGTACCGGATCCGGGAAAGGAGGGTGGCGTTGTTCAGGGGCGTCCGCCGGAATCCCGCGAAGGTGTACGCCTCGAGCTCCGGCGTCAGCTCCTCGTCGAAGGCGGCCAGGGCACGGGCGAAGACGTCCTCCCTCAGTCGTACCTTGTCGGCCCGGGACAGGGACGCGTCGCCGTACACCTCTTCCAGATCCTCAACCAGGTCGTCGACGAAGACGCTGAAGCGCTGGACATCCCGCCAGCGGGCCTGAGCCCTCAGGCACTTCACGGTGTCGGGTCCGCCGCCCCTGCGGGTGCAGAAGAACTGCGCGGCGCCCGCACGTCCGACGAAGGTGGCGAAGCTCTCGTTGAAGCCCACATGACCCGGAACGAAGAGATGCTGGTGGGAGATCTCGTGCAGGACCGTCTCCACGACGTCCACGTCGTCCGCCCTGAGGACCGTGGAGAGGATGGGGTCGTTGAACCAGCCCAGCGTGCTGAACGCGGACGTCGGGCGGACGTAGGTGTCGAACCCCTCCGCCTCCAGGTCGGCGGCCGCCCTCAGGGCCTCCTCTTCGCTGAAGAACCCCCGGTAGGGGACGTGGCCCACGACGGGAAACCACCACGTCTTCGGGACGAGGCGGTCCTTGTACGCGGCCGACACCACCAGGGCGAGCGTGTCCCGGTCCAGCCGGGTGTACATGGTGTAGGCGTCACCCACGTCGATTCCGAGCTCCGCCTGGGCGAACCGGCGCGCCTCGACCACGAAGCTGAGCTTGCCCCGGGTGTCGTCGTCGGTGGTGGGGTCGAGGATCACCTCGGGGATGGGCCGGCGCGCCCGGAGGATCTTGGCCTCTGCGATGCCCGCCCGAATGACGTACAGGGGCGAGCACGCCCATCCGGCGATCACGAGGCCGGCGGCCAGCACCATGAGGATGGCCCGGAGGGCCATTCTCCGCCGGCGAGAAGGTCCCTTGCTCACGACTGCCTAGCGGCCGCCGCCTCCGACCTGCCGCATGAGGGGCACGCCACCCTCCGTGGGCACATACACCACCGATCCCGCCGGCAGCTCGCTCAGCTTCTCGATGTAGTGGAAGGTGAGGTAGGCGGGGGTCAGCCCCTCGGAGATGATCTTCTGGGCCTCGGCGATACCCTTGGCCTCCTCGACGGCCTGCAGAGCGCGCTCCTGGATGATCTCGGTCTGGAAGCGCTCGGAAGCTACCTGCTGCTCCCGCTCCAGGCGGGCCTCGATGGCCTCACGCACCCGGGGTGGCGCCTGCACGTCACGCACGAAGACATCCAGGACCTCGATCCGGTCACCGGCCTTGGTCTGGATCTCCTGCTTCATGCTCGCCGCCATCTCCCGGCGGTTGGGCGAGAAGATCTCGTTGATGGACTTGGTGGCCACGGCGTCACGAACACCGTTGCGGACCGCGTTCATGACGATGCGGCTCTTGATCTGCTGTTCGGTGCCCAGGCGCTGGTAGAGATCGGGAACGTTGGCGCCGTCGAGGCGGAAGAGGATGGAGACCTCCAGAGCCACGTTGAGCTGCTCACTGGTCTGCGCCTCGATACGCTCCACGCCGCCGTCGACGGGAAAGCTCTGCTCCCGGACGGACATCTTCTCGACGCTGGCCATGGGGTTGATGAGGTGGACCCCCTGCTCCAGAGGATCGAGGTCGACGCTGCCGAGGAAGTGCTTCACGCCGACTTCGCCGACGGAGATGACGGTGAAGCCGTTCGCCACCGCCAGGAGCAGGCCGGCGAGCATGAAGCCGTATCCCGCCAGCTTCGCGGTTCCGGCCGACCCCTTGGTCAGGGTCGGGCCTGCGGAACGGATCACCGCACCGAGGAGAATGGCGAATACGGCGAGTATCATCGAGCCCATGGAATACCTCCCAGCTGCAGGATCGCGTTCGGTTCGCGGTGTCGGTCGTCCGGCATCGGGCAATACGTGCTGGAGGTGCCCCTTCTTCGGAGCCGCGCACCTAACCCTCCCCCATCCGGGGGCGAGCGTCGGGGTCGACGGCCACCCGCACCTCCACCAGGTCGGCCTCGGCGGCGATCTCGTCGGGCATCTCCCGGGCGGCCAGCTCCAGGGCCTCCCGGGCGTTCGAGCCTTCCACGACGTAGGTGTGGTAGCGCTGATAGCGCCCACCGTACCGCACGGTGATCTGGAAGGTCATGGTGCCGTGTGCGAGTCGAGTCGAGGCCGATCCGGGAAAGGTCTGCCTGACGGAATGTACGCGTCCCTGCCGGCCCGACCACCGCCTGCCCTGTCGGGACGGTCGGCGTCCCTCTATCGTCGGCGTATGCATGCCGTCGCCATCGCCTACAAAGGAGCCCAGCAGGCCCTCCGGGCCCTCACGCCGCTCGCGGCCGGTGGGAGGTCCAAGCTGGCTCGGGGCCTCATCGGGAGACACGGCGCCCAGGAACGCCTGGCGGCCTGGGGCCGTGAGCGCCGGGACGCCCATCGGCCGGGCCTGTGGCTGCACGCGCCGTCGGTCGGCGAAGGACTGCAGGCCAGGGCCGTCCTGGAGGCCCTGCAACACAGGCTGCCCACGCTCCAGGCGGCCTACACCCACTTCTCGCCCTCGGCCGAGGAATTGGCCGCGAGCATTCCGGCGGACGTGTCCGACTATCTGCCCTGGGATCTTCCCGGCCTCGTAGGTCGTGCGCTCGACCATCTACGGCCCGATGTCGTCGCGTTCACGAAAACGGAGGTGTGGCCCGTCCTCGTGGAGGAGGCCACGGCTCGCGGCGCGCGCGCCGCCATGGTGGGGGGGACCGTGCCGCCAGGGGCGGGACGCTCCCGATGGATGGCGAGGAAGCTGCTACGACCCACCTGGCAGCGGCTCTCGTTGGTGTGTGCCAACACCTCCGAGGACGGGGACGGCTTCCGGGCCCTGGGCGTTCCAGCCGACGTCATCCACGTGACCGGGGATCCCGGCATCGACTCCGCCGCGGCCCGAGCCCGGACTGCGGATCCGGACGCCGCGTACCTGAGACCCTTTCACCAGGATCGTCGGCCCACCGCCATCGCGGGATCGACGTGGCCGGCGGATGACGCGGTCCTTCTGCCCGCTCTGGACGTGGCTCGGAGGGCCGTTCCGGGCCTGAGGGCGGTGCTGGCGCCCCACGAGCCGGACTTCCGTCACGTGGACTCGCTGCGCGCCACACTGGAGTCGAGACGCTGGAGGACCTCGACCCTGGGAGAGATCGAGCGGTCGCGGAGCGTCGAAGGGGTGGACGCGGTGGTGGTGGACCGCGTGGGGGTTCTGGCCCACCTGTACACCATCGGTGACGTGGCGTACGTCGGGGGAGGCTTCCACGACATGGGGCTGCACTCGGTGCTGGAGCCGGCCGCGGCGCGACTCCCCGTCACGTTCGGGCCCCGACACCGGAATGCCCGAGCCGCGGCGGAGCTGATCGACTGCGGCGGCGCGGCTCCGGTTGAGGACTCCGCCGACCTGGCCGCGCTTCTCGAGGGGTGGCTCCTGGACGAGAAGGCTGGCGACTACGCCGGGGGGTGCGGGTTCGGCTATATTGAGCGCCACTTGGGCGCCGCGGATCGAACGGGTGCCCTGCTGGCCGACCTGTTCCCTCATCCTTCGCCGAAAGGCGGGACATGACCCCAACGGACGACGTTCCAGAGATCACGCCATCGGAGCTCAAGGCCCGGCTGGACGCGGGTGACCTTCCGGTGTTGGTCGATGTCCGCGAGCACTTCGAGACCCGCATCGCCGACCTTCCGCCCAACGGGCAGATCCACGTTCCCACCGGGGAGTTCCTCCACCGCATGAAGGAGCTGGACCGGGAACACGACATCGTGGTCTACTGCCGCACGGGGAGTCGCAGCACGTGGGCCACCCGACTCCTCATGGATCGTGGCTTCGATCGCGTCCTCAACCTGAAGGGGGGGCTGATGGGCTGGAAGGCCGAGGTGGACCCCTCCATAAGGGCGTACTAGAGGATCGGTGGCGTCCCTCATCGTGACTCGCGGTTCCGGCAGCTCGTTGCTGCTCCTCTGTCTCCTCCTCTCCGCCTGTGAGGCAGGGCCCTCCGCCTTCGACAAGCCGGACGACGATGTGGGGCCCGAGGACACGGCGGACGTGTCGACGCTGCCGGAGATCCCCCACGCACCGGACGTGGAGCCTCACTTCCCGGACGTGGTGGCCGCGCCCGGTGGCGAAGTGCCGACCTCGGGAGCCGGCGTTGATCGGCCTGGGGCCGGAGCAGGGGTCCGCGACAGCGTGCCGTCGGAGACCGCTCGCGAGGCGAGCGTCCGCTTCCCGCGCCCTGAGCACGTCCGTGGGCTCTACGTCAACGCCTGGGCGGCAGGATCCACCGGCCGGATGGCCAGCCTCCTCGACCTGGCACGCCGGACCGAGGTGAACTCTCTGGTCATCGACATCAAGGACGCGAGCGGATACGTGAGCCACCTCACGCAAGTGCCGCTGGCCCAGGACATCGGTGCCACCGAGGAGCTGCGTATCCGCGACCTGCCCGGCCTTCTCGCCCGTCTCGAAGAGGAAGGCGTCTATCCCATCGCCCGGCTTGTCGTGGTCAAGGATCCCGTCCTCGCCGAGGCCCGGCCGGAGCTCGCCGTGCAGGACACGGCCGGCGGGATCTTCGTGGACAGCAAGGGCCTCAGGTGGCTGAACCCGTACAACCGGGCAGTCTGGGAGTACCATGTCGCCCTTGCTCGGGAAGTGGCGGAGATGGGCTTCCCGGAGATCCAGTGGGACTACGTGCGATTCCCCGATCTCCCCGAGTCGGACCGAGCGCGCGCGGTCTATCCCGGCGCCGGGCCGACGTCTCGTCCCGACGCGATCCGGGGCTTCCTGCTGTATTCCCGCCAGAGTCTCGCTGACCTCGGCGTGTCGGTGACGGCTGACGTCTTCGGTGTAACCACGTCGGCGTCGCGGGACGTGGGCATCGGTCAGGTATGGGAGTCCTTCATCGATGCCGTGGACGTGGCGCTCCCCATGGTGTATCCGAGCCACTATTGGGCAGGCAGCTTCGGCTTGGACAAACCAAACGCATATCCCTACGAGGTCGTGCGCCGCGCCCTCGACGACGCCATTCGAAGATCCTCCGCCGTCGACTCCGCCGGTTCCACCCGACCGTGGCTCCAGGACTTCACCCTGGGGGAGCCGGCCTATGAAGTGCCGGAGGTCCGGGCTCAGATCCAGGCCACGTACGACGCCGGTATCCAGGAGTGGGTCCTCTGGAACCCGGGAAGCCGCTTCACCGTCGGCGCCCTCGAGCCGGTGGAAGGCTTCCCCTTCGAGCCGATCATGCGCGTAGCAGATCTGGTGGTCCCGGTGTCTTTGAGGTGGACTCTCCTCGACTCGGCCACCGTGCAACCCCTGATGGCTCGAGATTCGGCGGGGACCGCGAACCCGGACTCTCTGGCCACCGTGCCGGATACCACAGGCTGGAGACCCCCACAGCGCACGCCACGGTAGGCTCGACAAACCGAGAGGACCACCATGGGTCGGATCCGCAGATGGCCGCTCGCCGCCTCGTTCGCCCTCGGCGTGCTTCTCGTGCCCGGGACCTCCGGAGCCCAGTCCCGCACGACGTCGGCGGTGCGGGGAACCATCACGACGGCTGATGGAGTTCCCTTGGCCGGCGTCGACGTGGTGTTCCGCCATGAGGGAATGGGTGTCGAGCGAACCGCGGTCACGAATGCGCTGGGGCGCTTCATCATCACGGTCCTCCCTCCGGGGGGACCGTACAGCCTGAGGGCGACCCACATCGGGTACGCCGAGCTGGCTCGGACGGATGTCCGTCTCCAGGTGGGCGAGACGCACACCTTCGAGCTCGTGCTGGAGGAGCAGGCGGTGGCCGTGGAAGGGGTGACCGTCGAGGTGGAGCGCACGGAGGTGTTCAACCCGTCGCAGGTGGGCCCTGCCACCCGGCTGGACGAGGTGACGCTGGATGCCATCCCGGTGCTGTCGCGGGACCTCTTGGACCTTGCGGTCCTCTCCCCGCTGGTGAAGACGACCGAAGGCGGCGGCTTCTCGGTCCTCGGGCAGAACGACCGCTACAACGCGCTGCTCATCGACGGGATTCCGGGGCAGGACGTCTTCGGCCTCACCGCCGGGGGCGTACCGGGAGGGCAGGCAGGCGCCAAGATGATACCGCTGGACGCCGTGGCCCAGTACGAGATCCTGGTAGCTCCCTTCGACGTCCGGCTCTCGGGCTTCACCGGCGGCGTCATGAACGCGGTGACCCGAACGGGCACGAATGACTGGTGGATGCGGGTCGCGGCCGTCCACCGGAACGAGGCCCTCATGGGCGACCTCGAGCTCCCCTCGGGTGCGGTGCAGGCATCGGGCGTGGATCGCAGCCTGTTCGCGCTCTCGGTGGGTGGACCGATCGTTCGCGACCGGGCCCACGTGTTCGTGGCCACGGAATTCGAACGACGACGCCAGCCACCCACGGGCTTCAACCTGGTTCGGGACGATCCATCGCTCATCCGGATCTCACCCGAGAGCGTCGCGGGGTTCAGCGACGTCTTCGAGTCGAGCTTCGGGGTCCAGACGGGGATTCCGGGTCCCTACCCGTTGAGGCAGGAGCTCGGCAACGTCTTCGCACGGGTGGACTGGAACCTCTCGGATCGAAACCGACTCACGGTCAGGAACGTCTTCGCCCGGGCGTCGAACGATCGGTCACCTAACCGCTCGCCCTTCGAGCCCTACGAGCTGTCCTCCAACGCCGTCCACAACACGTCCTCCAACAACGCCACATCCATCCAGCTCTTCTCGGATCTGGGTCGCCTCGGGGGGAACGAGCTCAACCTCGAGATCAGGCGGAGCTCGGATCGCTCGAGTCCGGTTTCGGACTTCCCCCAGGTCGAGATCGATCTGCGAAGCAGCATCGGCGGGGCGTCCTTCACCAGGGGGCTCCGGGTGGGGTCCCAGTTCTTTGCCCAGGACAACGACCTGGAGCAGACCAGCTTCCGCCTCACGAACAGCCTGACCCTCGCCCGGAGAGGGTATTCCTCCGTGGTCCTCGGTGTGACCGGGGCGTACTACCGCTTCGCCAACCGCTTCCTCCCCGGCGCGGATGGGGACTGGTTCTTCGCGAACATGGACGATCTCCGCTTGAACGCGCCACAGCGTTTTCAGAGATCGGTCCTCGCCGAGGGGCACGATCCCGCCGTGGAGTTCTCGGTGCTGGAGTGGGGAGGGTTCGCTCAGTACCAGATGGACGCGGGGAAGGGGCTGACCATGCGGTTCGGAATCCGGGCGGACGTGCCGCACGTGCTGGGCAGGCCCGGAAGGAACCCCGGCATCCACGAGTGGCTGGGACACGACACCTCCAAGCTGCCGTCGGGCAACGTGCTCATCTCGCCCCGATGGGGGTTCAACTGGCAGAGCGAAGGTCGCCTGAGGACCCAGGTGCGCGGGGGAGCCGGTCTGTTCACGGGGCAGCTCCCCTTCGTGTGGCTCTCGAACGCCTTCCACAACGACGGCCTCCGGTCCGTCACCCAGGTTTGCGAGGGGCGTTGGACCGACGAGCCCCCCACCGGGAACACCGTGCCGATGTTCGATCCGGCGTCGCCTCCGGAGACGTGTCTCCGGGGTGACTTCATGAACATCAACACGGTGGTGCTGCTCGAGGAAGGGTTCCGGTATCCCCAGAACTTCCGCTTCTCCGCGGGGGTGGATCAGGAGCTGTCCGAGTCGGTGAGCACGTCCCTCGGATTCCTCTTCAACCACTCCTTCAACCAGATCGTTCTCGAGGAACAGAACCTGGGAGACCCCGCTGGGCAGATGGGTCCGCTCGACGGATACGGGGGAGTGGATCGGACGTACTACGGCTATCCCGTCGAGCGGGGATTCGCGCCGACCTGGGACAACCCGGACTTCGCCCACGTCCTCGTCGCCCGAAACATCAACCGGGACTGGGCGTTCTCCTTCACCGGGGAGCTGCGAGGACGGCTGGGTGACCGTTTCGGCCTCCAGTCCGGCTACACCTGGTCCCGATCGTACGACCTGATGAGCCTGACGTTCACCGACATGGTGTCGAACTTCGGTTTCAATCCCACGTCGATGGATCCCAACCGACGAAGCCTGGGGACCTCCAACTTCGACCGTCCCCACAAGGTGGTTCTGGCCCTCTATGGGGCACCTCTGCCGGGATTGGAGGACACGGAGTTTTCGCTCCTGTACACAGGCCAGTCGGGGCTACCGTTCTCCTACGTCTACGACGGGGACCTGAACGGCGACGGGTATCCGGGCCGCGGGCCGGCGTTCGACCGGTACAACGACTTGATCTACGTGCCCCAGGAGGCGACGGAGATTCCAGCGGGCATCGGAACCTACGTCCTCCTGAACGACGCCCTCGAGCGGGACGCCTGCCTGTCGGCGCATCGCGGGGGGTTCATGTACCGCAACGCCTGCCGCGCTCCCTGGCAGAACCGTCTCGACCTTCGCATGACCCAGACAATGTCGATGGCCGGCGCGGAGGTCCGACTCGAGGCGGACGTGATCAACCTGCTCAACATGGTCAACGGGACGTGGGGACGCTTGCAGACCATCCGCCCGGTGGTCACCCTCATCGAGCCGATCCGTCGATCGTGCACCACCTGCCCGCTCGTCTCCCAGTGGTCGGGGACCGCCCTGCCCTCCAGGGAAGACGACGGCCGGTTGGTCGCCACGGACCCCTGGTCGGTGTTGTCGCCGGACTCCCAGTGGAGGATCCAGGTCGGGGCGAGAGTGACCCTCGGCGGAGAGAGCGGACAGCGCTGAGCGGTGGGCCTCCGCGGAGACCAGGTGGGGCCGGGCTCGGGCTCCGGGGCGCGTCAGAAGGCCGCGGCCGTCGCGAACTGGAGCTCGTAGAGCCGAGCGTAGAGTCCTTCCTGGTGGAGGAGCTCCTCGTGGGTTCCCTCCTCCCGTAGGCGTCCGCGGTGCATGACGAGGATCCGATCGGCGTGCTGGACCGTCGAGAGGCGATGGGCGATGATCAGCGAGGTGCGGCCCGCGAGCAGCTCGTCCGTCGCCGCTTCGATCCTGGCCTCGATCTCCGAGTCGACGGAGCTGGTGGCCTCGTCGAGGATGAGAATCTCCGGATCGAAGGCGAGAGCCCGGGCGAAGCTCACCAGCTGACGCTCGCCCACCGAGAGGGTGGTGCCACGCTCTCCCAGCTCCTGGTGGTACCGACCCGACAGTCGATCGATGATGGAGGCGGCGCCGACCCGCTCGGCGGCCCGTCGGACGCTGGCGTCGCCGATGCGGGAGTCGCCGAGGCGGATGTTGTACGCGACATCCTGGCTGAAGAGGAAGACGTCTTGAAGCACGAGCCCCATCCGGCCACGCAGATCACCCACCCGCAGGCGGTGGATCGGCACGCCGTCGAGGAGGATCTCCCCACGGGTGACGTCGTAGAACCGCATGAGGAGGTTGATGATGGTGGTCTTGCCCGCGCCGGTGTGGCCGACGATGGCCACCTTCTCTCCGGGAAGCACGCGGAAGCTCACGTCCTCCAGCACCCAATCCGGCGTTCCCTCCTCACGGTCGCCGTACGCGAACCACACGTTTCGAAACTCGATCTCACCGCGCACGGTCGACGGCAGCGGGAGAGGGTCCTCCGGGTCGGTGACCGCGATCTCGCGATCGAGGAGCCTGAACACCCTCTCCGAGGACGCCATGGCTCCCTGGAGCAGATTGTACTTCTCCGACAGATCCTGGATCGGCCGAAAGAAGCGACGGGCCCACATGAGGAAGGCTGCGACCACCCCCACGGTGACGGTGCCCTGCTGTGCCTGGAGGCCGCCGTACCAGAGGATCAGGGCCAGCGCGACGGCGGTGAACAGCTCGATCACGGGGAAGAAGAGGGCGTAGTAGGTGATGGAGCGCAGGTGGGCTTGGAGGTATCCGTCGTTGAGCTCGGAGTGCTTCCCCGCGTCCGCGCCCTCCCTGTTGAAGAGCTGGACCACGCGGATGCCGGTGAGCCGCTCGTGGAGGAACGCGTTCAGCCGAGCGAGGTGCACCCGGATGTCCCGGTAGGCCGAGCGGATCTTGGCTCTGAAGACAAACGCGGCGACGAAGACCATCGGGAGGACCGCGAAGGACACCAGGGCCAGGCGCCATTCCATGCGCAGCATGGCCGCCACGATGAAGGTGAGCGTGAAGACGTCGCCGAACACCGAAACGATGCCCGAGCTGAACAGCTCGTTGAGGGTCTCGACGTCATTGGTGATCCGCGTCATCAGGCGCCCCACCGGGTTCTTGTCGTAGAACTTGAGGTCGAGACGCTGGAAGCGGCGGAAGATCTCCGTGCGGAGATCGTACATGACGCTCTGACCGAGCCAAGTGGTCAGGAGGACCTGGCCGTACTGAAGGGCGGCCCCCAGAACGACGGCTCCCACGTAGAGGGCGGTGAGCCTACCGAGAAGCCCCACGTCCCCCGTGGGAATCGCGCGATCGATGACCTGTTGGGTGAGCCACGGCCCCACGATCTCCAGCGCCGAGGCAAGCATGAGGAGAGCGATGGCGCCCGCCACGTGGAGCTTGTAGGGTCGGAGGTACTTGAGGAGCCGACGCATCAGGCGGGCGTCGTACGCCTTGCCGAGGGCTTCCTCTTCGTGGTGGAGGTTATGCGTCATGTCGGGGAGGTCAGGACAGCCCGGGGTGCGAGCCCGCCAGCGGCGTCGGGTACCCTCGCTGTTGCCGCGGCGTTCCGCCCCACACGAGGGGCGTGGGTCGGCCTCAGCCGTCGCGTAGCGGCTCGACGGGGTCCACGCGCACGGCTCGGCGGCCCGGGATGAGGCACGCCACCCCCGATACGGCGAGCATCAGGGTCGCGACCGCGATGAGGATCAGGGGATTCTGCGGTGACACCTCGTAGAGGAGGCCCTCCAAGACTCTGGTCAGGGCAAGGGCGGCGAGAAGGCCCAGGCCGATCCCGCCTGCAGCCATCCCCATGCCCTGGCGGAGCACCATTCCGAGTACCGCGGTGGCCGAGCCGCCGAGAGCAGCCAGGGCCACGAAAGCGAAGGTGCCGAGGAGGAGCGTGAGGTGTCTCGGCGCGGTGAGCGAGGCGCGTAGCACGGATTCGCCGGTGGCGATGCCCGACAAGGGGAGCGAGGCATCGGCTCGGCGGACCTCGGCGCGGATCGGCTCCACGAGAACGGTGGGCTCGCCCGACGTCCGGACGTGCAGGAATGGGGCGGTGGATCCGCGGCGGGGATCCGGCACGTAGACCGTGCCCAGGCCCGCGCGACCGGGCTCGGAGTAGGGCACGTCCCCGACCACGCCGATCACCGTGGTCCAAGGGCCTGTGGTCTGCCCGCCTGAGCGCATCCGGCGGCCCACGACGCTCTCTCCGGGGAAGAACCGGCGGGCCCACGCCTGGTCCACCATCACCACCGGCTCGGCCCCGATGTCGTCGTCGGGCTCGAACCAGCGTCCCTCGAGCAGGGGGATGCCCAGGGTCTCGAAGAACCCTCGCTCGGCGAGGATCCAGGGCACCGACGGCTGGCTCTGGTCGGGTGGCGTCGGGCGGTCCT
Source organism: Gemmatimonadota bacterium (assembly GCA_039589955.1). Taxonomy (GTDB): domain Bacteria; phylum Gemmatimonadota; class Gemmatimonadetes; order Longimicrobiales; family Gaopeijiaceae; genus SZUA-318. The sequence goes on along the minus strand of JBDHGI010000092.1, from coordinate 21,319 downwards.
CGAGGTCGAAGTTGTTGGAGCCTCCGAAGATCTCGCCGGGGCGACCGTTCGCGATGCCCACCGACAGCACACCGGGGAGGTGGGCGATCCGGTCCACGACGGGATCCCAGAATTGCCTGCGGCTCTCTCCGTCCGGGTAGGTAGAGAACGGCAGCGCGATGCGCATGGACAGCATGCCCTCCGGGTCGAAGCCGGGGTCCTTCCGTTGGAGCTCCACGAAGCTGGCGAGGAGAAGCGTCGCTCCCACGAGGAGCGGTACCGCCACGGCGAGCTGGGAGACCACCAGGAATCGCTGGGCCCTCCGGTCACTCACGCCGCCGGAGGCCGACCGCCCGCCGGACCGGAGGGCGTCCCCAACGCCTGCGTCGGAGCTGGACCGAAGGGCGGGCACCAGTCCGAAGAGCAATGCGCACCCCCCGGACAGAGCCACGGCGAACACGAGCGTCGGGCCGGACAGGGCGACCTCGTCAACGCGAGGGACATAGGCGGCGGCCACCGCGGGCATGAGGGTGATGGCCCCGTGGGCAACGAGCAGCCCCATCCCCACTCCTCCCAGCGTGAGCAATGCGCTCTCCATGAGCAGGTGGGCCAAGATCCGTCCGCGCGAAGCACCCAGCGCGGACCGCACCGCCAGCTCCCGGCGGCGGCCCATGACGCGTGCCAGCAACAGGTTCGTGGCGTTGGTGGACCCGATGATCAGGAGAAGGGTCACGGCTCCCATGAGGACGAGGAGCAGACGATCCACGTCCCCTTGAAGCAGCTCGGGCAAGCTCATCATTCCCCAGGTGGCCCGTTCGTCCTGGTAGCTGTCCCGCCACAGGGGGAAGAGATCGTCGTTCAGCCGGTGGAGCTCGGCGGTGGCCACGGCCAGGTCCGTGTCGCCGTGTATCCGGCCGAGAACCCTCAGGAAGAAGGGACCTTTGCGGGACGGCGGCTGCAGGCGAAGGGTGGGAAAGATGGAAGTGCCCCGCGTGAGCGGACCCGTGTCGGAAGGAACGACCCCCACCACCTCCACCAGCTCCCCGTCCAGTCGAAGCGTGCGACCCAGGGCATCGGAGCCGTCCGGGCGCGACGAGCCGAGACGGCTCTTCGCGAAGGCGAGGGTAACCACCGCGGTGGGGGGTGCCGAGGCCTGGGCATCCTCGTGAGACGGGGTGCGGCCGGCCCGGGGTGTAACACCGAGAAGCTCGAAGAACCCCGGCGTCATCAGGACCACCGGAACACGCTCGGCGCCCTCGGCGTCGACCAGAGTCGGCGTGTTGCGCGTATAGGCCGCGATGTCCGTGAAGGTGGACTGTCCGTTGACCAGGGCCTCGTAGTCCACCACCGAGAACGGCCAACGGTTCGGCGGGGAATCGGTGTAGATCCAGAAGAGCCTGTCCTGGTCGGGGTAGGGTAGGGCCCGGAGGTAGAGCGCGTCGACGATGGCGAAGATCGCGGTGCATCCGCCGATGCCGATACCCACGGTGAGGACGATGGTGGATGCGAGACCGGGTGCCCGCACGAGGCCTCGGAGGGCTTGCCGGAGCTGCCCGAGCCGCGGCTTGGTCGGCCGAACCAGGCGCCGGAGCCGCTGAGCGACGAGGCGGGCCGGGTATTGCCGAAGCTGCCTGAGGTACCTCCGGTCCGCCTCCCCACGGCCGAGGGCTCGAGACCACATTCCGTGGAGCTCCGCCAGGTCGGCGAGGGCCACCCGCGCCTCCCGTGGGGAGAGGAGTCGGTCCAGAGCCCAGCGAATCCAGGCGGGCGCCGGGGGAGGGCCCGACGTGGTCATGACTCGTCCAACTCCGGATCGAGGCCCTCCCAGAAGCGAGCCATGGTGCGGCGCGACTCCCTGAGAAGAGACAGCCCCGGAGGATCCACCTTGAAGTATCGGCGCTCCCGCCCGGTGTCCGTATCCTGCTCCATCCTCGAGGACACCAGGCCCTTGGCCTCGAGGCGGCGCAGGGCGATGTACACGGCTGCCTGCGAGATCTCCCGTCGGCCCAGCGCCTCCATCTCCATTACCATGGGCACGCTGTATGCCTCGCCGCCCAATCGCAGAATGGTGAGCAGCACCTGCTGCTCGAACTCCCCGAGTCCCCGTCTGGTCACGTCGCCTCCCTAGCAGAGCTAGTACACGATGGCCACGCCAGCGCCGTCGGTCAATAGCGTTGCTAGTGAGACCCGTGAGGACGTCCGTTGGCCGAGGCGGCCGCGAGGCGATATGCTGCCGCGTGGACATTCGCACGAAACTCGTCTTCGGGTACGTCGTGGCCGCCCTGGGATGCGTGGCGGGGATGGGCGTTGCCACGTATGTGGAGGTTCGTGGGCTCCTCCGGGAGAGTACCCTCCAACAGCTCGAGAGCCTGGCCGACTCCAAGCAGGAGGCCTTGGAGATCATTCTCGAGGGATGGCGAGAGCGGGTGGCCCTCATCGCCAGTCGAACGCAGCTCAGGCTGAGCCTCCGGAATCACAACCGGGGTGGGGGCGCCGCGGCCGCGCCGCGAATTCGCGGGATTCTGGAGGATGCCGTCCGGGCTTCCACTGCAGTGACCCTCGCCGCCGTGTACGACGCCTCCGGTGGTCTGGTCGCGTCCTCCGGCGCGGGGCCCGGCAGCACGCGCGGTGAGCCGCCGGCGACGCTGGTCGCGGGAGAGGGCGGCGTCACCTACCGGGGCGCGACCCCGAGAGCGGGATCCGGACCCGTCGTTTCCTTCGTGGCGCCCTTGGCCCTCGAGGGAGAGATCCTGGGCGCGCTGCACACCGAGCTGCTGGGCGAGGAGCTGGTGGCGCTCACGGGCCGCTACGGCGGGATGGGAGAAACCGGGGAGACGCTGGTCCTGCTGAGGACGGAGTCCGGAGACGCAGCGGTCCTTCATCCGGTACGGCACGACGCGGGGGGAGGGCTCACCCTCGATGCGGGCCTGCAGGGTGACGATCCGGTCTCACAGGCGCTGTCCGGGTCGGAGGGCAGGCTATGGCTGGACGCGACGGACTACCGGGGGGTCAAGGTATGGGCGGCGACACGCCACATCGCCCAGACGGGTTGGGGTCTGGTGGTGAAGGTGGACCACGCGGAAGAGCAGATGCCTGTGCTGGAGTTCCGCGGGCGCCTGGCACGGCTCGGCCTGTCCCTGTCGGCCTTCGCCATCCTGCTGGGCACCGTGCTCGGCCTCGGCTTCGCGAAGCCGGTCCACGATCTCGCAGAGGTCGTGAGGGAAGTGCGACGCGGGACGCTCAGCGCCCGGGCGGCGGGTGGTCGCGAGGACGAGGTCGGGCTGCTGGCCCGGGCCTTCAACGAGATGGCCGATGAGCTCGAGCGCCGCATGACCTCGCTCCAGGAGTACAAGAAGCTCTTCGACCTGTCGGTCGACATGCTCTGCGTCGCGGGGACCGACGGGTACTTCAAGCGAACCAATCCCTCGTTCGAGCGGGTCCTGGGTTGGTCCGAGGACGATCTCCTGCGGCGTCCGTTCATGGACATCATCCACCCCGACGACATCGAAGCCACGGAGAAGGAGCTGGACAAGCTCGCCCAGGGCATCCCGACGGTCTCCTTCGTCAACCGGTTCCAGTGCGCCGACGGGACGTACAAGCGCCTACTGTGGACCTCGTACCCGGATCCGGAAACCGGGCTCCTGTACGCCATCGCGCACGAGGTGCGGGAGCGATCGGAGGAGGGAAGCTAGCCTCTGGTCTACGTCCATCTCGTCGCCGGATTCATCTACCTCCTCATGGGAGGTGACCTCCTGGTCCGAGGCTCGGTGGCGCTCGCCCGCCGCGCCCGGGTCTCGCCCATGGTGGTGGCTTTCAGCGTGGTGGCGTTCGGCACCTCGGTGCCGGAGCTCGTGGTGACCCTCCAGGCTTCCCTCACGGGCTACCCCGGCCTGGTGCTCGGCAACGTGGTGGGGAGCAACATCGCCAACGTCCTCCTCGTGGCCGGTGCAGCGGCCGTCGTCTATCCCCTGGGAAGAGGTGGGGGGACGGAGCGGCGCGATGCCAGCATCATGATGTTGGCGAGCCTCGGCTTCGCGCTGCTGTGCTTCTGGGGTGATCTGACCCGGGCGGGAGGAGTCCTCCTCCTGGCCGGCCTGGCCGTGGTCCTGGGCGCCACGGTCCGCTCCACGCTCCGCCACCACCTGTCCGCGGAGACCCCCACGCCCCTGGAATGGGTCCTCGGGCTGCCGAGTCGAGTGGGCATGATCGTGTTGTTCATCGTCGCGGGCGGCCTCGGGCTTCCAGTGGGCGCCTCGCTCATGGTAGACGCCGCCGTGGAGATCGCCGAGGGCTTCGGCGTGCCCGAGACGGTCATCGGGTTGACGATCGTCGCAGTCGGGACCTCCCTGCCGGAGCTCACCACTGCGATGGTGGCGGCGGTGCAACAGCGCACCGACGTGGTCGCGGGAACCATCCTCGGGAGTAACACGCTCAACGTCCTCGCCGTCATGGGCCTCGGGGCGGTGGTCAGCGCACAGCCCATCACCATCTCGGAGCGCCTCCTCCGTCTGGACCTCCCTGTGATGCTGGGTGTGGGCGCCCTTCTGGCCGCGTTAGTCCTGGCGAGACGCCGGATCGGTCGGGCTGCGGGCGTCGTTTTCCTGGGGATGTACGTCACCTACCTCACGGCACTGCTCCTGAATGTGTAGACCCGATCGGGCCGAGGATCCCGCGGTGGCTCCTGCCCGACCACTCGGTCTCAGGCAAGGAACCTCAATGGCACCTCACTAGTTGCAGGTAGTATTGGGCATCGTGCGGGCCAATGTGCGGAGAGGAGCCCGAGCACCATCACTGTCCAGAGCGGGAGGAACCGTGGATCTGCCAACTGCCGGTCGTCGTCACGCGGCCGTCGCCCAGTGGAGCTCGTTGGAGGACCGCGTGCCCACCCACGCGCTCGTGTCGGGAGTCGACCTGGTGGTGATCCGTTTCGATGGGCAGGTGTCCGTGCTCTATGGCCGCTGTCTTCACCGGGGTGCGCTGTTGGCCGACGGCCGTATCGACGGTGCCAACCTGATTTGCGGGCTGCACGGGTGGGACTACCGCTACGACACCGGGGTGAGCGAATACAACAACGATGAGGTCCTTCACCGCTTCACCAGCTGGATCGACGAGGACGCCGACGTGGTGCTGGTTGACGAGGCCGAGGTGGAGACATGGAGGGACCATCACCCGCAGCCTTACGACCGTGAGGCCTACCTGGGAGCCTACGCGGACGTCCACGGCGCTCCGGAGGAGCCCTTCAACGCATACATCCAAACGCTGGCAAGAAGTGGCCTGGACGAGATCGGGCACCACGGGGTGGTCTCGGCCATGGGGGTCCCCCTCACCGAGCTACCGAGATGGACCGACCTACAGGTCCTTACGTCGCAGCTCGCCCGCCGGCCGCTTGCCGATGGGTCCCCGGTGAGGACGGACGTGGTCATCGGCCCCGGGGCCGCGAAACCGCTCGTGCTCGAGATCCCTCTGCTCGTGAGCGACATGAGCTTCGGCGCCCTCTCCCGGGAAGCGAAGACCGCCCTGGCCCGTGGCGCGGAGACGGCCGGCACCGGCATCTGTTCGGGAGAGGGAGGATTGCTTCTGGAGGAAAAGGCCGAGAGCTCCCGCTATCTCTACGAGTTGGCTTCGGGACGCTTCGGGTGGGCACTCGAAAAGGTGCGGGACGTTCAGGCCTTTCATTTCAAAGCAGGACAAGGGGCGAAGACGGGGACCGGGGGGCACCTTCCCGGCCACAAGGTCACACCGCGCATCGCCGAGGTCAGGGGACTCGAACCAGGCCAGGCCGCCATCAGCCCGTCCCGCTTTCCCGATCTGGCCACGCCGTCGGACTTCCGAGACCTGGCGGACCAGGTTCGTGGCGTGTCGGGAGGGATCCCCGTCGGCTTCAAGATCTCGGCGCAGCACATCGAAGAGGATCTCGACTTCGTCATGGAGGCGGGTGCCGACTACGTGATCCTCGACGGACGGGGCGGCGCCACGGGAGCGGCGCCGGAGATCTTCAAGGGCAACATCTCCGTGCCCACGATGGTGGCCCTGGCCCGCGCTCGACGTCACCTGGATCGAAGCCGAAGCGATCTCACGCTCATCATCACCGGCGGGCTACGCGTCGAGTCGGATTTCGTGAAGGCACTGGCCCTGGGGGCGGACGCGGTCGCCATCTCGAACAGCGCTCTTCAAGCCATCGGCTGCCTCGGGATGCGGGCGTGCCACACCGACAACTGCCCCGTGGGCATCGCCACGCAGAAGGAAGAGCTTCGAGCGCGCCTCGTCGTCGAAGCGTCCGCGGAGCGACTCACCCGCTACCTGGTCGCCACGGTGGAGCTCATGAAGCTCCTCTCCCGGGCTTGCGGACACACGCACCTGAGGGACTTCAGCCCGGATGACCTGACCACCTGGAAGCGTGACACAGCCGACCTGACGGGGGTCCGGTACGCCGGAGTCGCATGGGAAGCGGGCGGTCAGCGCACGCAGTGACGGACAGGGAGAGGAGGACGAATGGGCGGATACGACATCCCGGCGGAGCGATGGGCCCTTCTGGGCAAGACGGCGCCGTCCTCTCTCGCGGACGGACGACTCCAGCTGCACCAGGCCGTTCAGACCATCGCGTCCTTCGGGCAGGCCCTGATCGAGGCGAAGGAGGACGACAGCCATCGGAACATGAATTGGGATTACCACGCGGTCGGGTTTCGCTCATGGCCGACGGCCGACGGCCGGACCGTCCTCGTGCGCGCCGATCCCTTCGAGATCGTATTGGAGGGAGGGGGTGTTCGGAGGAGCCTTCCCCTGGCCGACCAGACCCTCGAGGGTGCCTACCGTTGGCTCGAGCGTGCCCTGTCGCTAGAGCCTGGGACCCTGGCTCCTCCGGAGTTCGAGATCCCCGCTCACGCGGTGGGCGGGGGCGCCCCCTTCGACCCGGATCCGACTGCGCTCGGGGAGCTGGCTCGGTGGTACTCCAACGCCGGACTCGCCCTGGAGGCCGTCGCGTCGACGGAGATCGGCGCATCAGCCGTGCGCTGCTGGCCCCACCACTTCGACATCGCCACGCTGATCACGTTGGAGGGCGAAGATCCGGACGGCGGGAAACGCACCGTGGGGTGCGGGCTGTCACCGGGAGACGGGTCTTACCCCGATCCCTACTGGTACGTCACGCCCTGGCCGTATGATTGGGACGCGGACCGACCTCCGCTCCCCGGGGGCGGCCGGTGGCATGCAGAGGGCTGGCTGGGAGCGGTTCTCACAGCCGACCAGCAGGTCGGGCATGGCTCTGCTCGGGACCAGGCGTCCATGGTCGGGGCTTTCCTGTCCCGAGCAGTCGAAGCCTGCAAGCACATCGCGCCGCAGCGCTGACCGCCGAACCGAGGCGTGGGCGAGCGCTCAGCGCCGTCGGTTCTCCAGCGCCTCCATCACCGCAGCCAGCGCCACGTCGGCCCCTCTCAGGGCTGCCAGGACGTGATAGACGAGGTCCGCGGCCTCCTGCACCGCCTGATCCCGGTCTCCCCGGGCCAGCGCGGCCACCAGCTCCGTGGTCTCCTCACCCAGCTTCTTCAGGCGGAGGTTCTCGTCGTCCAGGAGCCGCACGGTGTAGCTTCCCTCGGGGCGCTCCCGCTCCCGCTCCGCGAGGACGGCATCCAGGGCAGCCAGGACGGTGTCCGGCCCGTCGCCCGGGGCCTCCGGCGCCCCGAAACAGGTCGCCTCACCGGTATGACATGTCGGGCCCGTGGGTCGGACCCGGGCCAGGACGGCGTCGCCGTCGCAGTCGCCGTGGAGGGAGACGACCTCCAGGACGTTGCCGCTGGTCTCCCCCTTTCTCCAGAGGCGGTCCCGTGACCGGGACCAGAAGTGCATCTCTCCGGTGGCGAGGCTCCGCTCGAGGGCGTCCCTGGTGGCGTAGGCGACCATGAGCACAGCCCCCATTCGGGCGTCCTGGACCACCACGGGAAGCAGTCCTGTGAGCTTCGCGAAGTCGAGACCGTCCAGATGGGCGGGGGTGCGGAGCCGTCGATCGGTCATGCGTCGTCTCCCGTTGCGTTCGAAGTCGGGCGGACCTGCACTCCCCACGAAGACAGGGAGGCCTTGAGCTCGCCCACGGTCGTGAGGCCGTCGTGCAGGATGCCGGCCACGAGAGCCGCGGAGGCGCACCCTTCGGTGAAGGCGTCCCTCAGGTGCCGCGCCTCCCCGGCACCGCCGGAGGCGATGACCGGAACGGGTACGGCCTCGGCCACCGCCCGGGTCAGGGCCAACTCGTAGCCGTCCCGGGCTCCGTCCTGGTCGATGGAGGTGAGGAGGATCTCCCCCGCCCCCCGCTCGCGGCACTCCGCCGCCCAGGAGACGGCGTCCAGGCCCGTGGGCTCCGAGCCGCCGTGGGTGTAGCAGCGATATCGGTTCTCTTCCCGGGCGGCGTCGATACTGGCCACGATGCACTGACTCCCGAAGCGCTCGGCCCCAAGGGTGAGGATGTCGGGGTCCCTCACGGCGGCGGTGTTGACGCTGATCTTGTCGGCCCCGGCGCGAAGGAGGGGACCGATGTCGTCGGCCGATCGGACCCCTCCTCCCACCGTGAGGGGGATGAAGAGCGTCTCGGCCGTCCGCCGTACGGTGTCCAGAAGGGTGCCGCGTCCCTCCCGGGATGCCGACACGTCCAGGAACACGATCTCGTCCGCGCCCTCGGCCTCGTAGCGGGCGGCGAGCTCCACCGGATCGCCGACGTCGCGGAGTCCCCTGAATCGCGTACCCTTCACGACGCGACCGTCCTTGACGTCGAGACAGACGATGATACGGGGACGCAGCATCAGTCCGCCCGAGTGAGCTGCACAGAGCCCTTCGTGCTGAAGACCGAATCGCCCTCCTCCAGGGCCTGGCGAAGGGCGAGGCCCACCGCCTTCACGGCTGCTTCCACCTGGTGATGTCGATCCGAGCCGCGTAGCACCCGGACGTGGAGGGTCGCGCCGAGGTTGGTGGCGAAGGAGTGGAGGAAGTGGGTGTAGAGCCTGGACGGGGTCCGACCCACGTAGTAGGGCCGGCCCCCGATGTCGATGGCGGCCTCGGCCAGGGCCTCGTCCATGGGAACCACGGCCCATCCGTACCGAGCCGCTCTCTCCGGTATCTCGTCTGCGAGGGCCAGCCCCAGGGTGATGGCCACGTCCTCCACCAGATGGTGTCGGAGGTCCCCGGCGGCCTCCAGGGTGATGTCCAGGGACGCATAGCGCGCCAGGGTCTCCACCATGTGGGCCAGGAATCGGTCCGCGACGGCCACGTCGGCCTCGCCAGAGCCCTTCCGGACGTCACAGACGATCCGCGTCTCCTGCGTCTCCCGCTTGACCACGGCGTGCGCGCTGAGGGCGGCCGTATAGAGCGCCATCCCGAGCACCGCTCCCGCGGCGCCGTGTCGCTCCAGCAGCTGGAGCTCCTCCTCTGCCGTGATGCCTCCCGAGACCCAGAGGGGATGCGTGCTGGAACGCACGGTCTCGGCGGCGGATCGGGTGTCGATCCCCTCCAATCGGCCCTCCCGTCCCACGTCGGTGGCCAGCACCCCGGCGAGGGGCAGCCCCGCCAGCCGGCTCAGGAGCTCCTTGATGGTCAGCCGGGTGGACTCGGTCCAGCCCTTTCGCAGCACCTGGCCGTCTCGGGTGTCGGCGGCCACCATCACACGATGGGGATGGCGGGAGCACAGGGCTTCCAGCCAGTCAGGGTCATCGAGGGCCCGAGTCCCCACGACGATGCGGTCGGCGCCGGCCTCAAGCAGGGCTCCTGCCCGCTGGTCGTCCCGGATCCCGCCGCCCACCTGGGTGACGGCCGGGGTCGCGGCCACGAGCTCGACCAGGAGCTCCAGGTTGTCTCCCAAGCCGAGGGCCGCGTCCAGATCCACCAGGTGAAGCACCGTGAAGCCCGAAGCCCACCAGTGACGGGCCATGGCCACCGGATCCGGGAGCGAGACACGCTCGTCCTCCGGTCGTCCTCCTACCAGTTGAACGCAGCGTCCCCCCTTCACGTCCACCGCGGGCGCGACGATCACGACTCTCCTCCTGCCAGCCACACCCAGTTTCCGACCAGGCGCCGTCCCGCCTCGGAGCTCTTCTCCGGGTGGAACTGGACGCCCCACGTTCGCACCCTGCGGACGGCGGCCGCGAAGCGCACACCCCCATACTCGCTCCAGGCGATGACATCCGCCGGGCTCGCCGGCTCGCAGACGTAGGAGTTGGCGTAGTACGCCACCAGGGGCGGCACGCCGTCGAACAGGGGATCCGCCGTCGTTTCCACGTCGTTCCAGCCCATCTGCGGGACGACAGGTGCGTCCAGCCTGCGGACGGCTCCAGGGATCAGGCCGATGCCCGCTCCGGCCGACTCCTCGCTCTCGTCGAAGAGCAGCTGCATGCCGAGGCAGATCCCCAGGCAGGGCAGGCCGGCTTCCAGTGCTCGACGGAGGGAGTCGAGGTGGGAGGGCAGGGCCCCGGCCGCTGCTCCGAAGGCGCCCACGCCCGGTAGAACCAGCCCGTCCGCGTCCAGAGCCTCGGCCCAGTCGCCGGTGATTCGCACCCGGGCCCCGGCGTGCTCCAGGGCCTTGCCCAGGGAGTGGAGGTTCCCGGCCCCGTAGTCGAACAGAGCCACGTTCACGAGCTTTCCTCCAGAGAGGTCCGGTAGTCGTCCAGGGCGCCGAAGAACGACTCCATCATGGGCCAGGGCGCCACGGTGACGCGCAGAGCATCGTCACCCCCGGGGTACTCTCCCGGGAAGGGACGCACCGCCACCCCCCGGGCGCGGAGAGCGAGGGCATCCGCCGGCCCGTCGCCCCCCGGCGCGCGGAACAGAATGAAGTTCGCCTGGGAGGGGAGCGGCTCCAGGCCCCGGTCGCGCAATCCCGCCAGCGTCAGCTCGCGGTTCTCGATGCACGCCGCCACCGTCCGGTCCACCCAGCCTTCGGCGTCCTTCAGCGCCGCCGCTGCCGCCACCGACGCCAGGCGGGCCACCTTGTAGGGGCCCCGTGACTTCTCCACCTCCAGGGCCGTGGCGGGTGCCGCCACCCCGTACCCGACACGCAGCCCCGCGAGGCCGAACGCCTTGGACAGCGTCCGGGAGACAAGAAGCCGGGGGTGCTTCACCGCTCTGGTGGCGAAGCTGTCGCCTCCGAAGTCCACGTAGGCCTCGTCCAGGAGAACCAGCGGCCCGTCGGGTCCCGCCAGGCTCAGCAGAGCCTCGACCCAATCTGTGGGGGCGACGTGCCCGGTGGGGTTGTTGGGACGGCAGACGTACACCAGAGCCGGTCCGTCCCGGAGGAGGAGGGCGGGGTCGTCGAGAGCGTCGGGCCAGGGCACGGGCCGGGCGCGCATCCCGTTCATCCGGGCCAGGGGCAGCGCCATGGAGAAGGTGGGCGTCGCCACCGACACGAAATCCCCGGGGGCTCCTCCGCAGGCGCGGTACGTGGAGTCGAGAACGTCGTCGGATCCGCACCCCGTCGCGATGCACTCCTCGGGAACACCGAGACGGTCGGCCGCGGCGGCCCGCAGCTCGTCCGCGTACAGGTCCGGATAGCGGGCCAGGTCGACCCCGTCGCCGCGGCGGAGAAGCTCCAGCGCCGCGGGGTGGGCACCCCACTGATTGGTGTTGTCACTCAGGTCCAGCTCGACGGGCGTGCGGTCGAAGTGGTACCGGGTGAGGGCCTGGTAGTCCGGGCGGGGAAAGGGGCTCATGGGGCCCTCCGCGCCAGGGCGGCCGCGCCGTGGGCCGGCAGGCCCTCGGCGCGTGCCAGGAGCGCCACGTCCTCGGCGAGGGCTCGAGCTCCCTCTTTCGTGATCTCCTGCACGGTGTACGACCTCATGTAGTGGTGGGTGGAGAGGCCCGAAAAGCTGTGGGCGCGCCCAGCCGTGGGGAGCACATGGTTGGCGCCGGTCATGTAGTCCCCGTACGCCACGGACGCCCATGCCCCCACGAAGGTGGTGCCTGCGGTGGAGACCCTGGCGGCCACGGCGTCGGCGTCGGCCGTCATGACCGACAGGTGCTCCGGGGCGTAGGCCTCGGCGAAGGCGACGGCCTCGTCCAGGGAAGGAGCCACCAGCAGGGATCCCGACGAAGCCAGCGCTGCCGCCGCGATCGCCCGACGGGGCGCGGCGGAGAGGAGGGTTGCCAGGGCTTCGTCGACGGCATCGACCACCGGCGCGGAAGTGCTCACGAGCACGCAGGCGGCCTCGGGGTCGTGCTCGGCTTGAGCGAGGAGCTCGTGGGCCGCGAGGTCGGGCTCCGTGGTCTCGTCGGCCAGGACCAGCACCTCGGACGGTCCCGCCGGGGAGTCGATGAGCACCCGCCCCGCGACCTGACGCTTGGCCTCGGTGACCCACCGGTTTCCGGGACCGACGACGACATTCACCGCCGGGACGCTGTCGGTGCCGAAGGCGAGGGCCGCGACCGCCCCGGCTCCACCCACCGCGAACACCCGGTCCGCCCCTCCGATGGCGCAGGCGGCCATCACCTCCGCGGACGGCTCGCCCGAGCGTGTGGGGGGAGAGCACACCACGACCTCTTCCACCCCCGCCGAGCGTGCAGGAACCACACCCATGAGGACGCTGCTGGGGTAGGCGGCGCGCCCCCCCGGCGCGTAGATGCCGACGGCGCCCAGAGGCGTCCACCGGCGAGTGACGCGGACCCCCGCCTCGATCTCCAGGGCGACGTCCTCGGGACGCTGAGCCTCGTGGAAGCGGTGGATGTTGCGGGCGGCGCGCTCCAGGGCGCCACGGACATCCACGGAGAGGGAAGCCAGCGCCTCGTCCAGCCGGGTCCGCGGTATCTCGAGGCGCGCGAGACGGACTCGGTCGAATCGCTCGGCCATCTCCAGGAGGGCCTCGTCCCCCCGGGCGCGGACGTCGGACAGGATGGCGCGCACGCTTTCGACCAGCTCGGGCTCGTCTGCCGGGGTCCGCTCCATGAGGTGGCTCCGCTGGGCAGCGGAGAGGTCCGAGAGGGGGCCTCGAAAGAACATCCGGACCGTTGCTTCGGCGCTCATGGCATCAGCCTCTCGATGCGGGTGACCAGAATGCCCTCCGCTCCCAGGTCCTTGAGGCGGGAGATGGAGTGATAGACCTGGTCGGCGTCCACCACGGCGTGGGCGGCGACCCAGCCATCCCCGTCCAGGACGTCCACGATGGTTGGGCCGTTGATGCCGGGAATGACCGCCCGCACCTCCTCGAGGCGGTCCCTGGGCACGTTGGCCATCAAGTACCGCTTCTCTCGGGCCCGGAGCACGGACTCGAGCGCCGTGGAGAGCTCCTCGATGACGCCGGCCGTCCTCGGATCTCCCAGCGCTTCGGGACTCGCCACCAGACGGGCCGTCGAGGTCATGATCGTGCCGATCTCCCGCAGCCCGTTGACCCGCAGGGTCGAGCCCGTGGAGGTGATGTCCACGATGACGTCCGCAACGCCCAGGTGGGGGGCGATCTCGGTGGCTCCACTCACGGGAGCGATCTGGATGGCGATTCCCAGCCCGTCGAAGAAGCGGGACGCGACCCTGGGATAAGAGGTGGCGACGCGGGTTCCGGGAGGCAGATCCTCGGGGGCGAGCACGGCCGAGTCCTCCCTGACCGCCACGACCAGTCGACACGTGCCGAAGCCGAGATCGAGGAGATCCTCCACGGCCCGCCCGCTCTCCGCCACCAGGTCCGCTCCGGTGATACCGATCTCGGCGGCGCCGTCGGCGATGAACTCCGGGATGTCCACCGCCCTCACGAACAGGGCCGTGAAGTCCGGCCCGAGATCTGCCACCAGAGCGCGCTCGCCCCGGACTGCAAGCCTGAGGCCAGCCTCCTCCAGAAGGGTCACGGCCCGCTCGGACAGCCTGCCCTTGTTGGGGAGAGCGGCCCTTACCCTGTGCGTGGTGCTCATTCCATCGCTCCGACGAAAAAAAAACCGCGGCCCGGGATCGGGCCGCGGTCGGGATGCCTCGCTGGACACTCGTCCTAGGCGCGCACCGCCTCTCCGCCGCCCTCGGGGGCCGCGTGATGATGGTGATGCCGGACGTGCGTCGTCTTTGTCATGGTTACGCAAGGTCTAAGGAGGCGAGGCGGCCGTCAAGGAAGGGACGCGGGTGCCTTCCCATGGGAGGCGTCCGTGCTATCATCTGCCCATGACGGAAGAGCCCATCCGCATCCGCGGCGCGCGCCAGAACAATCTCAAGAACCTCGATGTGGACCTCCCGCGGAGACGGTTGACCGTCGTCACCGGGCCGTCGGGCTCCGGGAAGAGCTCCCTGGCGCTCGATACGCTCTTTGCCGAGGGGCAGCGGCGATACGTGGAATCCCTGTCCACATACGCCAAGCAGTTCCTCGACCGCATGGAGAAGCCCCACGTGGACAGGGTGGACGGCATCTCACCGGCGGTGGCCATCGAGCAGAAGAACCCCACCAAGACGAGTCGCTCCACTGTGGGGACGGCCACGGAGGTCCACGACTACCTGCGCCTCCTGTGGTCGCGCGTCGGACGCACCCACTGCCCGGAGTGTGGCCGGCACGTGAAGCCGGACACGGTGAGCGGAGCGGTGGACCAGGTTCTCTCGCTGCCTCGAGGGACCCGCATCCAGGTGACCTTCCCCCTCCCCTTGAGCGGAGAGGTCACACACGCCCTCGTGGTGGCCAACCTGCGGGCCATGGGATTCATGCGGGCGTTGGTGGAGGGAGATGCGGTGGACCTGTCTTCGCCGGAGGCGGAAGACGCTGCCGATCTCGGGCACGACCTGGCGATGGCAGCCGAGATCCTCGTGGTGGTGGATCGGATCAGGGTCGAAGCCGGCTGCGAGGAGCGACTGGCGGACTCTCTCGGAACCTGCTTCGCCGAGGGGGATGGGGAGGCCGTCGTCCTGTTGGCGGATCCGGCCGGGGGAACGCCCGGCCAGCTGTACTTCACCGAGCGCTTCCGGTGTCCCGAGCACTCCGACATCACCTTCCGCGAGCCCAGGCCCCAGCTCTTCTCCTTCAACAACCCCTACGGCACGTGTCCCCTGTGCACCGGATTCGGGGCGACGCTGGACTACGATGTGGAGCTCATCATTCCGAATCCGAGCCGGACCATCGCCGAAGGCGCCGTGGACCCGTGGGAGAAGCCCAGGTACAAGCGTCAGCGGGAAGCGCTGTGGAGCTTCACGAGCGACCGCGACCAGTCTCTGTACACGCCTTGGCGGGAGCTTCCCGAGAGCTTCCGCAAAGAGGTGCTGTACGGCGCCAGGGGGTTCAAGGGCGTCGTTCCATTTCTCGTGTCCAGGGAGCGTAAGCGCTACAAGCAGTATATCCGGGTCTTCCTGAGGCAGTACCAGAGCCCCAAGACCTGCCGGGAGTGCGGAGGCGCCCGGATCCGGCCGGAGGCGCTCTGGGTCCGTGTGGGTGGTCGAACCATCGCCGAAGTGGGCGAGATGCCCCTCGAGGAGCTGGCGTCCTGGGTGTCGGCGCTGGAGCTGACCGAGATGGAGAGGCACATCGCCGAGACGGTATTGCGAGAGGTCGAGGCACGACTGTCCTTTCTCGTCGACGTCGGTTTGGGCTACCTGTCTCTCTCCCGTCAGACCCGAACACTCTCGGGAGGGGAGGCCCAGCGCATCAATCTGGCCAACTCCCTGGGAGCCAGCCTGGTCGACACTCTCTACGTCCTGGACGAGCCGACCATCGGCCTCCATCCCCGGGACACCCGCGCCCTCATCGACCTTCTACTGAGACTGAGGGCTAAGGGAAACACCGTGGTGGTCGTGGAGCACGACAGCCAGTCCATCCTCTCCGCGGACCAGGTCCTGGAGCTGGGGCCTGCTTCGGGCGAGGGAGGTGGCGAGGTCGTCTTCCAGGGTCCTCCCGCCGAGCTCCGCGGAAGGGACACGGCGACGGGGCGGTACCTGTCGGGACGGTCGGGGGTCACCGTCCCGGCGAAACGACGGCGCGTGGACGGCCGCTGCCTCACCCTGAGGGGTGCCCGCCAACACAACCTGAAGGGTGTGGATATCGACGTGCCCCTGGGCGCGATGACCGTGGTGACGGGTGTGTCCGGCTCGGGGAAATCCACCCTCGTGCACGACGTGCTCTACAGGGCAGCCGAGCGCGAGCTCGGTGGCGAGACCACGGCGAAGGAGCATCTGGGTGAGGTCGTCGGTGAGTACGACAGCCTGGAGGGCCTGGCCCACGTCGAAGCCGTCGTGCTGGTGGACCAGTCCCCCATAGGACGGACACCGCGGTCGAACCCGGTGACCTACATCAACGCGTGGGGTGAGGTGCGCCGCATCCTCGCGAGTCAGCCCTTGTCCCGGGAGCGTGGCTATACGGCGCGCCATTTCTCGTTCAACGTCGCCGGCGGGCGCTGTGAGGCCTGCAAAGGTGCCGGGTACGTCGAGATCGAGATGGTGTTCATGGCCGACGTCTACGTGCCCTGCGAAGCGTGTGGAGGAAGCAGGTACGCCCGGGAGGTCCTCGACGTCCGCTATCGAGGCAAGAGCGTGAGGGAGATCCTGGACCTGACGGTGGACGGCGCCATCCGCTTCTTCATCCGGGAGGGGAAGCTCGGCAGGCAGCTGTGGCAGCTCCAACAGGTCGGCCTCGGCTACCTGAGGCTGGGCCAGCCCGCCACGACCCTCTCGGGAGGCGAGGCTCAGCGCCTGAAGATCGCCCGGGAGCTGTCCGGCGCGGCCGGCACGAAGGGTCGCAAACTGTACATCCTCGATGAGCCCACCACGGGGCTGTCGGGGGAGGACGTGGAGCAGCTGCTCTCGGTCCTGAACAGACTCGTGGACGCCGGCAACACCGTCCTTCTCATCGAGCACAACCTGGACGTCATCAAGGTTGCCGATTGGCTGGTCGACCTCGGCCCCGGGGCCGGAGACCGGGGAGGGGAGGTGGTAGGCATGGGCCGACCGGAGACCCTCGTCACGGTTCCCGAAAGCGTTACGGGACGATACCTGCGAGAGCTTCTGTGATCGCCCCTGGCGTATGCGTCGCCAAGGTCCGAAGATGCCTCACCGCCACCTGACATCCTCAAGTGAAGCCCATGAGAATCTGTCTGCTCACGGACCAGGAGCTGGATGCGGATCCGTTCCCTGAGGACGACTGGCCGTGTGACCCGCGGCCTTTCATCCCGGAAGCGGATTGGCAGCTCCTGACCCTCTGGAAGGAGGAGGCGGTTCAGCAGCTCCTGAGGGCATCCCGCCAGGGGTTCGACGTATACTTCAACCTGTGTGACGGAGCCTGGGACGAGGGCCGCGTGGGTGTCGAGGTCGTGCAGACGCTCGAGTGGCTCGGATTTCCCTTCACCGGGGCCGACACGGACTTCTTCGAACCATCCCGGGAGGCCATGAAGCGGGTCTGTCGAGCGTGGGGTATCGACACACCCGCGTACGTGCGGGTGAAGGAGGAGGCCGATCTGGAGATGGCAGCGGACATGCTGCGCTTTCCCATGTTCGTGAAACATCCCTCCAGCTACGCCAGCAACGGCCTTACGAGGTATTCGAGGGTCGACACACCGACGTCGCTGGCGGAGCAGGCCCGACACTTCATGACACACTACGGATCGGCGCTCGTCGAGGAGTTCATCGACGGGATGGAGTGTACCGCCCTGGTGGCAGAGCATCCGGACCGGCCGCTCCAGCCCACCTGCTATCAGCCCATGCAGTACGATTTCCCCGAGGGGGAGTCCTTCAAGCACTACGACCTGAAGTGGGTAGACTACGGCGGCCTCAAGTCGTTTCCCGTGAGGGATCCGGAGCTAGACGGCCTCCTCCGAAGGATCTCGGCGGATTTCTTCGTGGGGATGCGGGGGGCGGGGTTCGGACGGTGCGATATCCGGGTCGACAAGGACGGGCGCCCGTTCATGCTCGAGATCAACCCCAACTGCGGGGTCTACTACCCGCCCTCGGACCCCGGGAGCGCCGATCTCTGCCTCCTCAACGATCCCGAGGGCCACGAGGGCTTCACCAGGCAGATCGTGGCGGCCGCGCTGGCGAGGCACCGGCGGGCCCGGCGTGGCTGGCAGGTGTTGCCCCGGCCTGGCGGACACTACGCCGTCGTGGCGACAAAGAACTTCGAGCCGGGCGATAGGAGCATGTTGTTCGAGGAGCAGGCGCATCACCTCGTCACCCGGTCCCACGTAGAGGCGACCTGGGTCGAGCGGGAGAGGGGCTGGTTCGCACAATACGGGTGGCCCCTCACCGAGGAGGTTTGGGTGATGTGGAGCCCGGATCCGGAGGACTGGAAGCCGGTCAACCACGGATGCGACCCAACGGCGTGGCTGGAGGGTTTGGACGTGGTGGCCCGCAAGCCGGTCCGCGTCGGCGAGGAGATCACCCTGGACTACGCGACGTTCTACGACGAGCGCATGCCCTCCTTCGATTGTGGGTGCGGCTCCCCCGAGTGCCGCGGGACCATTCGGGGTGAGGACTGCATGGCGGACCTCGTGGACCGATACGGGACGCACGTCTCGGACCACATCTGCCGCAGGAGAAGCGGCCGCGTCGAGGGTTGACGTCCCCGTGCGGGCGGCCCCATCCATCTCGATCCTACTGCCGGTCCGGGACGGGGCACGGCATCTGCCCGACGCCATCGCGTCCCTCGAGACCCAGACCGATCCGGACTTCGAGGTGATCGTCGTGGACGACGGCTCGACGGACGAGACGCCGGACCTTCTCGGGGAGTGGGCCGGGAGGGATGACCGGGTGCGGGTGCTGCGGCAGGCGGCGTCGGGAATCGTGACGGCTCTGGAGCGGGCCAGGGAAGCGGCCCGCGGTGTGTACCTGGCCCGCATGGACGCCGATGACGTGTGCCGCCCCGATCGTCTGAGGCGACAGCGGGCGATGATGGCGGACGACGACTCACTGGTCGCCTGCGGGTGTCGGGTCCGCTACTTCCCCCGCTCGGAGGTCGCCGAAGGCGCCCGCCGCTACCAGGCCTGGATCAACCGTACGGTTTCGAGCGAGGACATCGAGAGGGACATGTTCGTGGAGTGCCCTCTGGCCCATCCTACGTTCTTCCTCCGCTCCGACGCCGTGGAGGCCATCGGGGGCTACAGGGACGCGGGATGGGCGGAGGATTACGACCTCATCCTGCGTCTGTGGGAGTACGGTGGGCGCTTCGCCAAGGTGCCCGCGGTGCTTCTGAGGTGGCGAGAGGGGCCCGACCGCCTCTCCCGGACCGACAGCCGCTACTCCCTGGAGGCCTTCGTCCGCTGCAGGGTGCACTTCCTGGCGAGGACGTTGCTCCGGGGCAAGGCCGGCACCGTGATCTGGGGGGCGGGTCCCGTGGGAAAGAGCTTCTCTCGCGCCCTCCACCACCAGGGAGTCCCTGTACTGGCGTTCGTCGAGGTGGATCCCCGCAAGATCGGCCAGCAGGTCCACGGGGCTCCCGTGGTGGGAACCGCGGAGGGCGGCGGGATCCGCGACGCGCTCCACCTCGCCGCCGTGGGGCAGCCCGGTGCCCGTCACGAGCTTCGGAGCGTCCTCGGGGCGGCGGGGCTCCGCGAGATGCGGGACTTCGTCGCCGTGGCGTGACGGGAGATCGTCCCCCCCCGGGTTTTCGCTCCGCCGAAAAACGCCGGAAAGCCTTGTGGCAAGCGGTCTTTCGGGCTTGCCGGAAGGGTGGTGGAACGGTTATTTTTCCCGGGTTCCGGAGCGCCCCTCCAACCCGACAGGGACGAGGCGGTGTTTGTCCGATTCAAGCGCCTGCGGCGACTGGGCGCGCACCCTGAAAGGGCGCGCCGGAGGAGCGAGGCCTGGCGGGATGGTCGCGCTCCTTCAGCTGCCCGATTCTCTTGCCGCGAGACCGACGGCGTACTCCGGAACACCCCTTGCCGTGGCTCCGCTCGTGCGTGGCCTCGAGGGGGTAGAGCACGCCATTGGCCCCGTGCCGTGGCACGAGAAGAACTCCAACGGAATCGAGCATGGCAGACGAACTCGACCTGACGGGTGACGGCGGCGAGAAGGTGCTGACCCGCCTCCTCGAGGACGAGATGCGCGAGTCGTTCATCGACTACTCGATGAGCGTCATCGTGCAGCGGGCCCTCCCCGACGTTCGTGACGGCCTCAAGCCCGTGCATCGGCGGATTCTGTACGCCATGAGCGAGCTGGGCCTCACACCCGGTCGCGCCTACAAGAAGTCCGCGACGGTGGTGGGTGAGGTCCTCGGGAAGTTCCACCCCCATGGTGACTCCGCGGTGTACGACTCCATGGTGCGGATGGTGCAGGACTTCTCCCTCCGGTATCCGCTGGTGGACGGCCAGGGGAATTTCGGGTCGGTGGACGGGGACTCGGCGGCGGCCTACCGGTACACCGAGGCCCGCCTGACGAATCTCGCCATGGAGATGCTGGCGGACATCGACAAGGAGACGGTCCCGTTCGTTCCGAACTTCGACGGGCGCATCCCGGAGCCCACCGTCCTGCCGGCGAAGGTCCCGAATCTCCTGATCAACGGGTCCTCGGGGATCGCCGTGGGAATGGCCACGAACATCCCGCCTCACAACCTCCGGGAGGTAGTCGCGGCCGTATCGGCTCTCATCGACGATCCGGATCTTCCCCAGGAGACCCTGGAGGGGATCATCCTGGGGCCTGACTTCCCCACGGGGGGGTTCATATGCGGACGTGAGGCCATTCGCGACGCCTACCGCACCGGGCGAGGTCGCATCGTCATGCGGGCCCGGGCGGACATCGAGCAGGTGGACGCGAACACGGAGCGCATCGTCGTCACCGAGATCCCGTTCATGGTGAACAAGTCCCGGCTCATCGAGCAGGTCGCCCAGCTCGTGCGGGACAAGAAGCTGACGGACATCCGGGATCTCCGCGACGAGTCGGATCGCGAGGGCATGCGCATCGTCATCGAGCTAAAGCGCGACGCCATTCCTCATATCGTGCTGAACCGGCTCTACAAGCACACGCAGATGCAATCCACCTTCGGGACGATCCTCCTGGGCCTGGTGGGAGGCGTGCCGAAGGTCATGGGCCTCCGGGAGATCCTCCGGCACTTCGTGGATCACCGGCACGACGTCATCGTCAAGCGGAGCGAGTTCGATCTCGCGAAGGCTCTGGAGCGGGAGCACATTCTCGAGGGCCTCAAGATCGCCGTCGACAACATCGACGAGGTCATCAAGGTCATCCGGGGCTCGGAAGACACCGACCGCGCGTCGGCCACGCTGCAGGCACGCTTCGAGCTCTCCGAGGTCCAGGCCCGGGCCATCCTCGACATGCGCCTGGCCCGCCTGACGGGGCTGGAGATCGAGAAGCTCGAGGAGGAGCTGGGGCAGGTGCGTACCGCCATCGAGGATCTGCGGGAGATCCTGGCGTCAGAGGATCGTCGGATGGCCATCCTGAAGAGCGAGCTTCGCGAGGTGGCGGACAAGTACGGCGACGAGC
>JBDHGI010000091.1:0-15919 GCA_039589955.1 Gemmatimonadota bacterium | reverse complement strand
AACGAGCCCGCCGCGCTCCAGGGCACCAGTGGAACCACCACGGTGCCCGAGTCCTCGAGGGTGCGGGAGAGGTTCTTCGCCGCCAGGTCCGCCTTGCGGAAGGCGTCCTGGAACAGATCGCCGGGCACGATGATGGAAAGATACGACGAGCCCGTCACCACGGCGGTGAGGACGCCGGACCCCACGGTGGCCGACACGAGCCCGAGGGTGCTCTTCACCACCCCCAGGAGCGAGGCCAGGATCCGATCCAGCAGCCCACACGTGCGCATGATCCCGGCGAAGCCGAAGGCGCACAGGACGAGGAGCGTCAGGTCCATCATGGAGAGCATGCCGCCCCGGGTGAGGAGCGAATCCACGGTCTGGACACCGGTGCTCGCCGTGTAGCCCACGATGGTGGCGTCCAGGGCGGCGCCCAGACCCTCCCCCTGGAGCCACACGGCGAGGATCACCGCCACGAGGGAGGACAGGAGCATCCCCGGAAGGATGGGTGCGCTGCGGACGGCGAGGCCCAACATGAGGACGGGAGGCACGAGCAGCAGGACGTGGAACCGGTAGGCCTCCCGCAGGGCTCCCTGGAGCGCATCGACGTCCGCGGTGCTCCCGGACCCTCCGGCTCCGAAGCCCACGACGAGGTAGACCACGAGGCCGAGGATCCATGCGGGGCCCGTCGTCCACAGCAACCAGCGGATGTGGTCGAAGAGGTTCGAGCGCGCCACGACGGGCGCCAGGTTGGTGGTATCCGAGAAGGGGCTCAGCTTGTCTCCGAAATACGCCCCGGACACGACGGCCCCCGCTGCCGCGGCGGGGTTGACACCGAGCCCCTGGGCCACGCCCATGAGGGCCACCCCCACCGTGCCCACCGTGCCCCACGACGTGCCGGTGAAGACCGACACAAGGGAGCAGATGATGCACGCGGTGACGAGGAAGAAGCGCGGCGAGATGAGCTCGAGACCGTAGTACACCAGCAGCGGGATGGTCCCGGACGCGAGCCACGATGCGATGAGGGCGCCCACTGTGATGAGGATCATGATGGCGGGCAGGCCCTTGCCCAGGGCCTCGATGATGCCGGCCTCCATGTCCTTCCATGTGTACCCCAGTCGCCACCCCACCGCCCCTGCCACCGCTCCGGCCGCCAGGAGCATCACCTCGATGCGCCATCCCAGGTACGCATAGCCCACCGCCAGGAAGAGGCCGATGGCGACGAGGGGCACCAGGGCCTCCATCAGGCTGGGAGCGCGGGGGCCGGGTTGTTCGGTCATGGGTCGTCGTCGTAGGGTTCACTGGACGGCGGCAACTTCGTGACAGGACGTCCACCGAGGCAAATCCGGTCGTGTCCAGCGAGATACGTCGCTCTACGATCTCAGCCGGCCCCGAACGCACCCGCCGCCAGCCGGCGCGCGTGCTCCCCCAGGTCTGCGGGCCAGGAAGCGGTGTGGGTCTCGAAACCCTCACCATCCAGGCTGTACAGCGCACGAAGGGCCTCCTCGTACCCTGGCTGATCTCCGGCGATGGCGGCCATGAAGCGGTAGGTCGCGTCCTGGGCCTCCCGGGCCCGATCGCACCCGGCGCTGTCCTTCCGGGCTTGCTCTACCACGCGGCGCAGCGTCGCGGACGCTCCCCCCCGCTGGGACGACAGCCAGGCCCAGTGCCGCGGCAGCAACGTCACCTCCCGGGCGACGACGCCCAAACGGGGCCGACCGGGACCTCGCCGGGGTGCAGGGTCGGGTCCACCGGCTCCGGAGGGATCTTCCCCCTGGGGACGGGCGTATCGCCGCGCCACGTCCTCGACGGAGCCGCGAAGGTCGAGCTCCACGGGTCGGCTGGTGACGTCGTCGAAGACGAGCACGGGCCTGCCCTCCCCAGCGTCAACGGCTTTCTTCACATCCTCGGCCACCTGCTGATGCGTTCCCGACGCGATGCGGGTGTCGCCAGCGAAAGCGGTACAGCGGCGCTCGGACTCGGGGGTCATGACGGTCTCCCTGTGGGCGGGTAGCCGTACAATTTTACCCGGGTATTATCATCTGTCAATAACACCCCGGTGATGAGGTCCCGTGAGCCTCCGCCCCTGTGCGGAGGGATCCCTTCAGTCGCTCCGGAGCGCCCCGGCGGGATCCATGTGTGCTGCCCGGAGTGCCGGCACCACGGCTGCGAGGCACGCCACCCCCATGAGGAGAAGGCCGACGCCCAGGAAGGTCACCGGATCCAGGGGGCTCACGCTGAAGAGCAGGCCGCGAACCGTGCGCGTGGCCAGGGCCGCAGCCCCGGCACCCAGGACCACTCCCGCCCCGGCCATGAGCATGGTGCGTCCCAAAACGTGCCTCAGCAGCGCCCCCCGATTGGCTCCGAGGGCCATGCGGCGGCCAATCTCACGGGTACGGCACGCGACCTGGTGGGCCACCACTCCGTGGATACCCACCGCTGCCAGCGTCAGGGCGAGCAGCGCGAAGGCCCCCAGCAGCGTGGCCACGAACCGGTCCCGCTGCGTCGTGGCCGCCACCTTCGCCTCCAGCGTGCTCAGCGCGTATAGCGGATACTTCGAGTCCACTTCGACCCCCGCTCGGCGCATGGCCTCCACGACAGGAGCCACGGGCCCCACGCTCTGCACGGCGAAGTGCATGTACGTGAAGAGCATCTCGGCCTGGGCCATCGGTACGAACATCTGTGCAGGAGCGTCGACGCCCAGCCCCCTGTGCCGGGTGTCGGCCACCACGCCCACCACCTCCCACGGTGTGTTCTCCACGTAGTAGATGGTGACGGTCTTGCCCAGGGGATCCTCGCCGGGCCAGAGCTGGTCAGCGAAGACCTCGTTGATGACGAGCACGCGCCGGGTCTCGGCCCGGTCCAGATCGGTGAAGGTCCTGCCACGCACCACGTCCATGCCCACGGCCTCGAAATAACCCGGCGAGGCGATGCGATAATCCGTCTGCGGCAACTCGCCTTCCGAACGGGCAGGGTGGCCCTCGGCGAGGTAGGGCAGATCGAAGTCGATGCCGGCAGGGTCCATGGGCAGCGTGCTAGTGAGGCCAGCTGCACGTACGCCCGGGATCTCGCGGAGACGACGTAGCATGTCCTCGAAGTAGACCACGCGGTCTTCGTTCTGCGGGTAGTCCGCGCTACCCAGGCTGACCCTGGCGACCGTTACGCCTTCGGTGTCGAAGCCGGGCTCCACCGACCCCAGGGCCGCAAGGCTCCGGAGGAGAAGGCCCGCCCCGACCAGGAGGACCAGAGATACGGCCACCTCGGCCAGCACGAGGACCGAACGGGGCCGCTCCGAGCCGGCACCGCGCCCTCGGCTGCCGCCCTTCAACGCTCGGGCCACCGAGCTCCGCACCGCGTGCATGGCGGGCGCCATGCCGAAGACAAGGGCCGTGAGCAAGGACACCCCCAGGGCGAACAGGAGGGAGGTGCCCTCCACGCTGACCTCCTCGAGCCGGGGCAGCCCCCTCGGGTCGAAGGAAACCAGTAGGCGCACTCCGGCCCAGGCGATCCCGACGCCAAGCAGGGCGCCGGCGAGGCCCAGCACCAACGACTCGGTGAGAAGCTGGCTCACCATGCGTCGCCGTGAGGCGCCCAGGGCGGCACGCACGGACATCTCGGTCCGCCGAGCCGATGAGCGTCCCAAGAGGAGGTTGGCCACGTTGGCGCTGACGATGAGCAGCACGAAGGCCACCGCGCCCAGCAGCAGTAGGAAGACGGTGCGTGTGCCGGCGCCCACCACCTCGTCCATGACGGGCACCACCAAGACGCTCCAACCCTCGTTGGCTTCGGGGAAGCTCTCGGCGATGCGGCGCTGGAGGACGTCCAGATCCGACTTGGCCGCGGCCGGCGTGACACCTGCGGCCAGTCGTCCAATGACCCTCAGGTTTCGGGTCTGACGGTGGTGGTTCGGGTTCTCGTGGTCCGAAGGCACCCAGATGTCGATGTCGCGCCTGGGCACGGTGAAGGAGGGCGGCATGACACCGGCTACCTCCAGCACGAACTCATTGAGGCGCACCGTGCGGCCGATGGTGGCGGGATCACCCCCGTACCTTCGCCTCCAGAGCCCGTCGCTGATCACGGCCAGGGCTGGCGAGTCTGCGTCGGCCTCCTCCGCCTCGGTGAAGACTCTGCCACGCCGGGCGTCCACCCCCAAGACCTCGAAGGTGTTGGGCGAGAGGTAGGCGACCTGCACCACCTCGGGCTGTTCGCCGTCGGTGAGGGTCATGGACCCGTCGCGCATGGCGGCGAGATCCACGAAGGTGCGGTTCTGGTACCGCCAGTCGGTGTAGTTGGGCGGAGAGGGATTGTCCCTGGGGATGCTCTGGGCCGTGTTCTGCTCCCAGACCATCACTAGGTCCTCTGGCTCCTCGAAGGGAAGAGGGTCCAGAATGACGTTCTTCGCCACCGTGAAGACCGCCGTTGTAGCTCCGATGCCCAGGGCCAGCGTCATCACGGCTACCAGCGCGAAGCCCGGGTTCCTACGGAAGCCCCGCACGGCGAAGCGCACGTCCTGCCACACGTTTCCCATCACCTCTCCCCTCCTCTCCCGCACGATCCGGTCGTGCGCGATGGCCCGGCACTGCACCCGGTAGCGTTCCGGATCACCGAAGGAGCGCAGGGCCTCCGCCCGGGCATCCTCCTCCGACCACCCCTCTTCCATCAGCTCGTCCACGCGTCCCCGGAGGTGGAAGTCGAGCTCCTCGTCCACCTCGGCCACCAGCGCCCGAGGCCTCACCACCCTGGTGATGCGCTCCCGCATTCCCTTCCTCATCCACACCTCCTCAGATCCGCTCCAACCCCGCTTCAAGGAGCCGCGACACCGCGAGGGTGTGCCGAAGCCACTGCTCCCGCTCCCGCTCCAACCGCGCTTCTCCCTCGGGCGTCAGGGCGTAGTACTTGGCCCGGCGGTTGTTCTCGGACGTACCCCAGGCGGCTTCGACCAGCCCGTCCCGCTCGAGGCGATGCAGTGCCGGGTAGAGCGCCCCCTCCTCGATGGTGAGGGAGTCGTCCGTGGAGGCCCGGATGAAGCGGGCGATGGCAAGCCCGTGGCGGGGCCCACCGGCCACCGCTTTCAGGATGAGGAGGTTGAGCGTCCCGTAGAGGGACGTGGAGTCGATGCGTGGCGACATGGGCCGGTCCGGTTTGTCGTTCCTCTATACAGCTTAGGGGAACATGGAGAGATCTCACCTAAGCTGTCAAGGGGAGGGCCCCGGACGTTCCTGGAGGGCTTCCAAGGTTGGAGCGCCTCGCCAAGACGCACCGGGGGCTCGGCCCACACCTACTCGGACCGCAGGGTCTCCACCGGATCTACCCGTCCGGCTCGCCGTGCCGGCAGCCATGAAGCCACCAGGATGGTCACGAGCACGAAGCTGCTCACGAGAGCCAGCACCAACGGATCCCGTGGGCTGACCTCGGCCAGGAGGAAGGCCACGCCTTGCCCCGCGCCCATGCTCAGGAGCAGGCCGAGGGCGAGGCCCAGCGCGGCGAGACGTCCGTTGGACCGGAGGACCATGAACACGATGCTGGACGCCGACGCCCCCAGGGCCACCCGGAGCCCCATCTCGTGCCTCCGCCGCCCCACCGAATGCGCCACCACACCGTACACCCCCACCAAGGTGAGAAGGAGGGCCAGACCACCCAGGCTCCCCAGGATCCGCGCGACCGCCCGTTGGGGGCCCACCGCCTCGTACATGAGCTGGGCCATGGTCTGCACGTCGAAGAGGGCGAGGTTGGGGTCCATCCGCCCCACCAGGTCACGGGCCGAGGCGACGATCTGCTGTGCGTCGACGTCGTAGCTGACGATCATGAAGGCGGATCTCCAGGGGGCCTGGTCGAACGCTTCGAAGATCACCGGTGGAGGCTCCCGGTCGGGGCCACGCAGCCGTCCGCTCCGCACCACGCCGACGATGGGGCGGGCCTCGCCGCTCAGCAGGAGGCTCTGGCCGACGGCGCTCGCACCATCGCCCCACCAGCGACGAGCCAGAACGCTGCTCACCACCACCGCCGGAGGCCCGTCCGCGAGGGCCTCGTCCGGCGAGAGCCAACGTCCGGCCTCCAGCTCCAGGTCCATCACCTCCAGGTACGAGGGCGACACGCGCCTGTACTCCGCCGAGAGGCGTGAGTCCTCCTCCCCTCCCTCCATGCCGGCGACACCGTAGATGGTGGTGGACCACTGGGTCAGGGGATGACCGGAGGTGGTCGTAACTCCCGTGACGCCGGGCACGGCAGCCAGGCTGCGACTCAGCTCACCGTAGAAGCCGCGCAGATCCTCCGCCTCGGGGTATGCGTTGCCCGGAGGATCCACCCTGAAGACCACGGCGTCCGTGGTGCGCATACCCATCTCCACACCCTGCAGCTCCAGGCTGGCTCGGATCATGAGCCCGGTGAGGGCCACGAGCACCAGGGAGGCGGCGATCTCGGCGACCACGAACGCCGAGCCGAGCTTCCCGCCCCCGGAGGAGGATCCGTCGCGGCCGCCCTCGGCCAGACGCTCCCGGAAGTCCACCCTCGAGGCCCGGAGCGCGGGAGCCAGCCCGAACAACACCGCGGAGAGCACCGTGAGGGCGCCAGCCACTCCCATGACACGCCCGTTGAGTCTGATCTGGTCCCATCCCATGACCTCCTCCGCCGGGAGTCCGAAGGTGAGGAGAAGGTCCAGACCCATGTATCCGAAAGCGATGCCCAACCCACCGCCGAGAACGGCGATGACCAAGCTCTCGACCAGGAGCTGCTGGACGATGCGACTCCGCCCCGCCCCCAGGCTGCCCCGGACCGCCACCTCGTGCGTGCGCGCCATACCTCTTGCCAGCAGGATATTCGCGATGTTCGCACATGCGATGAGGAGAACGAACAGAACGCTCCCGGCCAGGACGACCGAACCCTGCCGGTACTCGCTGCCGTAGATAAGGTCCCTGAAAGGCCTCACCGTGGCGTCGGGGAACGTGCCATTGGGGTCGGAGAGCACCACGCGGCGGGCCACTGCGTCCAGCTCCGCCTGGGCCGCCTCGACGCCCACGGCCTCGTGAAGGAGACCGATGCCCCAGAGGAAGTGACCGCTCCGAGTCTCGTCGGGCGAGAAGCGAAGAGGCGTCCATACGTCCACCCGACGGCCCGGGATCATCTGCCGGGGTGGCAGAACGCCCACCACGGTGTGGGGAACGCCGTCCAGCATGATGTCCCGCCCCACGGCGCCGGGATCGCCGCCCAGCGAGGCCCGCCAGAAGGCATCGGTGGCCAGCGCCACCCCAGCCCCGTCCCTCCGCCCCTCCTCCGGTGTGAAGGACCGACCGAGGGCGGGCTCGATGCCCAGCACGTCGGGCAGGTTGGCCGAGACCAGGAGCCCGCGGACCCTCTCGGCACGCCCGTCGGCCAACAGGTTGTAGCTGCCAGGTGCGTAGACACCGAGCGTCACCGACGACGACGCCTCGGCCCAGTCAAGGTAGTCTCGGCGGGAGAAGACGTTGTAGTTCCAGCCCCGCGCCCGATTGGCCATGCCCACACCCACCAGACGCTCGGCGTTGGGGAGGGGGAGGGGGCGGAAGATCCACACGTCCAGGGCGCTGAACATGGCGCTCGTGACACCGATGCCCAGAGCCAACGAAAGGACGGCGAGACCCGACGTCAGCGGCGACTTGGCGAGGGATCGAATACCGAACCGTGCGTCGTAGAGGAGGGACTCGAGGGATGGGAAGGGCCACCACGCCGACAGCAGCGTGAACGCCAGGTCCGTCACCTCACGGAGGCGCTCCGACGTGGTGCTCCGTCGAGCATCCCCCGCACGTTCCACGCGCTTCCGGTACGTGCCCCACATCTCCCACCGGTCCTCCGGCGTGAACTCCCGGGGAAGAAGGCTGAGGAGCAGGCGGTAGACCCGGTCCAACATCACGCCGCCCCGGGGTCGGGTAGGGCATGCTTCTGCCTCGCGTGCTCGAAGAGGGCCTGCAGCCGCGCCGTCTGCTCGGCGAGGGCCGTCCGACCTCGATCCGTGAGGCCGTAGGTGCGCCGCCTGCGTCCGCCGCCATCTCCGGGATCGCTCATCTCCCCGATGAGTCCCTCGGCCCGGAGTCTCTTCAGCGCGGTGTAGAGCGTTCCCGTGCCCAGCACCACCGCGCCGTCGGTGCGCTCCTCGATCTCCTGCACGATGGCGTAGCCGTGACGTGGACGGTCCGAGAGGGCAAGCAGGATGTGGAGCACCGGGTCGCTCATGACGGAGGACTTGGGCACGTTCGTCTCCGGGCGTAGATCGCAATGTGATATGTCAAGATACGACCTATCGTATGCCGATGCAACAGCAACCCTTCCGCGCCACGGCGCATCCATTACCATTGCCCGTTGAACTACGCTCGTCGGACTCAGCACTTCAACCCGCGACCGCACATGAACGAGACCAGGACCCTCGACATCGAAGTCATCCAGGAGAAGATCCAGGCGGAGAGCGCCTTCGTGGACCGGCTGTTGGACGAGGTGGGCCGGGTGATCGTCGGGCAGAAGACCATGGTGGAGCGCCTCCTCGTCGGCCTGCTCTCCGACGGTCACGTCCTCATGGAGGGCGTTCCGGGCCTGGCCAAGACCCTGACGGTGCGAACGCTGGCCCAGGCCATCGACACCACGTTCCACCGCCTGCAGTTCACCCCGGACCTGCTCCCCGCCGACCTCATCGGCACGCTGGTCTACGATCCCAAGGACCAGGAGTTCAAGACGAAGAAGGGTCCCATCTTCGCGAACCTCATCCTGGCCGACGAGATCAACCGCTCTCCGGCCAAAGTGCAGTCGGCCCTGCTGGAGGCCATGCAGGAGCACACGGTCACCATCGGAGAGAACACGTTCCCCCTCGACGATCCGTTTCTGGTGCTGGCCACCCAGAATCCCATCGAGCAGGAGGGAACCTATCCGTTGCCCGAGGCCCAGATCGACCGCTTCATGCTCAAGCTGTCCGTCGGCTATCCGGACGGTGACGAGGAGCTCCAGATCATGCGTCGCATGTCCACCGGCGCCCCCGCCGAAGTGCAGCCGGTGGTCAAGCCTGACGAGATCCTCCGGGCCCGGAAGGCCGTGGAGATGATCTACATGGATCAGCAGGTCGAGCGCTACATCGTGCAGCTCGTGCTGGCGACCCGGGATCCGGCGGCCTACGGCCTCCCCGACCTCGCGGACCTCATAGCCTTCGGGGCGTCTCCCCGCGCCACCATCTACCTCGCCAAGACCGCGAGGGCCCACGCGTTCCTGAACCGACGGGGCTTCGTGACACCCGATGACGTCCGGGCCATGGGCATGGACGTTCTCCGTCACCGGGTGCTCCTCACCTACGAGGCCGAGGCGGAGGAGGTCACGTCCGAGGACGTGGTCACCCAGGTCCTCAACACCGTCGAGGTACCGTGATGACGGTCGGAGGCGACCCTCGGGGCCTCGGCAGTCACGGGTCGGAACGCGCCGCCGGGAGCTGAGCCGATGATTCCGCGGGAGATCCTCAAGAAGGTCCGCCGCATCGAGATCTCCACCCGGGGGCTGGTCAACGAGGTCTTCTCGGGGGAGTACCACTCGGTCTTCAAGGGCCGCGGCATGAATTTCGCCGAGGTCCGGGAGTACCAGTACGGGGACGACATCCGGTCCATCGACTGGAACGTCACTGCCCGAAGCGGCGCGCCCTTCGTGAAGATCTTCGAGGAGGAGCGCGAGCTCACCGTCATGCTGGCGGTGGACGTGAGCGCCTCGGGGGACTTCGGTACCAGGGAGCGCATGAAGGGGGAGCTGGCCGTGGAGATCTGCGCCCTGCTCGCCTTCTCCGCCATCAAGAACAACGACAAGGTCGGACTCGTCATCTTCTCCGACGGCGTGGAGAAGTACGTGCCCCCCCGCAAGGGCAAGCGACATGTCCTCCGGGTGCTCCGCGAGCTCCTGTTCCACCGGCCCGAGGGACGGCGGACGGACATCGGAGCGGCACTCGACTTCCTGAACCACGTCCAGCGGAAGCGAGCCGTGGCCTTCCTCGTCTCCGACTTCCGCGACGAGGGGTTCGAGAAGGCCCTGGCGGTGTCGGGGCGACGCCACGACCTGGTGGCGGTGCGTGTCGGCGACACACGGGAAGAGGAGCTGCCTCCACTGGGATTCGTGGAGCTGGAGGATCCCGAGACCGGGGAGCGGCTCGTGGTGAACATGTCCGCGGCGCGGCTCAGGGAGGAGTTCTCCCGTCGAGCCCGGGCGAGTCGCGAGGCCCTGGATCGGACGTTCCGCCGGAGCGGTGTCGACGTCATCGATGTCCGGACGGGCGAGCCATATGTGCAGCCCCTCATGCGCTTCTTCAAGGAGCGGGCACGGAGGCAACGGTGAGGAGGCTCGCTCTCGCCCTGCTGGCCCTGACGATTCCCGCCGGAGGAGGTCCCCTCGCCGGGCAGGAGGCTCGGCTCCGCACCGACGTGGACACCACACTGGTCACCGTCGGGGACCGGATCCACCTGACGGTGACGGTGGAGCACCCGGTGGGCGCCCGGGTCGTCTGGCCGGACTCCCTGGATCTCGGCCCCTTCGAGGTCCTGGCTGCCGAGGGTCTGGTGCCGGTCGTCGACGGCGAGGGTTCCCGCTCCGGGCTGGCCCTCACCCTCACGGCATTCGAGCTGGGGGATTTGGAGATCCCGAGCTTCGAGGTGGGGGTGGAGGGCCCCGGGGAGGCATCGCAAGCGCTGTACACCGACCGCTTCCGCGTCGAGGTGGTCAGCGTTGGCGTGGACGAGGGAGGGGACATCCGTGACATTCGCGGACCCCTCGCCATCCCCCTGAGTGTCGTGACCGTGAGCCTGTGGGTCGTGGCGCTCCTGGCCCTGCTGGGGGTGACCTTCTGGCTCGGCCGTCGCCTGCGGCGGGGGAAGGACGGAGGTCCCACGGTGACGCCGGCGCCGACCCGACCTCCCCACGAGGTCGCACTGGAAGCTCTGAGCCGGATCGAGGCCTCTCCCATGCTGGAGCACGGACAGGTCAAGGAGTACCACATCGCCGTCTCCGAGGTCCTCCGTGCCTACGTGGAGGGGCGGTTCCTCGTGCCGGCCCGGGAGATGACCACCCGGGAGGTGACGGCAGGTCTCGGGCGCAAGGACGCCCCGCAAGGCTTCATCGACGGCCTTCGCCGCTTTCTCGACCGTTGCGACCTGGTGAAGTTCGCCAAGGCGCGGCCGGACATGGACACGTCCCGGGAGACGCTCACCTTGGGGCGGGAGCTCGTCGAGTCGACCATCCCCGAGCCGACGCCGGCTTCTCTCGACGATCTACCCCGGGAAGATGCCCCCCGACAGACCGTCACCTCGTCGGGAGGGGAGGGCTGATGTTTCGCTTCGAGGACCCCTGGCTCCTTGGCCTGCTCGCCCTGCTTCCCCTCGTCTGGTGGGTGCGAGCCCGCTCCGCCCGGAGGGCCGGAGCCCTGCGCTTCTCGGCGGTCTCCACCATCCGTGACACGGGCGAAGGTGCGCCCCGATGGCTTCCCCGAATTCCGGATATCCTGCGCCTCCTCGCTCTGACGGGGATCATCGTAGCCCTGGCACGGCCCCAGACGGGTATCACCTCGGAAGAGATCCTCACGGAAGGCATCGATATCGTCCTGGTGATGGACGTGTCCTCCTCGATGCTTGCGGAGGACCTGGAGCCCAACCGCCTGGAGGCGGCGAAGGTGGTGGCCGCCGACTTCGTGTCGGGCCGCACGAGCGACCGCATCGGCCTGGTGGCGTTCGCGGGGCAGGCCTATACGCAGGCGCCCCTGACGCTGGACTACGGCGTCATCCGTACCCTCCTCGGTGAGCTCGACGTGGGGATGATCGAGGACGGGACCGCGGTGGGGATGGGTCTCGCTACCGCCGTGAAGCGCCTTCAGGCCTCGGCCGCCGAGTCGCAGGTGGTCATCCTCCTCACCGACGGACGCAGCAACCGAGGCGAGATCGGTCCCGTCACCGCATCGCAGATGGCCGAGGCTCTGGGCGTGCGGGTCTACACCATCGGCGTGGGGACCCGCGGCACCGCCCGCGTCCCCGTGGACGACCCCCTGATGGGGCGCCGCTACGCGACGATGCGCGTGGATGTGGACGAGCCCACGCTAAGGGAGATGGCCGAAAAGACGGGTGGCCGGTATTTCCGGGCCACGGACACGGAGAGCCTGGCCGCCATCTACTCCGAAATCGACGACCTCGAGACCACGGAGGTCCAGATCGAGAACTACACGCAGTACACGGAGCGCTTCGGCTCCGTGCTCGCGTTCGCCATGCTTCTCCTCATCCTGGACGTCGGTCTTTCGCAGACCGTCCTCCGACGGCTTCCGTAGGAGGGCGGCGTGTTCCGGTTCGGTGCCTCGGAGTGGTTGGGAGCTCTGCTCCTGGTGCCCGCCCTCCTGGGTCTGCTCTGGTACGGCGCCCGCAGCCGGAGACGCGCCCTCGAGCGCTTCGGCGAGGCACCTCTCGTGGAGAGGCTCACGGCCTCGGTGAGTCCGGCCGCTCGGCGGGCCGGAGCGGCGCTCACGCTGGGTGCGGCGGCGCTCGCGTTCCTCGCCCTGGCCCGTCCCCAGTTCGGAAGCCGCGTGGAGACGGTACGGAGCGTCGGACAGGACATCGTGGTCGCAGTGGACCTCTCCCGGTCGATGTTGGCGGAGGACGTGGCCCCCAGCCGCCTCGGGAGGGCTCGCCTGGCCATCCTCCGGCTCATGGACCAGCTGGACGGGGACCGCATCGGCCTGGTGGCCTTCGCCGGCGACGCTTTCGTGCAGAGTCCCCTCACCGTTGACTACGGCGCGGCGGCACTCTTCCTGGGGGCCATGGATCCGGACATGATGCCAGTCCAGGGAACCGATCTCGGAGCCGCGTTGCGGGTATCCCTGGATGCGCTGGAGGAGGCTCGGGAGAGCCGCGTCCTCGTGGTGATCGCCGATGGGGAAGACCACGAGGGGGATTTCGGCACCTATCTGGACCGTGCGGTCCAGGCCGGCGTGAGGATTCATACCGTGGGGGTCGGCTCCGCCGATGGGGTCCCCATCCCCCAGCTCGACGACGAGGGGCGTCCCCAAGGCTTCCTTCGGGACGAGGACGGCTCGGTGGTGACGACACGACTGGACGAAGAGACCCTCCGCTCGGTGGCCGATGCCACGGGCGGCCGGTACGTACGCGTGGGGGCCGGAGGGAGCGCCTTCGACGACCTGGTGGACGAATTGGCCCGAGCGGAGGGTGAGGCCCTGGATGCCCAGCAGATCACACAGTTCGAGGAGCAGTACCAGATCTTCCTCGGGATGGCCCTGGCGCTGCTCCTGGCGGAACGCCTGATCCCGAGAAGAAGGAGGACCCAGGGGGCATGGTCCGGGAGGTTCGCGGGATGAACCGTCGTTGGTGGATGGTGGCATGCGTCGGCCTGGCGCTGGCAGGACCTCCGTCGGTGGCGCAGGCCCAGGCGGGACGGGGCCAGGTCGCCGAGGGGAATCGGCTCTACGAGGAA
Source organism: Gemmatimonadota bacterium (assembly GCA_039589955.1). Taxonomy (GTDB): domain Bacteria; phylum Gemmatimonadota; class Gemmatimonadetes; order Longimicrobiales; family Gaopeijiaceae; genus SZUA-318. Next base: position 2,485 of record JBDHGI010000091.1, on the reverse strand, counting down.
GGCAGGTTCGAGGAGGCCCACCAGAAGTACCTGGAGGCCCTTCGGGAAAACCCCGAGTCTCCGTTGATCCGGTTCAACGACGGGAACGCCCTCTACCGGAGCCAGGAGCTCCAGCAGGCCCTGGAGGCCTACCGGGAGGCCATCGCATCGGGCAACCCCGGGCTCGCCAGCGCCGCCTGGTACAACCTGGGCAACACCCTCTATCGGGGGCAGCAGCTGGAGCCGGCCCTGGAGGCCTACAAGCAGGCACTGAGGCTGGCACCCGGGGACCAGGACGCGAAGCACAATCTGGAACGGGTCCTCGAGCAGATGCAGCAGCAGGAGCAGCAGCCCCAGGACCAGAGCCAGGACCCGCAGCAGGACGAGCAGGACCAGAACCAGGACCGGCAGCAGGGCCAGAGCGACCAGGAGAACCAGGACAACGACGACCAGCAGCAGCAACCCGAGGAGCAGCCCGAGGATCAGCAACCGGACCCCGACCAACAGCCCGGGGAGCAGCCACGAGATCAGGACCGGGACCCGGACCCCCGGGAAGGGGAAGGTCAGCCCGAGCCCCAACAAGGCGAGATGACCCGCGCGGAGGCGCAGCGACTCCTGGACGCGATCCAGGAGGACCCGGACGACGTCAACCGAAGGCCCGCCGCGACCCGCGGGCGCCGGCCTCGGAAGGTCTGGTAGCCATGGACCGCCCCCGCCGAGTGGCGCCGTCGGCCTTGGCGATCTTCCTCGCCCTCGCGGCTCTGGGCACGCCGTTGGCAGCCCGGGGCCAGGACGTCGGTGTGCGGGCCTACCTGAGCCCCGGCAACACGGTGGCCGTGGGCGGGCAGTTCGTGCTCAACCTGGAGATCCGGGGCTCCCAGGCCCTGGATCAGGACCCGGAGGTCCCCGACCTGACGGCGTTCGCCCAGTACCTCGGAAGCGGCACGTCCACGTCCATGCAGATCGTGGGCGCCCGTACCACCGTATCCCTCACCATCCAGTATCGCTTCCAGGCCCTGGAGGAGGGGACCTTCGAGATCGGCGCCATCGAGGTGGAGGCGGCGGGTCGGACCTTCCGCACGCAGCCCCTGGAGGTCACCGTTTCCGCCGCGCCCCCGCCCACCCAGGGAGCCACGCCAAGCAGCCCCGGCGAAACCGGCATCGCCTCCACGGATCTCTTCGTCACGGCGGAGGCCTCCCGGACCCGGGTTCGGGAAGGCGAGCCCTTCATCGTGGAGTACCGGATCTGGACCCGGGTGGACGTGAGCTCCTACAACCTCACCCGCGTGCCGGAGCCGGAGGGATTCTGGGTGGAGGACGTGGGGCAGGTCACCCAGCCGCAGGTGGAGCAGGTGGTCCGCGACGGCCAAGCCTACGCAACCGCGGTCATCCGACGCATCGCCCTGGTCCCGACAGGTCCTGGTGAGCGCACCCTGGACCCCCTGGGCGTCGAGGCCCAGGTGAGGGTCCGGCGGCGTAGCGCAGACCCTTTCGAGGACCTGTTCGGCCGGAGCTCCCTCTTCGGGACCACCGTGGTCCCCACGACGGTCCTGTCCAATCCCCTCGCCATCGAGGTGGAGCCGCTGCCACCCGGACGCCCCGAGCCCTTCAGCGGGGTGGTGGGAAGCCTGTCCCTCTCCGCCGACCTGGATCGGGACAGCGTGGATGCAAACGACGCCGTGACCCTCACGGTGCGGGTCTCCGGGCGCGGCAACCTCCGGGGAGTGCCGGCACCCGAGCTCGACCTCCCGCCGGACTTCGAGGCATTCCCTCCGGAGATCTCCGAATCGGTGCAGCTCTCGGGGTCGGGTCTGTCCGGCAGCAAGACCTTCGAGTACGTGATGATCCCCCGGGCGCCGGGCACGCGGACCATTCCCTCGATCGAGATGGGCTTCTTCGACACGGGAGAGGGCGCCTACCGCACGGCCGGCACCGGAGACCTGCAGCTCGGGGTCACAGGAGCGGTGGCCGAAGGCCCGGCCTCCATGGCCCGTGGGGGCGTGACCCAGCTGCGCGAGGACATCCGCTTCATCCACCTGGGAAGCGGCAGCCTCCGACCCACCCACCGCTTCCTGTTCGGTGAGGTGGTGTTCTGGATGTTCGTGATCCTCCCCATGGCGGGGGTCCTGGGGACCCTGGGTCTACGCCGGCACCAGGACCGCCTGGCGGGCGACGTGGCCTATGCCAGGGGACGGCGCGCCGGCAGGGTGGCCCGCAAGCGCTTCGCCGAGGCTCGACGGCTGGCCGGAGGCGATGACGCGCGGGCCTTCTACGCCGAGGTGGCCAGGGCTCTCCGGGGCCTCGTGGCGGACAGGCTGAACCTCCCAGAGGCCGGCCTTCAGCTCAGCGAGCTCGGTGCGGCTCTCACGCGAGTCGGAGTGTCCGAGCCGACCGTCGGGGATGTCCTCGAATGCCTGGAGCACTGTGATCGGCAGCGCTTCGCGCCCCCCGGCGTGGACGAGGAGGAGCGTGCCCGCTTCCTGGACAGGGCGTCGGCGGTCATGAC
>JBDHGI010000090.1:0-21503 GCA_039589955.1 Gemmatimonadota bacterium | reverse complement strand
CTCCGGCTGCAGCCCTCCCACATGGTGGACGTGGCCGTTAAGGAGCTCGACGGGAAGCGCACCGCCATCTTCACCGTCGGCGTGCTGGGTGCGGCGGCGGGAGCCGTCGCCGCCGCCCTGATCTTCGGCGGGACGCCGGAGGACTCCGGAGAGGGCGGCGGGCCTCCAACGGATGAGTCCCTCGTGCCCGGCAGCACCTTCGGGAGCATTCCCCTCATGAGGATCCCCTTCCGGTTCGGCTTCCGCTGAGGTGTACCGAAAGCAATCAGACTGGCAATCCCCCACCCTCAAGACTGGCCTGCGCCCCACCGCCAGGGGGCGGCCGGATCCCGCTGTCCTCAGCGCCCGATGAGGATGAAGAGCACGAAGGCCCCGGCCCAGATGAGCTGCGTCTTGAGGGAGCGTTCGTCGGTGGACGGATCTCCCCGCCGGGTCCACGCCACGATGGCCCCACAGAGGTTGCTGCCGAACTCCCCCGGAAGATCCGGCCCCCGGTAGATCTCAACCGCCTCCAGGTCCTCGGGCCGCAGGAAGCTGTCGATGTCCACCGTGGAGCCCACGTGGGCCCCGTCCAGCCAGAGGTCCGGCGTGCATCCGCCCCGGAAGTAGACGCGGTTTCCGAAGGTGGCCGTGGGCACGAGGCGTATCCCGGGGAGCGTGCGAAGGAGGTCCGTGAACTCCTGGGGATTCGCGCTCTCGATGTCTTCCCGTGCAAGGAAGGTTCCCCGCGAGGATTGCCGTCGACGCTCGAACCCCGCGAGGGGACCGACAGGCCGCCGCCTCACGACCACCACCACCGGTTCGAGTGGCACAGGCGACACCGAGAGGGGGAGCGTGACCTCCAGATCCGTGTCAGCCTCCACGTCGAGGGTATCCTGGAGGTCGGCGTAACCCAGGAGCGTGACGCCGAGTTCGTACCGCCCCGCTGGCACCTCCAGGAAGAAGAACGCACCCTCCGGTCCGGAGACCTGCGTCTCCACGACGCGCTCGCCCTCGCCGACGGAACCAAGGGTCACCCCGGCCCCGACCAGGGGCGTTCCCGTCTCGTGCTCCACGACCCAGCCGCTCACCGTGGCCGATGAGCCCGCGACCTGCCCCCGCAGCTTCTCGCCGGGCCCTCCCGTGGCCATGACAATGGCCAGAACGGCCCAGAATCCTCGGGCGGGTCGGATCATCACGCGGAACTCCCGGTTCCTGGCTCACACCTCGTCACGCGGCGGGCGCTCTCGGGAACGCTACCCCCATCGGCCCCAAAAGCGCCAGGGACCGTCATGAAGGGTGTACGCGTGGGCGACGGGGAGGTGTCAGCAGGAAGAAGGCTGGAAACCCCCTCACCCCTGGGGCGTACTGGGCAGTGCCACGCCCTTCCGTCCATGGGACAACACCGGGATGGCGTACCGTGTCATGACGATACAACCTGCCCTCAGTCCCGGAGGATACCATGCGCGCTACTGCCCTGTGTGCCGCAGCCCTCATCTCGCTGCTCGTGCCGGTCACCCCTGCGTCGGCCCAGGAGCCACTGGACGACCCCGCGCTCGAGGAGTGGACCGTCCCGTGGGAGGGGGCCCGCCCCCGAGATCCCATGGTCGCACCCGACGGACGGGTCTGGTTCTGCGGCCAGGGGCGCACGCCGTACATCGCGGTCCTCGATCCGACCACCGGGGAGTTCACCAAATACGACACCGAGGGCTCCATTCCGCACAATCTGATCATCGACCCCCAGGGAATGGTCTGGTACGCCGGCAACGCGGGCGAGAACAACCGACATATCGGAAGGCTCGATCCGGCCAAGGGCGACATCGAGCGGTACATGATGCCCGACGAGCGGGCGGCGGATCCCCACACCCTGGTCTGGGACTCCCAGGGCGACATCTGGTTCACGGTCCAGCAGGGGAACTTCATCGGGAAGCTCTGGACCAGGACCGGAGAGGTGCGGCTCGTCGAATCCATCGCGGGAGCGCTCGGGCGCAGGGGTGCCGCCAGCAGCCGACCCTACGGGATCGTCGTCGATTCCCGGGACCGTCCCTGGGTGGCGCTCTTCAACACCAACCACATCGCCACGGTCGATCCCGAGACCTTCGAGCTGCGGACCTTCGAGCTTCCGGAGAACGCGCTTCCCAGGCGCATCGCCGTGACCTCGGACGACGTTCTCTGGTACGGGGATTGGACCCGCGGCACGCTGGGCCGTCTGGACCCCGAGTCCGGCGCGGTCGTCGAGTTCCCGCTGCCCAGCGCCGAGGAAGCCCGCCCTTATGCCATGGTGGCGGACGACTCCGATCGCATCTGGGTCGTCGAGACCGGGGTCCGGCCCAACAACTTCGTCGGCTTCGACCCCCTGACCGGCGAGTTCTTCTCGAACACCCAGCCGGAGAGCGGTGGTGGGACCATCCGCCACATGTACTTCGACCCCGAGACCAACTCCATCTGGTTCGGCGCCGACACGGGCACCGTGGGCGTCGCCAAGCTCCCACCGCGGAGGCGCGCGATCTCCTGAAGCAGGAAGCTCTCGGCCTTCGGCCCATGCGGATCGGCCCCGCGCTGGCCTTCTCCGCCGCGGCCCTCGTGGTTTCGGGGGCGGCCGTGCCGGTGATTCACGCCACGGCCCCACCGCCTGGGCATACCGGCGGCTTCGGCGAGCCTACCTGCCTCACCTGCCACACCGGCGACGCGTTGAACGCCTTCGGAGGAAGCGTGCGCGTCGAGGGCCTCCCCGACCGGTACGAGCCCGGCACGGCGTACCCGCTGACGGTGATCCTGCGGGCCGACGAGACCTCCATTGCCGGCTTCCAGCTGGCTGCGCGCTTCGGCGGGGGCCGCGACGGGGGACGCCCCGCCGGAATCCTCCAGCCGATGGGCGAGCGGGTTGCCGTCACCGCCGGGGACCGTGGTCAGCCCTATGCGCATCAGACCGAGGTCGGGGCGGCGGTGCCGGATCCATCGGGGGCATCCTGGACCCTGGAGTGGCTCGCTCCAGCGACCGGTGGCGAGGTGATCTTCCACGTGGCGGCCAACTCAGGGAACGGGGACAACTCGCCCCTCGGCGACCTGATCTACGCCGCGGAGGTGAGGGTCGGGGCCGACCGGCGCCCGCCGCCGTGACCTCGTTCATCGATCGTCTCGTCTTCGTTCCGCCTCCACCCACGTACGGAGAGGACCTGGACGGGCTGGTCCGCCTCACAACAAGGGACGGCGACGGCCTCGCGGCCCTCTTCGTTCCCGCTCCCCAATCCACCCTCGCCGTCCTGTTCGCCCACGGCAACGCCGAGGATCTGGGTCAGATGGGGGGCTTCCTCTCAGCCTACGCGAGCCTGGGCGTGAGCGTACTGGCCGTGGACTATCCCGGCTACGGCCTAAGCGCGGGCGAGCCTTCCGAGCCAGGCGCCTACGCGGCGGCCCGGACGGGGCTCGACTTCCTTCTCCGCAGCGGATACCCACCGGAGCAGGTAGTCCTCCACGGGCGGTCGCTGGGCGGTGCGGTGGCCGCGCATCTCGCTGTCGGCCGCCGCGTCGCCGGACTGATCCTGGAGAGCACGTTCACCTCGGCGTTCCGGGTCATGCTCCCCTTCGACGGGCTTCCCGGCGACCGGTTCGACACCCTCGCGAAGATCGCCGGGGTCGAGGCTCCGGTCCTCGTCATCCACGGCACCCGGGACGAGGTGGTTTCGTCCAGCCACAGCCGGAGGCTGCTGGATGCCATGCCCCCTGCGCGGCGGCAGGCCTGGTTCGTGGACAGCGCCGGGCACAACGACCTTCTGGCTGTGGCGGGAGAGGCGTATTGGAGGAAGCTGGCCGAGTTCCTGGCCTCGGTCTCCTCGACGAGGTCGAGATGATCGATGGCATGGAGGGCCTACCTCCGGAGGCCGTGACGATAGAGCTTGTGACCCGAGCCCGCGTCGGGCTGACCCGACCAACCCGCCTGAGGGGAAACCTGGATGACCGACCCTCCTCCACGCCTGTCCACCCGGGAGATGCTTCGCCTGGTGGACCATGCGCGATCCAATGTCGACACGTCGTCCCCCCACATCGTGGATGTCCGGCCCATCGACGCCTACAACGGCTGGCGCCTCGGAGGTGAGGCACGGGGGGGGCACATCGAGGGAGCCCGGAGCATTCCCTTCAAGTGGAGCCGCTACCTGGAGTGGCTGGAGATCGTTCGATCCAAGGGCATCGGGCCCGATGATCCCGTCGTCGTCTACGGCTACGACCCGGAGGAGGTCGAGCACGTGGCGGACATGTTCCGACGAGCCGGAAGCCCTCGCGTGAGCATCTATCTCGATTTCCTGGAGGAGTGGTGCACGGACGAGGGGCTGCCTATGGCCCGCCTCCTGCGCCATGCCCACCTGGTGCCTCCGGAATGGGTGCACGAGCTCATCTCGACCGGGACGGCGATAGAGCACTCCGGCGCCCCTCACGTGGTCTGTCACACCCACTACCGCAACCCGGCCGACTATGAACGGGGGCACATCCCCGGGGCGCTGAACCTGGACACCTTGACGCTCGAGTCGCCGGAGACCTGGAATCGGAGGTCTCCCCGGGAAGTGAAGGGAGCCCTCGAAGCGATGGGGATCACGGCGAGCACGACCGTCGTGCTTTACGGGCGCTTCGCGTTTCCGGACAACCGGGACCCCTTCCCCGGGAGCAGCGCCGGACAGCTGGCCGCGTTCCGGTGCGCCTTCATCATGCTCTGGGCCGGGGTGCGAGACGTGAGGGTCCTGAATGGAGGGCTACAGTCGTGGACGGACGCGGGCTACTCCACGACGACCGAGGATGCCCGGGGCCGGCCCGTCGACGACTTCGGAGCGGAAGTCCCCGGCGGTCCGGAGGTGGCCGTGGACCTTCCGGAGGCGAAGGAGATCCTCGCGTCGACCGAGGGGAACCTGGTGAGCGTGCGCAGCTGGTCCGAGTACATCGGCGAGGTGAGCGGCTACAACTACATCGAGAAGAAGGGGCGCATCCCGGGATCCGTCTGGGGTGACTGTGGGAGCGACGCCTACCACATGGAGAACTACCGGAACCTGGATCACACCTGCCGGGAGTTCGGCGAGATCGTGGCCTCCTGGGGGAAGGTCGGCGTCACACCCGACAAGCGGAACGCCTTCTACTGCGGAACCGGCTGGCGTGGAAGCGAGGCATTCTTCAATGCCTGGCTCCTTGGATGGCCCCGGGTGTCGGTCTTCGACGGAGGCTGGCTCGAGTGGAGCAACGACGCCGAGAATCCCGTGGAGACCGGTATTCCCGAGGCCCCGGTGCCGTGACCGCCCCCACGTCGTCCGGCACCCCCGAGGCCCTCGACCGGGCCCAGGACGGGATCATCGCCGAGATGTCCGTTCTCGAGGATTGGCTGGCGACCTACGAGTACCTCGTGCGCCTCGGCCAGGCCCTGACGGTGGACGACGACGGGCTGAGAAGCGACGAGCACTCCGTCTCGGGATGTCAGTCGAGGGTGTGGATCCGCACCGAGCTGAGGGGCGGGCGCGTGCGCATCTTCGCGGCGCTCCCCGGACGAGATCGTCGGCTCGGAGCTCTACTTCCTCGATCGCACCGGATTGAGCAAGCACCTCTCGCCGGCTCGAGGGAACGGCCTACGTGCCATCGTCCAGCGGATCCGGGGGTCGGCCGAGGCGTCTCTCCGCGACGGCTGACCCCGGCGCCTTGGGGGGGGCCGTCGCCCACCCACCATCCTGCACCCGACTCCCGAGCCGCGGGGCGTTTCCCGAGGCTCGAAGTGCCTCACACCGGCTTCAGGGTGTCCAGGATCCACGGCATGAGCTCCGAGACCGTCGGATGCACGAGGACGGATTTCCGGTACTCCGAACAGGGAAGGCCGCTGTACATGTAGGCAGCGAACATGTTCACGATCTCGTCGCCCCCCGGACCGAGGATCGCCGCACCCAGGATGCGGTCCGTGTCACCGTCCACGAGGAGCTTGGCGAACCCCTGCGTCTCTCCCATCTCCTTGGCGCGGCTGATCCTCGACATGGGTCGTATCGCCTTGAGCACGTTCAGGCCTTTGGCCACCGCCTCCTTCTCCGTCATGCCGACCCTGCCCAATGGGGGGTCGATGAAGAGCGCGTAGACGGGAATCCGATCCGAGAGCTTTCGGGAGCCCCCACGCATCTGATCGAGGACGATCTCGGCATCGTTCACCGACGTATGCGTGAACGCTCCGTGCCCGTTGATGTCCCCAACGGCGTATACGCCCTCGACGCTGGTGCGGCAGTAGTCGTCCACCGCGATGTAGCCGCGTCGGTCGAGGTCGATCCCGGCTGCCTCCGCATCCAGCAGGTCCGAGTTGGGGACCCGCCCGACGGCGACGAGAAGATGAGAGCCCGTTACGACCCGCTTGTCTCGCTTGTGGCCGAGGGTGACCGCGACGCCTGTCTCGTGGGGCTCCACCAGAGCGGCGCTGGCCCCCAGGAGGACCTGGATGCCTTCCCGGTCGAGGATGCGCCGGATCTCGGCCGCGACGTCGGCATCCTCGCGGAATACGAGCTGTGATCCCCGCTCGACGATGGTGACGCGTGCGCCGAAGCGGCGGAAGATCTGACCGAGCTCGAGAGCGATGTAGCTGCCACCCAAGATGACGAGGTGCTTGGGCACCTCCGTGAGCTCGAGCAGTCGGCCGTGATCCATCCAGGGCACCGAGTCCAGGCCGTTGGTCTCCGGTTTGCGAGGGCGGGCTCCTGCGTTGATGTAGATCCGGTCCCCCGTGATGCTCTCGTCCCCTACGCGTATCTGCCGCGGTCCCTCGAACCGCCCCCACTCGGTGAAGAGCGATACGTTCTCGGCGGAGGAGATCCACGAGACCATCCCGGCGTTGTCCCGGATCGTGTTCATGCGCGCGCGTACGCCGGAGAAATCCACATGGAATCCGCTCGTCCGTATTCCGTACTCGGGCGCCCTCCTGACCAGGTGGGCCACCTTGGCGCTGGCCACGAGCGCCTTGGTGGGCGTGCATCCGGTGTTCACGCAGGTGCCGCCGACCCGGTCCCCTTCGATGACCGCGATGGACTCGCCCGTCGGCAGGAGCTCCCCCAGGAGGGTGCCCGTGGCTTGACCCGTCCCGAGGATCACGTGCTGGAAATGACGCATGGTCTCTTTCAGAGGTGGGATGACGCCATGGCTCCGTGACAACGGGCGTCACGCTAACCGGGTGCCTGCCCTCGGGCAAAGCCGATGGAGGGAGGATGTTCTCCGGCATCGGGCGGGCACCCACGCAGGCGCGTCCGGAAGCTAGGGATCGACCATCACGCCTCCCCGCATCACGAAGGTGACCCGCTGCAGCGCCGCCACGGGATCGGTCAGCGGATCCCCGTCCACCACGATGAGGTCCGCCAGTTTCCCTGGCTCGAGAGTGCCCAGCTCCCATCTGCGGCCGCAGACTCTCGCCCCATTCTCGGTAGCGGCCACGAGGACATCCATGGGAGTCAAACCTGCGCGGACCAGCATCTCGATCTCCAGCAAGGGGAGCCGCTCGGTGGTGGCCCGGTCGTTGAAGTCGTTCCCGACCGCCACGATGCCCCCGGCCTCGTGGAACCGGCGAACGACATCCATGAGGACTGCCACGACCCAGCGCTGCCGCGGCGTGGGGTCCTCCGCAGTGTAGAAGCCACCGATCACGGCGCTGAGGGTGGGCACCATCGTGATGCCCCCGTCGACCATGCGCTCCAGCCGCGGCTGGTAGTCGGGCGCCCAGCGGTCGAAGAACGAGCCTACCGGATCTTCGGTGGCCATCACGCTGTCCTCTTCCTCGGCACGGGAGGGCCACGCTGGCATGCCGAGGTGCTCGAGGACGTCCACTCCACCCTCGATGGCCAGGTCCATCTGCTCGGGCCTGATGATGTGAGCGCGGACGAGAAGCCCATGCGCGTGCGCTGCACCGACGATGGCCCGGACGGTCTCGAGGTCGAGGGTTGGAAGCGGCCGCTCCACGTTCCACGTGGGGTCCACGGCGATCTTGATCAGGTCGGCGCCCTCGGCAGCGAGGTCTTCGATCGCCCCGGGGGCGTCCCCGGGACCAGCGATCTCATAGTTGATGTGTGTCCGGTAGAGCCCGTCGGGGTACCCTCCCGGTGCCGTCACGATGGGGCCGGCCCGGACACCGCGAGCCGACGGACCTCCGCTGCCCCCCTGCTCCACGAACTCGTCCATCTCACGGAGCTCGGATCCCAGATCACAGATCGTCGTGACTCCTTCCAGCAGGAAGCGGTGTCGCAGCTCCGCTGGCGCGCCGTGGTGGATGTGGGCATTGACGATCCCGGGCAGGATCGTCCCACCCCCGGCATCGAGACGGGGCACGGCGGCCGGGACCCGAAAGACACGCTCCGGGCCCGCGGCGTAGATGCGGTCGCCCCGCACCACCACCATCCCGTCGGGGATCGCCGGGGCGCCCGTACCTGGTATGATGGTACCGTTGTGCAGGACGATCGCGTCATCCGGAACCTCGACACTCGCAGGCAACCGCTTCAAGGCCTCGGCAGCGTAGACCCTGACCTCGAAATCAGGATCGGTGAGGGCCCCTTCCAGCGCCGGTCGGGCGGGTGGCGCCGCGATTCGGAGCAGCGCCACCGCCGCATCCCTGCGCACCAGGGCGGAAGAGTCCCGCAGGCCGGCCGTCACGAAGGGCAGCGCCGCCTCGGACCCCAGGGCCCCCAGGGCCGCCACCGTCTGCGCGCGTGCCCAGGACCCCTCCGCTTCCATCGCCGCCGGAGCTCTGCTCAGGATCTCTTCCGCACCGAGAGCCGCAAGACCGGCGAACGCCGCCTCCCGGACGTGGGTCGCCGGATCGTCCAGGCGAGCGACGAGGCCGTCACGGGCCGCCGGGGAGCGGGTCGCCGCGAGAGCCCGGGTCGCCCGATACCGGAGGCTCTCATCCGGGTCGGATGAGGCCGCCACCAGCGTGGGCACGGCCCGCTCCGAGGGAAGACCCTCCAGCGCTTCCGTCGCCGCCACGCGCAACCCCGTGTCCGGACCCCCGACCAGAGCCACCAAACGGTTCACCGCCGGGTCCCCGAACGACGCCAGCTCCATCAGGAGGTGGAAGCGCCGCCGGGACGTTTGCTCCGAGGTCGCCTGGGCCACCAACGCGTCCATGCGGGCGGCCTGGCGCTCCGTCGAGGAGAGCCTCGCCACCGTGCTCTCCAGGCCACCGGCGTAGAAGAACGCCGAAACTCCCACGAGCGAGACCCCATACAACCCCACCACGACCACCACCTCCCGGACCCGCCTTGGCCGGTGTCCTCCGAAGAGGATCCGGAACGGCACCGCGAGCAGGCGCGCGACGACCTGCGGCAGGGGGAAGAGGAAGGGCGCGCTCCGGCGATACGCTTCATACTCGTCGCCGTGCCGCCGCTCCATGTTCAGCTCCTCCACCAGCGCTACCGCGATGATGACGAGCGTCGACAGGAGCCACGGCAGGCTCGCGCCGATCCCCCACGACCGTTTCGGGTATCGGGCCAACGAGATCAACAGGTATGCGCCGTACGTCCACAGGATCCAGCCCAGGTACTGGGGGTGTCGGCTGAGCCGGTAGACCCAGGAGGTCGCCACCTCATCGCCCCGGGCCCGTGCGGCCAGCCAGGCATACGTGCCCAGGAGGAAGATCAGGATGCCGGCGCCGATGAAGAACACGATGGTGGGCCACGGCGAATCCACGCCCAGCAGACCGAGGAGCCAACGGAGGACGTCGTTCGGGACCTCCATCACCAGACCCCAGCTCTGCAGCTCGTAGGAGACATCCAGGATCGGGAGCCAGATCGCGTTGAGCACGCCCAGGCCCGCCAGGAAGAACATCACTCCGGCGAACTGGGCGAATACTGCCAGCATGACCCCCACCGCGCCGAGCACCGCCAGGCCGATCCGCTTGGTGGCGAAGCCCGCCACGATGAGCGCCAATAGAAGGATGAACACGGCGTAGCCGATGGCGCGCACGTGGTAGTGGGCCATGAACAGCTCGGTCTTCAGACGGCTCACCTCGTCGACGTGGGAGTCGAGGGCCGGCGTCCTCACCGCGCCCTGTAGAAAGCCGTCCAGAAGGTAGGGAAGCTCGACCGTCGCGAAGGTGAGGCCCACCGTGAACACGGTGGCCAAGAAGAGGAGGGCCAAGGACCTGTAGGCGCCGCGGCTCATCGCGTGGCTCCGGGGGATGGTGTCGGGGTCCACACCGACATCCGCCGGCCGGCCCCGTGCCCCCTCGGCAAACCTAGTCCTCTGGGCCCCGGGCCGGAACCGTCCCGGGGGCGTCACCGCCCGCGCCGGAGCGCGGCTCCGACTGGGACAGCCTACTCCCGCGGGCCGTGGGGTGGGGCGTGTCCGCTCGCCCCACCCCACGCGTTCGGGCAGGCTCTCAGCGGCCGCCGCCCCGTGTGAAGTGCGCGGCGATCATGGCCTGGAGGTCCCGACCCTTGACGCCGAGAAGCGGGGAGCTGGAGAGATCCTCGGCCATCGCCACATAGGTGACGGCCCTGTCGCGGTCTCCCATCGCCGCGGACATGTGTGCGGCCTGGACGTATGCCTCGACCGCGTTCTCCAAGTCACCCACGTGCATGGCGTGCTCCGCGGCCTCCGACATGAGGCGTCGGGCCTTGTTGTTCTCCTCGAAGAAGTACGCGATCTCGGCCGCCTGGAAGAGGCCCTGGAAGATCTTTGGGTCGTGGCACGGCCGCAGGCGGGCCGACTTTTCGAAGAGCTCGGCGGCTTCCTTCCACTGGTTCCGATCGCAGGTCGCCATGAGCGTTTCGGCGCGACGGAAGAGATCCTCCGCCTCCGCGAGCTGTTCCTTGGGAATCGGCTCGTGCTCGTGAAGAGCCTGTGGCTGCAGCGGCGGCGCCACCAGGAGGAGGGCCAGCCCCGCCAGGGGGAGATAAAAAGAGGTGCGCATGGTGTCGCCTCCGGATCCAGGTGTCTATCGGCCGCAGGCCGGATGCAGTGGATGCGACGGCCCGCGTGCGAAACACCATGGTTCCGGTCCCTGACCGCTTCCTGATCCGCCCGTTGCGCCTCGCTGACCCTACGCTGCCGCCAGACTTGTGCAGAGGCTCCCTGGCAGGTGCCGTCGCCCGCGAGGACCGCTGGGACGGTCCTCAGCCCACGTCGACCAGCTCCATCTCGGTCACGGCATCCCGGTTGACGAGAATCCGGAGGTTGTTGCTCTTCGGGTCGACCGGATTGAGGAAGAAGTAGGTCTTGTTGGGAGGGTACCGGATCGTCATTCCCACCATCCTCTCCCCGTCGGCAAACCGGAGTGAGACGACCGTGGCGCCACGCAGGCGTCGATCGCCCGGGTCGGGGAGGCGGGACTCGTCGCGGTCGGGGTCACCCTCCAGGGAACGGACGAAGAAGAGCGCCTTGAGGTCGGCCAGGGCGATCTCGACGGTATCCCCCGTGGGTGGCCGAACGTGACACACCGGCTTGGCCGGATCGACGTCGAGGCTCGTGCCCTTGACGATCCGGCCGTCCTGAAAGCGCGCTACCACTCGATTGCTCAAGATTCCTCCTCCTGGCGTCGATGCGACCGGTCGCCTCGATGGCTTCGCGGTGCAGACAGAAACCTGGCAACAGACGGCACGGGTGACCAGCGCACCGGCCTCTCTGCCCGACCCCGTCGAGCCGACGCACGGGTTGTCAGCTCCCGGCGAGTCGGCATCTTGACATCGTGCGCCAGGCGTGGCTGTCCGGCGAGACCGCATCCAACAATCGCGACCCCCTGGAGTGCTCCCACGTGCGCGTGCACATCCTCTCCACCGTGCTCACTCTTACCGTGGTCGGCTGCGCGGGGGATGTGGAGCCGACGCGGACCACCTGGTGTGACAACCTGCCACGCCCCGGCAACGCGGGACTGGACCGAGTTCCCACGCCCAGTGAGTGGTACGAGGTCTACCGGGTGGACCCTGGGGTCTTCGCCATCGCCGAGCCTCGTCAGTTCGAAGAGGTGATCTCCTTCCTCGTGCTGGGATCGGATCGGGCGCTCCTCTTCGACACGGGCCTGAACATCGAGCCCATCGCGCCTCTCGTCGGCGAGCTCACGGATCTCCCGGTGACGGTCCTGAACTCCCACACCCACCCGGACCACGTGGGGGGGAACGCTGCGTTCGACGTGATCCTCGGCTCGGCGTCGGAGTACGCGACGCGCAATGCAGGGGGGTTCGGCACCGAAGAGCTGCGAGGCATCTTGGCTCCGGGTGCGGTGTGCGGCTCACTTCCGCGCGGATTGGACCCCACAGCCTACGCCATCGGCCCGTGGACGGTCACGGCCACCGTGAACGAGGGGGACGTGATCGATCTGGGGGAAAGGCGCCTCGAGGCGCTGCTGACTCCCGGTCACAGCCCAGATGCGCTCATGCTGCTGGACCGTGACGCCGGCCTGCTCTTCACCGGTGACAGCTTCTACGAGGGTCCCATCTACGTGATGGACACCTACTCCGATTTCGAGGAGTACACCGAGTCGATGGAGCGGATCGCCGGCTTGGCGGCCGAGCTGCAGAAGCTCCTCACCGCACACAATGTCGCCGTGTCGGATCCCGATCTCCTGAACGAGCTGGCGGCAGCCGTTCGCACGATCCGGGATGGCTCTGCCACGCCGGAGGCTTCGGAGAGCGATGTGACGACGTTCGCTTTCGGAAGCTTCGCGATCATGGTGCCGGACTCGGTGGCCGAGCCACGCTGACCGAGATCCGCCCGAGCGAGCGACCCTGCGGACGCACGACGCCGGCGGGCCTGCCCTAGGAGCCCCTGAGCGCCTCCACAGGCGAGAGCCTGATTGCCTTCAGGGCCGGCACCACGGTCGCCAGCAGGGCCGACGCGAGGAGGACGACCCCGACCACGACCATGGTGACGGGGTCTCCCGGCCGCACGCCGAAGAGGGCCCCGGCCAGGAGTCGTGATCCGAAGATCGCCAGCCCCGAGCCCAGGACCACGCCCAGCACGGCCCGGAAAAGGCCCCGGCGCGCCATGGTCACGACGACCGACTTGCCGGTGGCTCCCAGCGCCATGCGCACGCCGATCTCCCTGGTGCGCCTCGACACCGAGTGAGCGACGACACCGAACAGCCCGACCGAAGCGAGGAAGAGGGCCGCGAATCCGAAGGCCGTGAAGATCGGACCGACGACCTGGATGACCCAGAATGCCTGCTCGACGCTCCCGTCGAGCGTCTCCAGCATCCGGATGGGCACATCCGGAGCGATCTCCGCGATCCCGCGGCGCACCAGCGGCGCCGTCGCGGCCGGATTGGACTCGGTGCGTACCAGGAAGTACCCGAAGCGGGGATCGACGGGTGGGGCGGTCACGTAGAGGCCTTCGGGGGTTTCGCGGTCCGTCCCGTTCATGCGAAGGTCCGGCACGACACCCACGATGGTCCGCCATGGCTCGTCTTCGCCGCGGACCCGGATCCTCCGCCCCATCGGATCGGCGTCGGGGAAGTGGCGCGCGACGAACGGTGCGTTGACGACCAGGGCCGGCGGGCCCGTCCGGTCCCGCTGGTCGAACGTGCGGCCGACGGATGGCTGCACGCCCATCGTCCCGAAGAAGCCGGGCCGGACGACGGCGAGTCGCGCCCGCGGGTAGTCCTGATCTCGGAGGTACTGCTCGCCCTCGATCTCGACGGGCCCGACGCCGACGCCCAGCGCAGGAACGACATCGGCGAACGCCACCGACCGGACGCCTGGCTGGCCCTCGGCCCACGCGACGAACTCCTCGATGAACGCCGTACGCGTCTCGGCGGTGGGAAAGTAGCGGGCCGGCATCGCGAGCTGCGCCACGAGCACGTTGTCGCTGTCGAACGGGAGATTCCGGTTCCAGGCGCCGAACGAGGCGATCAGGAGCCCCGCCGCCATCAGGAGTGGGTAGGCCAGGGCCATCGTCGCGACCACCATCGCGTGGCTGAGCTTGCCGAGCCCTCGACTCGACGCGCCTCGACTCTCGTCCTGGAGGATCTCGCGAACGCTGATGCGGGCGGACCGAACCGCTGGCGTCAGCCCGGCGAGGATCGCGGCCAGCATCGATACGCCGAGCGTGAAGAGCAGAATGGGCGTGTCCACTTCCATCACGAGCCATACGGGCTTGCGACCTATCAGCACTCGATCGAACCAGCGCACGAAGCCGTTCGCGACCAGGACGCCGAGGACCCCGCCGGTCAGCGACAGGAGGGCCGCGTCCATGAGGAGCTGGCTAACGACTCTCCGTCGGCTGGCTCCCAGCACGGTGCATACGGCCAGGTCACCCGTCCGGTCCGCGGCCACCGCCGTCAGGAGGTTGGTGACGTTCACGCAGGCGATGGCCAGTACCAGCAGGCTGCCGATCATCATCGCCCAGAGCAACGCGACGTCGTCTTCGCCGAGGAAGGATTGGACGAGCGGCACGAGCACGACTCTCGAGGGCGCCGCGCCTTCTCCGAACTCGCGCGTCAGCTGGGCGAGGATCGTCTCGAGCTCGGCGCGTGCGACGTTCTCGTCCGCGTTCTCGGGAAGCCGGGCCATGACCTGCACGAATCCCTGGTTCCGGCCCACCGACGTCGGATCGAACGGTAGCGGTAGCCAGAGGTCCTGGTTTCCGGGAAAGTGGAAGCCGGGCTCCATGACGCCGATGACCGTGTGACTGTCACCGTTCAAACGGACCGAGCGGCCGACCATCCCGGGATCGCCCCCGAATCGGTCCCTCCATAGGCGATCGCTGATGAGCGCGACACGTGCGTGCGGGCCGATGTCGTCGGGTCCGAACCCGCGCCCGAGCCGGGGAGAGACCTGAAGGAGCCGAAGAAACGAAGGCGAGAAGCGCGAGGCGCGGATGCGCTCCGGAGGAGTGTCGCCGTCGGCCAGGTCGACGCCTCCTCCCGCGAAGGCCCCAAGGGCGGAGAGGGTGGATTGCTCCTCCGACAGGTCGCGGTAGTCCAGGAAGGGCATGGAGGCGACCCGCCGACCGGTCTCCGGGTGCAGCCGCTCGACGCGAAAGAGGCGGTCCTCCCCGTCGAACGGTGTCGCCCTGAAGAGGACGGAGTACGCGATGGAGAACATGCTCGCGGTCAGGCCGATCCCGAGCGTGAGCGCGACCACGGAGATGCCCGACCGTAAGGGGTCGCGCGCCAATCGGCGAAATCCGACGCGGAGCTCGTAGACTAGGGTGTCGAGCATCGCTCGGGCAGGTGAGGCGCTGGGAGGGTCATCCTGCACGATGCATCGCGTCGGCCCGCTTCCACAACCGATCGTCGCCTATCCTCTCGGCCCATTCCGCGAAGAGCGGAGTCGGCCCCATCCATTCCAGCTCGCTGACGTCCTCGAAGAGGGGGGCGTCCGTGCGCAGCGTGGCCAGGTCCTTGAAGAGGAGGGCTCGGTGTCGTCGGTCACCGAGCACGCCGTCGGGAAAGGTCTCGATGGGGCCGTGCTCGTTGAGCAGCCTACTCGCCGTCACCTTCCCGATGCGTTCGATACCGGGAAAGCCGTCCGCACTGTCGCCCACCAGGGCGAGCCAGTCGGGAATCAGCTCCGGATCGACTCCGAATTTCTCCCTCACGGCGGCGGCGTCCCGGATCTGTCCGCTCCTTCGATCGACCTGGACGACCCGTCGCCCTCGCACGCACTGCCCGAGGTCCTTGTCCGGCGTCCAGATGGACACGCGCTCCACGCGGTGGTCCGCAGACACGATACGAGCCGCGGACGCAAGGCCGTCGTCGGCCTCCAGCTCGATCATCGGCCAGGTCGCCACCCCCATGGCCGCGAGCGCCTCCTCGAGGGGGTGGAACTGCGCCCACAGGGCCGGATCGATGCCCGCGCCCGTCTTGTACCCCGGCCAGAGGTCGTTGCGAAACGACTCCACCACGTGGTCCGTGGCGACGCCGATGTGGGTAGCGCCGTCCTCGATCATCTCCAGCACGGAGTGCAGCACGCCGGCCACGGCTCCGTACCGGGGCATCTCGTCCCCAGCGAAGCGCAGGCGACCGTAGTACTGGCGGAAGAGCTCGTACGTGCCGTCGATCAGGTGGATGAGCATGCCACAAGATAGCCGCTGCCCACCCTTTGGGACGGCTCACCCGTCTCCGGGCGTTGCGAAGAATACGAGGACGCTGAGATCCTCTTCGATCTCCACGAAGCGGTGCTCCTTCTGCTTCGCCACGTACACCACCGATCCCGGGCCGACCGCGATGCGATCCTCCTCCACGGTCAGCACGGCCTTTCCCTGGAGGACGTGGTATACCTCGTCGAAGTCATGGGGGCTCTGCCGATCCTCACCACCCGCGGGGATCTCGTAGAGCCCGGCGAAGAGGTCCGGCACACGGATGAACTCCTGCCAGGGGCGCCCGTGGCGGGCACGCTCCTCGCGGATGTCGTCGAGCTCGAAGGCGAGCCAGTCGGGTTCTTGTTGCACGGTACTCGTCGGAAGAGGGCCTGCGGCCGTGAGGGTAAGGACGGGGACGACGAACACGAGCGATCTCTTCATGATGTACTCCAGTCTAGACCATGGCCGGCAGCGTGACGCGGAACTCCGTGCGACCCGGGCGTGAGATCAGGTCGACGGAGCCCTTGTGACCCCGGACCACCGTGCGCACGACGTCGAGTCCGAGCCCCCTTCCCTCGCCGACGTCCTTGGTGGTGAAGAAGGGCTCGAACACACGCTCTCGGTCGGAGTCGGGGATCCCGGGTCCGTCGTCGACGATCCGTACGACGACGGCGTCGTGGCCTCGACTCGCGTCGACGGTGATCCCGACCGACCCGTTGGCCGCGTCGAGGGCGTTGTCGACCAGGTGCATCCACACCTGGTTCAGGTCTGCGACGGATCCCTCCACGGTGGGAACGTCTTCCTCGACCCTCAACTCCAAGGCCACGCCCTTCTCCGACGCCTTGGAGCTCATGAGCGTGACCGCATCCCGGAGGTGGTCCCCGAGCACCATCGGCTCGGAGGCCGAACCGCGATCCATGTGCGTGTGCTTCTTCACCGCCGCCACCAGCGAGTGGATTCGCTCGGCGGCCGACGCGATGTCGGCGGTCAGGCTGCGTACGGTCGCGTCAACCGCCACGTATCGCAGCACCACGGCGAGCTGCACGGCGCTCAGCGCCGATTCCACGGCGGCGAGATGTTCTACCCTGAGCCCGTGCTCAACGAGGGAGTACGCCAGCTCGGGGTCGACCCCGTGACCTTCCAGCCACTCCAGGACGCGGTCCTCGAGGTCCGCTCGCTCCATGGGCCCGAGCCGCTCCATTCGTGCCCTCCGCACTGCGGCCTCCAACGACTCGAGAGCGCCCTCGGCCTCCCCTTCGAGGCCAGCCGCACCGAGGGCCCGCGACGCGGCCACCAGCTCCGAGCCGGCGGCGTCCAGCTCACGCGCCGTGCGGGCGACCGCGGAGGTGGGATTGTTGAGCTCGTGGGCCAGGCCGGCTGACAGCCGACCGAGCGCGGCCATCTTCTCCTGACGCTTGTCGTCGGCCTTGAACACCCGCACCCGGTCGAGCATCTCGTGCACGCACGCCGCCGTGAACTCGTAGCACTCGCGGGCAAGCTGCTTGATGTCCTCCCGTCGGATCACCAGGAACTCCACCGGACCGTCCGCGACGAGATAGCCACGTGGCTTGGTGATCCTCGAGTACGGGAGGAACCCGGTGATGCGGCCCGGCGTGACCTCCCGCACCTCGCGCACCACTCCGTGCTGATCGACCCGGACCGAGAACCGGCCGGCGATCAGCACGAAGAGCCCGAGCCCGATTGGATCCCCCTCGTCCGCACGGATCGTCGCGCCATCGTCGAGGCGATGAACCTCTCCATGTTCGACCAGCCATTCCAGCTGGTCGCGGGGTATGGCGGCGAGGTGCGGCAAGGCCGCGAGGCGCTCCACCGTAGACTGGTCTTCCATCACCACCGATCCTGTTGGTGTGCCCGCATCGTGCGAGTCATGAGTGCACGGCTCCTCCGCGTCGAACCCACTTCCTGAAGCGCTCGAGGATATCACTCCCAGGCCAGACGCGCAGGTTGCGGCCGTGCGGTGGCGGGAGCCACGGCCCTCACGCTCAACGGAGCGGAAGCGACCGCGCCCGTCCCAGCCCCCACGCCACCGCCTCGGCCACCGCCGTAATCCTCGTCCGAGAGCTCCGCCACCAGCTCGCCGACGGCATCCGGGCCCGGCACCTCGGGCCCCGCCAGCCAGCTCCCTGGCGCGATGGCCACGTTGCGCCGGAGTCCGGCGTATCCCGCCCGCCGCAGCGCCGACCCGCGCGCGAAGGCGTCCCGGTCGTCCTCGGACATGCGCATGAGGTCGACGAGGGCGGGCCCGTCGGTGGTGGGGACCCGGGCCGCAGACGGGACCGCCCCCGCACCATCTCCACCATCCCACGTTTCAGCTGAAACGTCTTCCCCGCCGTCACCGTCTCCATCGCCGCCGAGCATCAGGGCGGAAGCCGCTGCTTGCCCGGAGTTCTCCGCTATCCGCGCCGGACGCGCCGCGTAGTCGCGCTCCGCCGCCACCTCGGCGAACCGCTCGTTCTCGGGGCACACCTCCGGGGAGATGTGCCGGTACACCCACATCACGAGCGACCGCAGGGACACAAAGTGCTTGCCGGTCCTACGAGGCGGGCCTACCGTGCCGGGGTCAGTCTCGCCGCGGAGGGGAGGGGAGGACCGTGAGCAGCTTCCCGGAGACCTGGACGAGGGGCCTCAAGCACGCCGCCCGCGGCCTGACCCGCGCGCCGACGTTCACCGCCGTGGCCATACTGACCCTGGCGCTCGCCATCGGAGCGAACGCAGCGATCTTCAGCGTGGTCAAGCCCGTCCTGCTCGACCCACTGCCCTTCCCCAACGCCGACCGTCTGGTCTTCATCGGTGGGACCGCACCGGGCACCAACATGCCCGAAGACCTCGGCGTCCCCGACGAACTCTACCTCGAGTACAAGAGCACGGTGCCGTCGCTCGAGGACATGGGGATTTACGGAACGGGCTCGTCCACCACGCGTGCGGAGGACCGCGTCGACCAGCTCTTTCTGACCCAGGCGACCCCGTCGTTCTTCACGACGCTGGGCGTCCAGCCTCTCCTCGGGCGGCTGCCGACGGAGGAGGACGACGGCAGCGTGGTCGTCCTGAGCGAGTGGCTCTGGCGGGAGTGGTTCGCCTCCGATCCGGAGATCCTGGGCCGGAGCTACGAGTTCGCCCAACAGACGCGCACGGTGATTGGGGTGCTGCCCCCGGAGTTCCGCTTCCCGGACGAACGCACCGCCTTCTGGGTTCCGTTGGTGATCCGTCCGGCAGACGTGACCGCCGGTGGGTTCGGTCCGAACCTGGTGGCGCGCCTGGCGCCGGACGCCGACCGCGACGTGCTCCCGGCGCAGCTCCAGCCGCTTGCTCGCCGCGTACAAGAGCGGCTGGGCGGACCGCCCTCCTACGTCCGGGCCATGGGGCAGTACCGCCCTGTAATCGTGCCGCTGCGCGAACACCTGGTGGGCAAGGTGGCCACACCCCTGTGGATCCTCCTGGGCACAGTGGCCGTCGTCTTCCTCATCGCCTGCACGAACGTCGCCAACCTCTTCCTGGTGCGGGTGGAGAGCCGGCGACGGGAGCTTGCTGTACGCCGCGCCCTCGGCGCCCAGCGTGGTGCCCTGATTCGCGGCGAGATGTCCGAGGCGCTGCTGCTCGCGGCCGCGGGAGGCGTCGGCGGTGCGCTCATCGCCTGGGGCGGCGTCCCCATTCTCGTCCGTGCCGCACCGGATGCAGTGGCCGGCGGCTTCTCGAGCGCGCCCATCCCCGGGTTGGCGACCGCGGGTCTGGACTTCCCGGTGCTGCTCTTCACGGCCGCCATCACCGTCCTGGCGGCGCTCGCCTTCGGGTTGCTACCCGCCCTCCGGTTCACGGGCGCCGGCCTGCTCGGGAGCCTGCGCCAGTCGGGGCGCGGCGTCGTGGGCGCCGGCCGGCTCACCCGGGACACCCTGGTGGTGGTTCAGACCGCAGCGGCCCTGGTGCTCCTCGTCGGGTCGGGGCTGCTGACACGCAGCTTCTGGCAACTCAGCCAGGTGGATCTCGGCTACGAAACCGACGACGTTTTCACCTTCCAGGTCGCGGTCCGTCGTGACGACCTGCGGGACCGGGCCTCCATGTCGCAGTTCCAGTACCAGTTCATGGATCGCCTGGAGGCGTTGCCCGGGGTGGAGTCCGTGGGCTTCATCACCACGCTTCCCCTGGACGAGGGCGCGGGTTCGGCGGCCGTCACGACCCGTCAGGTCGAAGCCCGGGGAGAGGAGCCGCCTCGGGTGCGCAACGCGGGCGCCGGAGGAGCCTTCTTCCAGACCATGGGGATCGACCTCGTGAAGGGCCGGCTCTTCGATCGGGTCGAGGAGCAGCAGGGTGCCGCCAACGTGATCATCAGCCAGGCGGCGGCCGAGCTGTTGTTCCCCGGCGAGGACCCCCTCGATCAGCAGGTCCGGCCGTCGGACAACCCCAACAGTCCGTGGTTCACGGTGATCGGCGTCGTGGAGGACACCCGGATCGACGACCTCCGCCAACCGCTGCAGCCCATGGTCTACCTCCCTGGCGTTTCCGCGTCGCCGGCCTACGTCATGAAGACGTCCCGGGCGGACCAGATCGCGCCGGAAGTACGTGCCATCATCAAGGAAATGATCCCCGAGTCCCCGATGTATCGGATCTTCACTATGGAGACCCTGGCCGCGAATGCCATCGGAGGCCTGTCGTTCACCATGCTCATGGTCGGAATCGCGGCCGCCTTGGCCACCCTCCTCGGCGCTGTCGGCATCTATGGCGTGCTCTCCTACGTCGTCACGCAGCGTAAACGTGAGATCGCGGTCCGCATGGCCGTCGGTGCGGAGCCTCCCGGCCTGCGCCGCATGGTCGTGGCGCAGGGCGGGCGGGTGGCCCTCGTCGGCATCGTGGCAGGGGTCGTGATCGCGGTATGGGTGACACGCTTCCTAGCCACTCTGCTCTTCGGTGTCCAACCGTTCGACGCCGCCACGTTCGTGGCCATGTCGGGCCTCATGCTCGCGGTTGCCCTGCTCGCCAGCTACGTGCCGGCGCGAAGGGCGTCGGGGGTGGATCCCATGGAGTCGCTGGGGACGGAGTAGGAGGATGCCGGTTTCGACGCGGTGGTCCCCATGGTCGCCGTCAGGGAGGAGTAGCAGGACGCTGTCGAGTACCTCGCGCCCGCCCCAGCCCCCACGCCGCGGCCTCCGCCACCACCGGATCCTCGTCCGACAGCGCCTTCACCAGCTCGCCGACGGCATCCGGGTCTGGCACCTCGGACCCCGCTATCCAGTTCCCCAGCGCGACAGCCACGTTGCGCCTGAGGCCCCCGTACCCCGCCCGCCGCGTCGCCGACCCCCGGGTGAACGCGTCCCACTCGTCTTCGCTCATGCGCACGAGGTCGATGAGGGCGGGCCCGTCGGTGGTGGGGATAACGGCCCTGGTGGGTCGGGGGTCGTCCCCCGACGTTTCAGCTGAAACGTCCGCCCCGTCCAGATTGGCGTCCCGCTCCACCGCCCACGCCTCGCGGGGCCCATAGTCCCTCTCGGCTGCCACTTCTGCGAACC
>JBDHGI010000089.1:0-16163 GCA_039589955.1 Gemmatimonadota bacterium | reverse complement strand
CGCGCGGATCACCGACCAGTTCGTACAGGCCATTCGAACCATCCAGGCCAAGGACCTCGACAGCGCCGGGGAGTTCCTGGAGATGGCGGCGACGCTGATCCGAATCAAGGCTCAGATGCTGCTGCCCCGGACCACCGAGGAGGAGGAGGAAGACCCCCGGGCGGAGCTGGTCCGTCGCCTGCTCGAGTACGAGCAGATCCGAGAGATCACCCGGCGCCTCGCCGCCGCCCAGGCAGACCGATCCCGGCGGTTCGGCAAGGGGTACAGCCCGCCCCGCCCCCGGCGGCAGGTGGCCGACACGCCCCTCACGACCACCTGGGAAGAGGTGTTCGACAGGGCGCTCCAGGTGGAGATGCCCGAGCCCCGTCGCCGGCAGCACCAGATCCGGCCGCGGACGGTGGCCATGGAGGACAAGATCGTCCTGATCCTCGATGCCCTCCGGGAGGCGACCCGGGTGGAGTTCAGCGGGCTGCTGAGGGGCTTCGAGGACAAGATACACGGCGTCATGACCTTCCTGGCCGGACTCGAGCTGACGCGACAAAGGCTCCTCCTCCTCCGTCAGGCGCGCCCCTTTTCGGAGCTGTGGATCTATCGCCGGGACGAGGACGAGGCCCGGGACGACGGGGAAGGCACCCTCGACGCGGACGAAGACCCCCGGGAGCCCACCGCGGGACCGGACCCCGAGCCGGCGAATCCAGAAGCCGAAGGAGCGAGCACCGCGTGAATGCCCACCAGATCGTGGAGGCGGTGCTCTTCGCGTCGGACGCGCCCCTCACCGCCGACGAGATCGCCCGAGCCGACGAGTCCCTGGACGAGGACCAGGTCGAACAGGCCATACGCTTCCTCGAGGCCGAATACGACGACGCGGAGCGGTCCTTCCAGATCGTCGCCCTCGCCGAGGGCTATCAGATCCTCACGCGCACGGAGTTCGCCCCGTATCTGGAGCGCTTCGACAACGTCCCGCGTCCCTCACGGCTGTCCGGACCCGCCCTCGAGACGCTGGCCATCATCGCCTACCGCCAGCCCATCGGTCGCATCGAGATCGAGTACATCCGGGGAGTCGGGTCCACGGGGGTCCTGAAGACCCTGCAGGACCGCGAGCTCGTCGAGGTCGTCGGGAGGGGCGAAGGGATCGGCAGGCCCGTGCTGTACGGGACGACGTCCCGATTCCTCGAGCACTTCGGGTTCAACTCCATGGAGGATCTCCCCCGGCCCGAGGAGCTCCCCGTCATCCTGCGGGAGCGGATCCCGTTGGGGCCGGAGGAGGACGAGCCCGGAGCCGGCGCCGGTGGACAGGCCCCTGGCGAACCCGGCCCTGTGGAAGACACGGCGGCTCCTGACCAGGGAGGCCCGGTGGGCCCGGAGCCGGAGGGAGGGCAGCCGGCGGAGGCTGAGGTGGAGGCGGAGCTGGGGGGCGAGAGCGGCCCGGGGGAGGAAGATCCCCGGCAGAGCTCCCTCACCAGCTGATTCTCCGACGGTGGCTGAAGGAATCCGCCTTCAGAGGTATCTTTCCAGGGCGGGCCGCGCGTCCCGCCGGGAGGCCGAGGGGCTCATTCAGGAGGGACGCGTCCAGGTCAACGGAAGGGTGGTCACGAAGCTCGGGACCCGCGTGGTTCCGGGGCGGGACGCCGTCACGTTGGATGGAGCCCGCGTCGACCTTCCCGAGGTCAGGTGGCTGGCGTTCCACAAGCCGGCCGGAATCCTGACGACGCGGCGAGATCCCCACGGGGGACGAACCGTCTACGACATGCTGCCGGCGGATGCGGCGGGCCTTCGCTACGTGGGTCGGCTGGATCGGGAGACCACCGGTCTCCTGCTCCTGACCAATGACGGCGCCGTGGCTAACGCCCTCCAGCATCCGAGCGGTGAGGTGGAGAGGGAATACCGGGTAGTGGTGGCCCACGAGCCGAAGCCGGCCACCCTGGCCCGGATGCGGTCGGGGGTCCATCTGGAGGACGGGCCCGCGAGGGTGAAGAGGGTCTGGGTGGAGCGGAGGGGCAAGCGCGGCGTCGATCTCGGTGTCGTGCTCACCGAGGGCCGGAAGCGGGAGGTGCGCCGGCTCTTCCGGGCGGTGGACCATCCGGTGAAGGCGTTGGTGCGGGTCCGCTTCGGGCCCATCGAGCTGGGGCAGTTGGCCCTCGGGGCCTGGCGCGAGTTGAACGAGGACGAACGTTGCCGACTGAGTGAGCGAGCCGGTCGACGCGACGAGACAGGAGATATCGATGGAGCTTCGTGACAAGACCGTTCTGATCCTGGGCGGGGCCGGCCTCGTGGGCATCGCCGTGGCCCGGAAGGTGCTCGCCGGGCGTCCGGCGCGGATCGTCCTCGGCTCGCTTCGCAGGGAGGAGGCCGAGGAGGCGTGCTCGCTGCTGCTGGCGGAGCCCGGGTCCGGGGAAGCGTCCATCGAGCCGGCGTGGGGCGACCTCTTCCTCCCGAGAGAGATGAGGGAGCTGCGGCGGAGGCAGATCATGGAGGACGGCGATCTCCGGAGACGGATGATCGACGACATGTACGGAGAGCTCACCGACGATGTCTTCGAGCGCTCGACGCTGGGCACCGTCCTGGTGGAGATGAAGCCCGACGCCATCGTGGACTGCATCAACACGGCGGGAGTCCTCGCCTACCAGAACGTGTTCGGCTCCGCCTCCCGGCTGCGGGCGCGAGCACGGAGCGGGGAGGCGGACATCGCCGCGGTGGAGGAGCACCTCGGCACGCTCTACCTGCCCCAGCTCATCCGCCACACTCAGATCCTCCTGGAGGGAATGAAGCGGGCCGGCACCGAGGTGTACGTGAAGGTCGGAACCGCCGGAACCGGAGGGATGGGCCTGAACATCCCGTTCACCCATTCCGAGGAGCGACCCTCCCGGATGCTGCTCGCCAAGTCCTCTCTTGCAGGGGCTCAGTCGCTGCTGCTCTACCTCATGGCCAGGACGCCCGAGGCGCCGGCGGTCAAGGAGGTGAAGCCCACCGCAGCCATCGCGTGGAAGTCCGTGGGAAGGGGGGTGATCAAGATCGGGGGGCGGCCGATCATGCGCGCCGACGCTACGCGAGCGCTGCCCCTCGCCGAGGCCTTCGACGAGGGCACGGATGACGCGTACGCGGTACTGGAGGAGCCCCTCGAGGGCGTCTACCTCGACGCCGGGGAGAACGGCGTCTTCACCCTCGGGGAGTTCGAGGCCCTGACGGCGCTGGGCCTCATGGAATTCGTGACCCCCGAGGAGATTGCCGAGAACGTTGTGCGGGAGATCCAGGCCCATCCCACCGGGAAGGACATCGTCTCGGCCCTGGACGCGGCCAGCATGGGGCCAACGTACCGCGCCGGCGTCCTCCGCTCTGCAGCCATCGCCCGCATGGAGGAGCTGGAGGCCGAGCAGGGGGTGCCCTCGGTGGCCTTCGAGATGCTGGGCCCACCCAGGCTATCGAAGCTCCTGTTCGAGGGCGCCATCCTCGAGCGCCTGTACGGCACCATGGAGGCCAGCCGGGCGCTGGACCCCGGGGAGACGGCCAGAAGGGCGCAGACCCTCGTCGAGGAGGACGCCGACCTGAGGCAGCGGATCATCTCCATTGGGCTGCCCATCCTCATGCCCGACGGCAGGCACCTGCTGCGCGGGCCGGACGTGAAGGTGGCCCCCGAGGAGGAGGTGCCCCTGGAGGATCAGCGACTCATCCATCGGGGCTGGGTGGACCTTCGCGAGGAGAACTGGCTGCTCTGGAAAGGTCGAATCGAGTCCCTGGCTAGCGAGCTGGATCGCAGGCCTCCGGTGGACGCCGGATCCCTCGGGGACCACGAGTACGGTGGTGGAGACGGGTTCGGGAGGATCCGGCCGGGACGGCTGACTGCCTGGATCTTCCGGCACGAAGAGGGAGGCGAACGCATCAAGCGCTAGGCTCCCCAGGTCCTACCACCCCTCCTCTCCCAGCAGGGGAACGAAGCGGCACGCCGTGCGCCTCTCGGTGGTGAACTCCGTGCCCTGACGGCGGACGACGTGGATCTGCTGGAGGCTCCGGTCTCCCACGGGCAGGACGAGACGTCCGCCTTCGGCGTGGAGCTGGACCAGGAGGGGGGGAGGTGCCGCCGGGGCGGCGGCCGTCACCATGATGCCGTCGAAGGGCGCTTCCCGTGGCAGTCCCAGGGATCCGTCGCCAACCTCGACGCGGACGTTGTCGTAGCCCAGCCCCCGCAGTCGCGCAGCTGCCTCCGACGCCAGCTCGGGGATCCGCTCGATGGTGATCACCTCCGTGGCGAGAGCGGCCAGAACCGCGGCCTGGTACCCGGATCCGGTTCCGATCTCGAGGACCCGCTCGGGGCCCTCCAGCGCCAGAGCCTCGGTCATCATGGCGACCATGTACGGCTGGGAGATGGTCTGACCGTATCCGATGCTCAGCGCGCGGTCCCCGTAGGCGTGATGCTCGAGCCCGGGGGGAACGAAGCGCTCCCTCGGAACCCGCCCCATGGCCTCCAGGACCCGGGGGTCGAGCACACCCCGGTCACGGATCTGGGTCCATACCATCCAGGACCGTCTCTCGGTCCAATCGGGTTCGGTCATGGGCCGGGGGTCTCGCTTGCGCCGTCGGTGGGTCGCCGCTCGCCCATTAACTTAGCGATCGTCAGTGAAAGGATCGACGCCGCTTCCAGGTCTCCGGGTGGAACAGCAGCAGGACCGTGAAGATCTCCAGCCGGCCCACCAGCATGAGGAAGCTGAGAAAGCCCAGGGCCGAGCCCGGCATCCAACCGTAGTTGTCCACGGCGCCCACGTCGCCGAACCCCGGTCCCACGTTCCCGACGGTTGCGATGCTCGCCCCGATGGCCGTCATCAGGTCCATGCCCAGGAAGCCGAGCACAACGGCGCCCGCCAGGCACAGGATGAGGTAGAGGATGACGAAGCCGACGATGTTGGCCAGCACGTCCTCCCGCACCGGCTTCCTGCCTATGCGCGTCAGGAGAACGGCCCTGGGATGGAGGTGCTTGCGCACCTCGTTGGCGGTGGCCTTGAGGAGAAGGAGCACCCGAACCGCCTTGATCCCCCCTCCCGTCGAGCCGGCCATGCCTCCCACGAAGAACAAGGCGAGCAGCACGGCCTGGCCTCCGGGCACCCACGCCTCGTAGTCCGCGCTGACGAACCCCGTGGTCGTCGTGATGGACACCGTCTGGAAGAGGGCCTCACGAACCGCCGGCTCGAGCTCGATGCCGCCTCCCGACGCGAGGAGATTCAGCCCGACGATGAGGATGGTCGCCCCGAGCACGACGTAGGTGAAGAAGCGCCACTCCTGGTCTCTCGCGTACCCGAAGCGCCCGGTCGCCGCCCTGAAGTGCAGGGAGAAGTTCACACCCGCCAGGTACATGAACACGATGGTGACGTACTGGATATAGCGCGAGTCGAAGGCGGCCAGCGAATCGTTCCTGGTGCTGAATCCCCCTGTGGCCAGGGTGGCGAAGGCGTGGTTCACGGCATCGAACGCGCCCATGCCCCCCGCCATGTACAGAACGGCCTGGGCGGCAGTGAGGCCCACGTAGACCAGCCACAGGAGCTTCGCCGTCTGGGCGATCCGCGGCTGGAGTCGCTCCGGAGTCGGGCCCGGGACCTCGGCACGGAAGAGCTGCATGCCTCCTACCCCGAGATAGGGGAGCACGGCGATGACCAGCACGATGATCCCCATGCCTCCGAGCCAATGGGTCATGGAGCGCCAGAACAGGATGCCGTGGGGAAGTGACTCGATGTCGGAGAAGACCGTCGCCCCGGTCGTCGTGAAGCCGGACATGGACTCGAAGAAGGCGGCGATCGGTGACGCGAGGGTACCCGTGAGGAGATAGGGAAGGGCGCCGAAGGCCGCGGTGGTGAGCCAGGCCATCGTCACGATGGCGAAGCCCTCTCTCGGGGTGATCTCCCCCCCCACCTCGATGGCTCGGTACACGACCAACCCCACGACGAAGGTGATGGCCGCCGCGCCGAGGATGCCGCGGGCGTCTCCGTCACCGTGGATGAGGGCCAGGACCCCGGCTCCGGCCATGAAGAGGGCGACGAACACCTGGAGGAACCCGACGACCGCGACGACCCGACGAAGTGACATCAGTCGAACAGCTCTTCGACTTCGTGGATGGCTTCCGGTAGGGAGAAGACGATCACTTCGTCTCCCGGAAGGACCTGGTCGTCACCATGGGGGAGGATGAACTCGCCGTCCCGGAGGATCATCCCCACGATGGCGCCCCGGGGGAAGTCGACGTCCTTGAGCGCCCGGCCGGCGATGCGCGTGCCGATGTCGATCCGGAACTCGATGGCCTCGGCCTCGATCCCCGTCAGGCTGGCCACGGTCATGACACGGCCTCGCCGCACATACCGGAGAATGGCGTTCACGGTGGACATCCGGGGAGAGACGGAGGCATCCACTCCGACCTTCGGCACCAGCCTGAGGTACTCGAACTTGTGAACGAGGCTCACGACCTTGGCGGCTCCGGCCGACTTGGCAAGGAGGCTCGACAGGAGGTTGGTCTCGTCGTTCCCCGTGGCCGACACGAACCCGTCGATGCCGCTCACGCCCTCCATCTCCAGGAGCTCCAGGTCCGTCGCGTCGGCGTGGAGCACCAGTGATCGGGGGAGCTTCTCCGCGAGCTCGAGGCAGCGGCGCCGGTCCCGGTCGAGGATCGTCGTCTCGACGCCGTGCTCCTCCAAGGTCTCCGCCAGGAACTCCCCTTCGGCGCTTCCGCCGGCGATCATGACCCGGCGAAGCCGGTAGCGGTCGAATCCCACCAGGGGCGGAATGCCCTGGGTCTCCGAGGTGGGTGTGAGGATGTAGAGATGGTCCCCGGCCCTTATCCGGGTATCCCCCTTCGGGATGATCGTCACACCGTCCCGTACGATCGCCGCCGTCACGTAGTGACTGTCGCGGAACTCCTCGGCGAGGTCCTCCAGCGCCCGACCCGCCACCGGAGCGCCCTCTCGGACAGGGAGGCCGATCAGCTGGACCCGGCCGCCGGCGAACTGGGCCACGTCCGTCGCCGCCGCGCTCTGCAGGAGCTGATACGTCTCCCAGGCACACTCACGCTCCGGGTTGATCATCAGATCGATGCCCATGTGCTCACGGGACAGGACGCTGCCGCGCTCGTAGTACTCCGGGCTGGAGATCCTCGCCACGGCGTACTGGACCCCGAGCCGCTTGGCGGCCAGGCAGGCGACGAGGTTCACCTCGTCCCGACTCGTGACGGCCAACATCATGCTTGCCCCACGCAC
Source organism: Gemmatimonadota bacterium (assembly GCA_039589955.1). GTDB lineage: Bacteria > Gemmatimonadota > Gemmatimonadetes > Longimicrobiales > Gaopeijiaceae > SZUA-318. The sequence goes on along the minus strand of JBDHGI010000089.1, from coordinate 8,937 downwards.
CCCCGCCTTTTCGAGGACGGAAAGGGACGCGCCGTTTCCGACCACCGTCATGACGTCGAGGTGCACGCTGGCGAATTCGGCCCGCTCGGGATCGGACTCGATGAGGATCACGTCCTGGCTTTCTTCCGACAGGCGCTGCGCGAGGTGGAAGCCCACCTCTCCCGCGCCCACCACCAATACCTTCATGTGCGGGTCTCCCGAGACGACATCGGGCCATCGGATCAGTGCCGGGAGTCGGCCGGCCGCCGCTCAAGGTAGCGAGGCGGACGGGAAGATCCAGAGGAGCAGGCGCAGCCCCGTCCGGCGGGGCGGTTTACGAGAGGCCCCGAGGTTTGGCATCATATGTGCAGCATGCTCACGCCGGTTCTTGAGGTGCACCTTGCACGTGTCGCTCCAATCCAGCAGAAGGGAAGAGGAGATACCATGAAGATCGAAGGAACGAGCCTTGGGAAGTCCGGGAGGTCGGCGGTCCTCGCGCTCCTGGCCTTCACCGCGGCCTGCGCTCACGTGGGCCAGCAGGAATTCGACGACAGTATCGCGTCGCTGCGTGCGGATCTGACCGCCCAGATGGAGGCCGGGGACGAGGCCGTGGGCCAGCGACTCGCGGAGACCGAGGCCCGCCTCGCTGCGCTGGAGAGGGACGTGGCCGCCCTCGAGGAGGAGTTCGGGGCCACCGTGGAGCGGCTGGAGACGGCCCTCCGGTTCCATATCCCGGTGCACTTCGGGTTCGACGACGATGGCTTGAGCCAGCCCGCGCGGCAGATTCTCACCCGCTTCGGCGATGTGGCCCGGGAGTACTACCCCGGATCGCTCATCACCGTGGAGGGCTTCACGGACCCGGCGGGCAGCAGCGAATACAACCTCCGGCTCGGGCAGCGCCGGGCCGAGTCGGTGAAGGCCCACCTGGTCAACGTGGAGGGCTTCAATGCGGACCGGGTCCGTGCGGTGAGCTACGGCGAGGACAGCCGACGCCTCGTCAACGCCGGGTTCGGGCCCGGTGACGCCGGGTGGCAGAACCGGCGGGTCGTGCTGGTCATCGACCACGACGGCATGGCGCCCGCCGGGGGCGCCGGGTCGGGGAGCGGCACGGGCTGATCGGTCGCCGGGCGGGAAGGTCTCACTCCGGGGCCGGACCCGTGCCGGCCTGCCAGCTACGGGCCAGGACGCTATCTTTGGCTCGTCGGGCCCGTAGCTCAGTTGGTTAGAGCAGCCGACTCATAATCGGTAGGTCGCAGGTTCGAGCCCTGCCGGGCCCACTCCCACGACAGGGGCAGTAATCGAGCGAGCCCGCGGACCGGATGACACGGTCCGCGGGCTCCGCGCCCGCCCGGACGTGGCGGGACCCTCGGTCCGCTCGAAGGACCGCCGGGGTGCCGGAGAGGTCAGGCTTCCGCCAGATCCTCGAGCAGCACGAGGAGGTGATCCGGGTATCCCCGGCTGTTCCGGACCGTGCCGGCTCGGATCTTCGCCCAGATCACTGCGTCGTCGGCGGCGACGAAGCGCCGCTGGGACTCGCACACGTCCGAATCGTGCGCGACGAGTCGGGCGAGCTCGCTCGCCAAAGCCGTCTGGTCGGTCTCGAGGGCGAGGCTCTTGAGCATCCGCCCCCTCACCTCGTCGTAGTCATAACCGAAGGTGCGCAGGAAGGCCGGGTTGGCGTCCAGGATCATGCCACCGAGGTCCGTCACAACCAGGGCGACGCCCGATCCGCCGTAGATCCACGAGTATCGAGCCGCGCGGACATGGAGGTCCCGGGCCTCCAGCTCCTCGGACATGTCCTCCACGGCGCCCTCGATGTACAGCGTCTGGCCCACGTCGTCCCGATGGGCCCGGGCCGCGGTACGGATCCGCACAACCCTCCCGTCCGGCCTGGCGAGATGGCTCTCGAAGCCCCGGACCACGCCGAACTGGTCGAGCCGGGACAGGAAGGCCTGACGGTGCGCCGGGTTGACGAAGAAGTTCCGAGCGTAGCCGAAATCGAGGGAATCCCGGTCGGGGTGCCCCACGAGCTGGATGAGGGCCGGATTCGCGTCCAGGAGCTCCCCCTGAATCGTCGTCCGGTAGAGGCCGATGGGCACGTTGTCGAACATGGAGCGGTGCCGGGCTTCGCTGTCCCGGAGGGCGGCCTCCGATCGCGCCCTCTCGATGGCGTACCGGATGGAGCGCTCCATCCGTTCGGGATCGAGGGTCCCCTTGTCCAGGTAGTCCGATACGCCCGCCTCCATGGCCTCGACGTCGACGGTATGGTGGCCTTTGCCCGTGACGAGGATCATGGGGCCCCGGTTCCCCTCCTTGCGGGCCCGCCGAACCAGATCGATTCCCGACTCCCGGCCCAGCACGTAGTCGATCAGATAGACATCGTGCTCCCCCCGAGCGATCCATTCCGCGCCCTCGTCGAAGGTCGTGGCGGAGTCGAGCTCGAAGGAGGCCCAGGGAATCTGGCCGAGGAGCGTCCCTATGAGGGAGTGTGCCATCTCGTCGTCGTCGATGAGAAGCACTCGGATACGGGATACGTCGGACATGGCTCTCGATGGGATACCGGCCCGCCGGGATGGATCGGGCGGTGCGAACCCCCGAACCTAGGGCGGTTGCCGAGAGCGGGAAAGCGGTCCCCTCAGGATTCCGGGTCCACGTCCGGAGGCCGCCTCATCCGTTTCGTCTTGCTGCGCCGTCGCTTGTCATCGAGACGCTTCCGCTTCTCCCGTGCCGGGACCCTCGTCTTCACCCGAGGGGCGGCCCTTCGGTTCCGTGCCTCGAGGCGCTCTCTCAGTCGCTCGAGGGCGATGGCCCGGTTCCGATGCTGGCTTCGCTCGTCCCTCGCGACGACACGAATGCCCGTGGGAAGGTGGACCAGCCGCACTCCGCTTTCGGCGGTGTTCTGATGCTGCCCTCCGGGCCCTCCGGCGCGGAACACCTCGACCCGGCATTGGCGCAGGAGATCCCCGTCATCGTCGGGAATGGGGAAGGGATCCGGTACCGTCTCGCTCATGGCTGCAGGGCTCGGTGAAAGGGCTCCTCCAAGCTATGGCACATCCCGGTGAATCGGGGTACTCTTCGGCGCGCTCGACGCAACGAGGGGGCGTTGCACCCCACCCACACCGATGGCTCGATGATCTTCGACCGGACCGAACAGAACCCCGGAGCCAGGTTTCTCTTCTTCCTGGCCTGTCTGGTCGTCGTGGTCGCTGGCCTCAAGCTGGCCGCTCCGATCCTCCTACCGTCGTCCTTGGCGCTGTTCCTGACCATACTCAGCCTTCCCGTGCTGATCTTCCTCAGACACCGGAAGCTACCCGCCGCCCTGGCCATCGGCATCACGGTCATGATGACCATGGCGATCTTCGGCCTGTTGATCCTCTTGGCCAGCCAGGCCATTCCCGAGCTGCAGATCCAGCTGCCCCGCTACGCCGCGCAGCTCCAGACCCTGCAGGCGGAATGGACCGCGTCCATCGAGGAGCGCACCCGGCTGCCCCTGGGCGACTACGTCACCACCGATCTCTTCAACCCCGCCGTCGTTGTGGACCTGGCGGGGGCCGCCGTGGGGAGGATTGCGCAGTTCCTCTCCTCCACCTTCCTCGTGTTCCTGATTCTGGTCTTCATGCTGGGCGAAGCGCTGGCCTTTCCGCCGAAGTTCAGGTATCTGGTCGGCGACCAGGGCGGCCAGGATGGACAGATGGCCGTCGTGGTGGCGGAGATTCAGACCTATCTGGGGATCAAGACGGTCATCTCCCTGGCGACCGGCCTCATCCTGGGGGCGTGGTGCTACGTGATGGAGCTGGACTTCCCGGTGCTCCTGGGACTCGTCGCCTTCGTCCTGAACTACGTCCCGACGGTGGGCTCCATCATCGCGGCGGTGCCGGCTCTCGGCCTCAGCGTCGTCCTCCACGGCACCCCGGGCCATGCCCTTCTGGTGGTCTTCGGCTACTTCGCCGTCAACACCGTGTTCGGGAACATCCTCGAGCCGAACCTGATGGGTCGTCGGCTCGGCCTGTCCACGCTGGTGGTCATCCTCTCGCTTCTGTTCTGGGGCTGGATCTGGGGACCGATCGGGGCCCTCCTCTCGGTGCCCTTGACCGTGGTGGTCAAGATCTGGCTGGAGAACACCGATGACCTCCGCTGGATCGCGGTCCTGCTGGACAAGGCTCCTCCCGAGCCTGCGGTCGAGGCGAAGGGCTGACCCGGAGGCTCCAATGCCACGCATCGACTTCAACGCCTTGCCCGACCATGGCCGGCTCTGGGTCTTCCCGGCCAGCCGGCGCCTCAGCCCGGAGGAGGCGTCCCGGCTTCAGGAGGAAGCCGATGCCTTCCTGGATTCGTGGGCGGCCCACGGTGCTCCGCTCCGCTCCGGGAGGGAGCTGTGGGAGCGTCAGTTCCTTCTGGTGGGGGTGGATGACGACGTCGAGGCACCTTCGGGATGCTCCATCGATGCCCTGGTCGGTCGCCTGAGAGACGTGGGCCGTGACTTCGATGTCACGCTGGTGGATCACTCGGCGGTGTGGTATCGGGACGGGGGAAGCGTGCGTGTGGCTTCGCGGGCGGACTTCCGCGGTCTCACCGAAGCGGGCGACGTGGACCCGGACACCCCGGTGTTCGACACCACGCTCACGCGGCTCTCCGAGCTCCGCTCCCGGGGCCTCGAGCGTCCCGCCAGGGACTCCTGGCACGGGCCGGTGTTCTTCAGGACCCGATCCTCCGGCTAGGCTCCCCGCCGTCCTTCGGGCGGTGGCCGTCTCCGCCCAGCCGCTCCGCCAGGAAGCGCGCGCCCTCGGTCTCCCCCCAGAACCCGGGGTGCCACGGGGTCCCCTCGAGGAAGCCCACGTGCCCGCCCGAGGGCGGGAGATGTGCCACCAGGGAGGGGTTTTCCTCCAGGGATGCGCGGGGAATGGCTTCCGCCGGGAGGAAGGGATCGTCCACGCTGTGGGCGACGAGGGTCGGAACCCGGACCCCCCGGAGGTAACGGCTGCTGCTCGCCACCTCGTAGTAGTGATCGGCGCTCCGGAATCCGTGAAGCGGGGCCGTGGCGACCTCGTCGAACTCCCTCAATGTCCGGGCGGCGAGGGTCCGCTCGAGATCGATGATCGGTCGGAGGAGAGCCACCTTGGCACGGACTTTCCGTCGCAGGGACCGAAGGAAGTAGCCGGTGTAGAGCCGCCCCATGACGGTGCCCTCCAGCAGGTCGCCACCAGCCGCGAGATCGAAGGGCACCGACAGGGCCACCGCCGCGTCCAGGAGACCGCGGCCCCCGTCGGAGCGCTCTCCCATGAGCTTGAGGAGGGCGTTCCCCCCCAGGGAGAACCCCCACGCTCCCACGGCACGCCCCGGGAAGGCCTCGCGCAGGCGTCGCAACGCGAAGGTCAGGTCTTCGGTTTCCCCGGAATGGTAGAGACGGGGACGCCGGTTGGGCTCCCCGCTGCACCCTCGGAGGTTGAGGGCCACGGGGATGAGCCCCCTGCGCAGGAGCTCTCGGCAGGCCGAGAGCACGTACCGGCGTCGCGAGGACCCCTCGAGTCCGTGGACCACCAGCACCACGCCGGGCTCCCCGCCCGTGTCGGGCCCGATGTCCAGGTCCAGGAAGTCGTCGTCGGGGGTCTCCCACCGCCGACGGGACAGGGGAAGGAGGGCTCCCGACCGCAGCACCCTTGCCGCGAGGGTCTGTGCGTGGGGGCCCGTGGCCCATCGAGCCGGCTCGAACGGACGTGGCCGGAACGCGCCCGTCGACGCGCTCATGCGCCTTCGGCCCGGGCCCAGGGAGGATCGAGGCGTCGAATGGTCTCGTAGACGGGGCAGGCCGGGTGATGGGCTCCCGCCAGGTATCCGGTGCTCAGGAGGAACTCGCCGGTGATCTCGCCTCCGGTGAAGCGGAAGTGACGCTTGAAGAGCTTGACCCACTCCTCCTTGCTCCGGGGATGGTGCTCGTCCAGCCAGGCGGCGAAGGAGCCGTGACGATCCCGAAGCCGCAGGATGGTCCCGGCGTTCTCGATGGCCGCGGACACCTTGAGGCGGTTGCGGACGATGCCGGGATCACCGAGGAGGCGCTCCCGGTCCGCGTCGCCGTACGATGCCACGCGTGCGACGGAGAAACCGTGGTAGGCTCTACGGAACCCTTCCCGCTTCTTGAGGATCGTGAGCCAGCTGAGGCCGGCCTGGTTGATCTCCAGGACCAGGCGCTCGTAGAGGACGTCGTCATCCCGGACGGGGAAGCCGTACTCCAGGTCGTGATAGGGCCCGTGGAATGGGTGGCCCGGTGCGACGTGGCAGTACGTGTCCGACGGAAACGAGATCATGGAGAGCCACAAGAGGTCAAAGGGGTGCGCAAGATAGGGTCGGCCGTGACAGTGCGACACGGGGCCTGTCCCAGGGGCATGACGGAACGACTTCACCCGTCTTGTGCGAGAAAGGGCATAAGTATTTGTAGCACAAAATCTTGTTGATCTTCATGTCCTCGTGGCATGAGGCTGGCTCTGGGGGTGTGGGGGAGGTGCTGAGGCACTCGACGGGAGAATCGTGTGAAGGAGCTTCGACCGATGGGAGCGATGTTGTGGATGACGGTGGCAGCGGCCGTGGCGGCGTCCGGAGGGTGGATCCAGGGCGTAGTCGGATCGGATCAGGCGGTGTCCGATCGGGATCGCCTCTACGGGCGGGTCGTGACGGCGGCCGGGGTGGTCTACGTGGGCTATCTCCGCTGGGACGGGAACGAAGGAAGCTGGTCAGACGTGCTGGACGGTGACAAGGACCTGCCGTGGGAGAACTCCAGGGACGCCCGACTCCTGGATGAGGATCTCCGGCACCGCACCAGGGAGCGGAGCGTCAGCATCTTCGGGCTTCGCATCTCCTGGTCCCGGGACGACCTCTCCCTCGCCGAGGCATCGAGATCGGGGATCCGGTTCGGCCACCTCCGGACTCTCGAGGTCAAGGGGGACGATCGGGCCCTGCTGACCCTTAAGTCGGGCGAAGCGGTGGAGCTTCACGGTGGATCCACCGACCTGGGCGACGAGCTCAGGTCCCTCGTGATCGAGGACGCCGACCGGGGACCCGTCGAGCTTCGCTGGAGGGATCTGGACCTGGTGGAGTTCATGCGGGCTCCTGGGGACGCCCCTCCGCCGACGGGGAGGCGACTCCGGGGAACCTTGCGGACGACGGCCGGTGACGAGTTCACGGGCCTGGTCGCCTGGGACATGGACGAGATCCTCACCTCCGACGTCCTGGACGGAAGGGAGGGCGGCGTGGAGGTCGAGTTCCCCTTCTCCAGCATCGCCCGCATCGAAAGGGTCGGCTCGTCCGGGGCCAGGGTGACCCTCACGGAGGGTGAGGTTCTGACGCTTCGCGGATCCAACGACGTGAACGACGGCAACCGGGGAATCAGCATCTCCGATCCCCATCTCGGCCAGGTGGTGGTAAGATGGGGTGCCTTCGACGAGCTCGTCTTCCACGAGGCCGACGAGGGCATCGGCGGATATGACGACTTTGACGGCGGGCACGCCCTCCACGGGAGCGTGGAGACCGAGACCGGAGACGTCCTCACGGGATGGATTCGCTGGGACAACGACGAGGAGTCCACCTGGGAGCTTCTCAATGGCGAGGGCGAGGGCGTGTCGTACCACGTCGAGCTCGGTCGGGTCAGCTCCATACGACGACTCGGAACCTGGGGCGCCGAAGTAACGCTGAGGGACGGCCGGATCCTGGAGTTGGAGGACTCCAACGACGTGGACAGTGGGAACCGGGGCATCTACGTCACGCTGGAAGAAGGGGAGACCGTCCTCGTTCCCTGGTGGGACCTCCGGGAGGTCCGTTTCTCCGAGCCCTGAGGAGGCCGGTCACCCGTCTGGGCCTGCTGGCGGTCGCCGCCCTGTCACTGGCGATCGGGCCGGCCCCCGGCTGCGCTCAGGAGGGCGTGCCCTGGACGTTCCGATGGGGACCGCAGCGCACCGACCTCGTGCGCTTCAACCGGGTCGAGGGGCTGTCCATGGGAGCCCGGGGCCAGGTCCGACTGGGCTCTCCCGTCGGACCACTGTCGGTCACGGCCGAGTCGCGTCTGGCCACCGCCGACCGGGAGGCCAATGTGCTCCTCTCCGTGGCGGGGCAGGGCCTTCGACGCCGTATCGAGTGGAGCGTCTTCCACGAGCTGGCCGGCGTCGAGGAGCGGAGCCGGCCCCTGGGGATCGGGAACTCGGTGACGGCCCTGTTCCTGGGCCGAGACGACGGGGACTATTACCGGAGGTCCGGGACCTCCGTGGAGTGGACGACTCCCTCGCCCGGCCGCAGGTCGCTCCGGCTTCGGGCGCATGCCGAGCGCCACCGGTCCGTGGAGACCCGAACCCGGTTTGCCCTCGCGCACGTGGCGGACGACGGCTGGGCCTTCCGCGAGAACCCCGCGGCCGGCGAGGGATGGGAGGTAGGGGGGCTCGCGGAGATCGCGCCCTGGTGGGGAGCCGACCCCCGGAGACCACGGGGGGGCATGGTGTTGAGCGTCCAGGGGGGAACCGGGGTCGCCGAGTACGTGCGCGCGTCCTGGGAGGGAGCGCTGGCCCTTCCCCTCGGACGGGACGTCGGGCTGAGGCTGGAGGCCGCCCTGGGACGGGCGTGGGGTGAGCCGACGCCGCAGCGGAGGTGGATCCTGGGAGGGCCGATCTCCTTGAGGGGGTACGGTCCGAGGGCCGCGGAAGGGCGCGCCTTCTCCCGGGCGCGGGGGGAGGTGAGCCGGGACTTCGCCTTCGGCTCCGTCGGGCTCTTCTCCGACCTGGGTTGGGCCGGCGAGCCGTGGAAAGGGGGCCCCGGGGACACGCTGGTGGCCGTGGGAGCCGGCCTCTCTCTGCTCGAGGGCCTCATCCGCACGGATGCGGCGTGGGCCGTTCGGGCACCCCGGGGGTTCCGGCTGGAGCTCTATCTGGACGCCAGCCGCTGAGGTCCTCAGAATGGCGGGTGTCAATCCGTTCGCCCTCC